>CAZLFV010000194.1:0-2634 GCA_964558915.1 uncultured Eubacteriales bacterium | reverse complement strand
CGGCCGTTCCTCGACGGGAATTCCCATGTTTCTGAGGATCGCCACAATACCCTGAATAGTCACTGAAGGAAGGATGAGCGGGCTTTCGGGAATCTTGATGACCGAGCCGTTACGCAGGCCGAAGAGACAGCAGGACGAGTCCCATTCGGTGATCTGGCGGTCCTCGATTCGAGCGCCGGGGTTGTCGTCCAGAAAAAGAGCAGATGCCGCCTCGGGACAGATTTTTGAGGCCTCGTCGACCGCCTTCACGCTGATTAAATAATTGACTCCCAGTTTGAGGCAGCCCGTCTTGTTAGCACCGACGACACGGACCAGGTGAGGCACGACGACCCCGCAGAAAGGCTCCCCGAGATACCGGTCGTAGCGGCAGGCCATGGCCCGGATCGACGGCTGAGCCGGAAAAGTCACCCCGATCGATTGTTCCTCGTCCACGGTGAAGGGCCGGAGATATCCTTGGCTCCCCAGCTCGGCCATCTCTTCCAGGAATTCGCGCATGGACGCGTCCCTGAGATAAAGATGGATGAAGACGTTTTCCAGCTCTTCTACGGTCGGGACAAGCCCCTGCTGGTCAAAACTGAGATTAAAGGAAATGCCTTTCTTAAACCGCTCGAGGTTGCTGTGCCAGTTGAGAAAAACGACTTCGAGTTCACCGCCGGTATTCCGTTTGGAGAAAAACCGGATCCCCTCAAAGGCAAGGAACAATCCGTAATGAAGAGACCGGGAAACGGCGTAGACTTTGGCGTCCGCTTCCTGGAGGACGAACTGCTTTTCCGCCAGACGGTAGCCCATCTGCCGGGGCGCCCATTTCACTCCTTCAAACTTGGCCATGAAAACCCTCCATTTTGGCTTTTTTATCACACTCCACCAGGAATCTCAACAACTCCGGCTGACGCACTTTTCAGATCATCTTGTGGCCGTTTTTCCGGCGTTGAAGAATTTCGGACCAAAAATATCAAGGGGACAGCCAAATGGCCCCTCGTGATATACGCCTGCATTTGTGTTAGATAATATCTTCGCTTTCGTTATCATTCCGGGAAGAGATTCTCTTGAAAAGGAGAGAAGCAAATGTTTAAATCATTAGTTCCCAGAGATGAAGTCTTTTTCGACCTATTTAACGAAATTACCGCCGGCATTAGGGAAGGAGTCCATGCTTTAGTCAAGATGCTCGAATCCCATGAAAACTTGCGCGAGCAGGCCCAGAATATAAAGACCATCGAACATCATACAGATCAGATCGTCCACAACCTGATGGCCCATTTGCATAGGACGTTTGTCACGCCCATCGACAGAGAGGATATTCATCAGCTCGCCGGGCGTCTCGATGATATCCTTGACATGGCAGAAGCTGCCGCCTCGCGATTCGACCTTTATTGCCCGGACTGTGTCTGCAACGAAGCTCTCGACCTCGCCAATGTCCTCTTGGAAAGCGTCAATCTTGTCCGGGAAATGGTCAGTATGTTGCGCAATCTCAAGACGCCGGCCCGGATCCTGGAGTTGACCGTGGAAATCAATCGTCTTGAAGACCAAGCCGATTACATCCGCCGCAGCACAGTCGCCCGCCTCTTTCGCGAGGAGAAAAATCCTTTCGAGCTCGTTAAATGGAAGGACATCCTGGAATATCTGGAACGGGCCACAGACTGCTGTGAGGATGCGGCCAACATTACAGAAGGCATCGTTCTCGAAAACACCTGAGGCAATGGCATTCATAATCGTCATAATTTTTCTGGCCTTGCTGTTTGATTTCGTCAACGGCATGAACGATGCGGCCAACTCGATCGCTACAGTCATATCGACGCGTGTCTTCTCGCCGCGCCTGGCAGTTATCTGGGCCGCCTTTTTTAATTTTGTGGCCGCTTTTGTCTTTGGCGTCCAGGTGGCCAAGACCATCGGGTAAGGAATCGTCGACACAACGATTATCACCTCGTCGTTGATTCTCGCCACGCTGGTCGGCGCCATTGCTTGGTCCTATGTTTGCACCCATTTGGGTTTTCCCATCAGCGTTTCCCACTCCTTAGTCGGAGGGCTGATCGGCACGGCTATTATCAAGAGCGGGTTCAAAGCTCTGCTCGTTTCTGGAATCCTCAAGGTCTTTGTCTTTATATTTGTTGCCCCGTTGCTGGGAATGCTGCTGGGATTCATCATCATGATCTCTGTTTATTGGATCTGCCGGAGCCAAGTTCCTCAACTGGTTGACAGGTGGTTCCGGCGCCTTCAGCTGGTGTCTGCTGCCCTCTACAGCTTGGGCCACGGGACAAATGACGCTCAAAAGACCATGGGCGTCATTTCCATGCTTCTGTTCAGCACCGGGCACCTGGGAAAAACGTTTTATGTCCCCTACTGGGTAATTCTCATTTGCCGTTTTGCTATAGCCATGGGGACGCTGACCGGAGGCTGGCGAGTAATCGAAACCTTGGGGATGAGAATGACCAAGCTCAAGCCGGTGCACGGGTTCAGTGCCGAGACCGCAGCGGCTACATCAATCCTTTTTTCATCGGTGCTCGGCATGCCCGTTTCCACCACGCATACGATCACAGGCTCCATCATAGGTGTTGGCGCTACTACTAAATTTGGAGCCATTCGCTGGGGACTGGCCTACAAGATCGCCTGGGCCTGGGTGTTCACCATACCCGGCTC
>CAZLFV010000193.1:0-2669 GCA_964558915.1 uncultured Eubacteriales bacterium | reverse complement strand
TTGGCTGATTATTTCACATCGGGCAGGTTGAATTTCCGCAGCATCTCCTTGAAGCGCGGGTCGCTGCGCCAGGCGGACCACAATCGATTAACCCGGAACCAGGGGGTCCAGGCATGGCTTGGTTCGTAAGCCAGCCACTTAAAGGCATTTTCGGGGTCACCAAGGGCTGCATACAATCCAGCCAGAGTGCTCGCCTTATAGGCGGAGGCAGGGTCTTTCAGAAGCTCGGCTAGAATTTTCAGGGCCTCGTCCTTCTGGCCAGCCAGCGCATAGGTCTCGCCCAGTTGGCTCCTCCAAAAAGGAGTGATCTCGACCGCCTTCTTTTGGGCCTCGATCGCCTCTTTGTACATCCCTTTCAGCGCATATCCTGACCCGATGAGCATCCACGATAGGCCATAGTTAGGGTTCTGTTTGAGGCACTTCCGGGCTTCCTCAATCCCCTTGTCGTATTGGCCCTTCATAAAATACAACGAGCCCAGCCAGGCGGTATGCAAAGGCGTCAGAGGGTCGAGTTCCTGGGCCCGCTTGTGTTCCGCGATGGCCTCGTCCAGACGGTCGAAGAGAACGAGATACCAAGCATAATGGTAATGGTTCATGGGCAGGCTGGGATTGAGCTCCATGGCCCGCTTGAAGTTTTGCTCGGCTCCCTTCCAGTCGTGTTCGTAGTAGGTCTTGACGTCGGCGAGAATGGCGTAGCCCTCAGCCATGTTCTCATCCAGCTTCAGTGCCCTCTCCGCCGCCGCCCGGGCCTGCTGCCAGGCGTCCGGCGGCGACGCCGGGCTGTGTCCGAGAGAAACATAAGCATAGCCCAGGCCCGCGTAGGCCCATGGGTCGGCCGGGTCTTTATCAATCGCCTGCTGAAAATAGCTGATGCCTTTGTTGATATCCTCGTCCGTGGTCCCAAAGTTCAAATAATAACACCCCCTCAGATAGGCCTTGTAGGTCTCTGGATTGATCCGGCTGGCGCTCGTGAAGTGCGTCTCTTCTTGAGGGGTCAGCTTGACGTTGATTTTCTGGCTGATAGCCCGGGCGATGTCGCCGTACATGACCAATGTATCGGAGATGGTCCGGTTATACGTTCCTTCCCAGAGGCTTCGCTCCTCGGGACGCGCCTTCATCAACCGCACGTGGAGGCCCACGTTATCGCCGGCTTGCTGGACCGTTCCCTCGACGATCGCATCCGCGTTGAGTTCCCGGGAGATCTCCGGCAGCGACTTTTTAGCGCCTTTGTATTGCATGGTCGAAGTGAAGGAGATCACCCTTAATGCCCCGATCCGGCCGAGATGTGTGATTAATTCGTCCGCGATTTCGTCGACGAAATAATCTTGGCTGGCGTCTCCGGTGAGGTTCTTGAACGGCAGGACCGCGATGGAGCTGATCCGCGGCCGGAAGAGAAAGAGTGCGCCCGCGATGAGCAAAACCAATAGAACCGCGGCTGCTCCGAAGATTGACACTCTCTTCCAGTTGATCTCGACCTTTTTCTTGATTGGTACGGCTCTGTCTATGGGGACGCCCTTCTCGACCTTGTCCAAATTGGACAATAGATCCCTGGCCGTCTGATATCTCCCCCCGGCATCCTTCTCCATGCATCTCAGGATCAAACGGGCGAAGTTTTCGGAAAGCTCAGGGTTCAACTTTCTTGGGTCGGGGGGCACATGAGTCTTGTGCTTGATCGCCACGCTCAGGGCTGTATCTCCTTTGAAGGGAACGCTCCCCGTAACCATCTCATACAGGATCACTCCTAATGAGTAAATATCTGAGCGCTGATCGGCTTCAGCACCTTCTGCCTGTTCAGGAGAAATGTAATCAGGCGTTCCGATCATCATCCCAGTCTGTGTTACTCCCGGGGCTTCAATCGATCGGGCTATGCCGAAGTCCATGATCTTCGTTTGGCCCTTCTCGTCGATCATAATATTCTGGGGTTTCAGGTCGCGATGGATGACCCCTAGCTCGTGGGCTTCGGCCAGTCCTTCACATACCTGTTTGGCGATAGTAATTGCTTCCTCTTGGGAGAGTTTTGGCTTGCCCCCAATGTAGCTCTTGAGGTCCTTGCCTTTCACATATTCCATCGTGATGTAGAGGACCTCTTCCTCTTCGTTGAGGTCGTACATCTTGCAGACGTTCCGGTGGGCGATCTTTCGGGCGAACTTCAGTTCATTCTTGAAACGTTCGATGATCTCCTTGTGGGCGGCGATTTCCGGCTTCAGGACCTTTAGGGCCATCTCTTCATCGAGTTTCTGGTCTTTGACCCTGTAGACTTCTCCCATCCCGCCTTTTCCCAGTTCCTCAAGAATCTCGTATCTCTCGGCAAAGATGGAGCCAACCTTTAGCCTTCTGACCGGCGTTTCGAGGGTCCTGGTTACAGAGAACATAACCTCCGCTGACGGCTGGAGTTTTGTCCCGCACTTCCCGCAGAAGCTTGTCGAGTCGGGGTTATCGAACTGACATTTGGGGCATTTCATTAGCGCCTCTCTCCCGGAGATGAGAATAGAATAATAATCAAAAGAGAAAGAGTCAAATGAAATGGCGAAGCCTGAATTATCGACGTGCGGTAGAGATGATCATTAGGGAATTGGATCCGAAGTCAACAGCTCCAGCTCAGATTCTGGGCACAAAATAGGTTTTGACTTTTGTTTGAGCGGGGTCATACAATGGGAAAACCCTAGAAG
>CAZLFV010000192.1:0-2684 GCA_964558915.1 uncultured Eubacteriales bacterium | reverse complement strand
GGGAAAGGATGTGGAATCACAACTATAACCTGGACGAGAAAATTGTCGACCTCCTCGAAGTGGGATATCCGGATTTTATCGCCACGGACGCTATCGAGGCCTCCTGGGGTGGAAATCACCTCACGCAGCACGGCTATCACTTGGGAATCATTATCATGGCTACAAACCCGCTCGCCCATGATGTTGTTTGCGCCCACATTCTTCATCTCGACCCGCGCCGCGTGGGCCATCTCGCTTCGGCGCATGAGCGCGGCTACGGGCCCATCGACCTCAGCGACATCGAAATCGCCGGGGATATTTCTCTCGATGAAGTCAGGGAGCGGACGAAAGATTGGGAGACCGGGTTCATCAAAGTCGACGACGTCGACTGCGGCATCAAAGTCCTCAGCGGTGAACCCTACTGCACCGGCGGCTGCCACGGCGTCTTTCTGGATTGGCTCTATATGATCAAGGATAGAAAGCCCAAGCTCTGGCACAACCTTCCTTCCTGGACGGCCGTTATCGGCAAATACAGGGGTGATGTGACGGCCGATCGGCTGCTCCTCATCGGCTCATGCACGCGGGTGGAAGGAACGGTCTCCGCAAGGGTAAAACGCAAGGTCAGGGGCTGCCCGCCCAAGCACAAGAGCCTCGTCCTCTGGCTCTGTCTCAAAGCCGGCATCATCAACCCCCTTTTCCGGCTGGATTTGATCATCGATGCTTATCCCTTCCTCTTTTTATCCTGGGCGAAGAGATTAATCACGGGAAGGTTATAAGGAATGGACAACCTCGACGGTCGTTTTTTTATCGCCAACAATCGCGTCGCCTCTGAAGAAAAGATCACTGTAGAAAATCCCGCCACCCTAGCCCCCATCGGAGAAGCCTGCTTGGCTTCATCCGCGGACTGCGCCAAGGCTATTGAGGCCGCCAAAGCGGCATTCCCCGTCTGGCGCGCCATGTCTCACTCTGAAAGACAAAAGGTCTTCTTAACGGCGAAGAAAATCCTTTGCCGGAGGGCGACCGAGGCCGCGCGGCTCATTTCGCTGGAAAAAGGCTCTCCCTTTCCGGAATCTCTTGCCGTCGAGGTTTTAACTCCCCTCGAGGCGTTGGATTACTACGGCCACAACCAGCATAGGACAATGGCTCCGAAAAGAGTCAAAGCTCATGTGCCTCTTTTCGCCCACAAGAAAAACGCCTTTGTTTACCAGCCTCTGGGCCCCACTCTGGTCATATCTCCCTGGAATTTCCCGCTTCTGATTCCGTTTTGCGATGTTATCAGCACACTCGCCGCGGGGAACTCTGTCATTCTCAGGCCCTCGACATCGACCCCCTTTACGGCGCTCTTGATCGGGGAGATTTTTGCTGAAGCCGGCCTTCCCGAGGGCGCCTTGAATATCGTGCCCTGCCGCGTCCCTCAGGCCGAAGAGTTGATCACGAATTCTGAGATCCACTCCATTGTTTTCACCGGGAGCGTTCCCGTGGGCAAAAGAATCATGGAGCTCGCCAGCAGGAACCTGACCAATATCGTCCTCGAGCTCGGGGGCAAGGACCCCATGATCGTCTTCGAGGACGCAGATGTGGAGGCGGCGGCCCAAGGAGCGGCCTGGGCAGGGTTCATGAACGCCGGCCAGAGCTGTGCCTCGGTAGAAAGAATTTATGTCGCTCAAGAAATCGCCGCCCCATTTATCGATCGCCTGTTAGCATTAACCCGGGCTCTTAAAGTAGGGGACCCCCTTGATCCCGGGGTGGATATCGGTCCGATGGAAAATCTCGGCCAGCTCAAGCTCGTCGAAGAACATATCAAGGAAGCCGTGGAAAAAGGAGCGGAGGTTCTGTGCGGAGGGAAGCGGCTGGAGAATAGGCTCGGCTATTTTTTCCCGCCGACGGTCTTGGCCAAAGTCGATCACTCGATGAAAGTCATGACCGAAGAGACGTTCGGCCCCGTCCTTCCTGTTATGCCATTTGCGGATCCTAAAGAAGCGATCCGGCTGGCTAACGACAGCATTTATGGATTGACCGCTTCCGTCTGGACAAGAAATAAGAATAAAGCCTCCTGGGCTGCGGAGCGGCTTGAGGCCGGTTCCGTCACCGTGAACGACCATATGTTCTCGTTTACCGAGCCCAAGGCCATCTGGGGCGGGATCAAGCAGACAGGGATGGGCCGGACCCATGGACCCTACGGCCTGCTCGAGGTCTCAAACATCAAGTTCGTCAGCTCCGATTTCGCCCGAAAGCGAAAGCGCCTGTGGTGGTTTCCGTACGAAGAGCCAAAGTCGCGCCTCCTGGAAAACTCTCTAGTCCTGCTCCACGGCAGCCGCTTCCGGGACAGGCTCAAAGCTCTTTTTTCAATCCTGCCCCGCTTGGGCACGGTCAGCGCCGGAGTCCCCTTCCGCAGCCTCCTCAAAATCAGCTCGCGCTTGTTTCACCGCTGAACCCACCCGGGCAATTTGGTGCGGACAAGTCCGTTCCGGTCCTCCCTCAGGCCCGCGCCGCCCTCCTTTCAAGCCTTACGTTGGAGGCCTTGAGTTCTCCGGGCAGGGGAGGGCGCTGAAAGAGTTTTGGGGGTCCATAAATCGCAGGTAAGTAGCAAAAAGTTGGGGGGGTAAGGGCAGTTATTAATTTTGGCTCGATAATCGATTTTACCTCCTCTGGGCGGGATGAAGCCGCCCCCTGCCCCCGCACCCCGGGGAGCCAGTCCCGTCGGT
>CAZLFV010000191.1:0-2814 GCA_964558915.1 uncultured Eubacteriales bacterium | reverse complement strand
CATTCAACCCGAGGACAAAGGCGTCCTCAGGGGGGTTCGTATAATAATTTTTCCGCACTCCCAGCATCCTGAAACCGATTTTCTTGTACAACACCAGGGCCCCTTTATTGGAGGGCCGAACCTCCAGGGTGATGAAATTGGCTCCCCTCCATCTGACTTGCTCGATCACCTGACGCAGGACCTGCTCCCCAATTCCCAGTCGCCGGAAATCGGGATGGACGGCAATGTTGTTGATCTGGACTTCCTCTCCGATCAACCAGAAAACAATGTAGCCAATAACCTTGTGAAGTGTGGTATGGACGATGGCCAAAGGAAAGGAAATGGGCACGTTCTGGATTTCCCCCCGGAACGTGCTCTCATGCCAGGGATTGGGAAAAGACAGTTTTTCAATTTCAAGAACAGAAGGGAGGTCTCGTTCCTCCATTCTTCTGAGAAAGAATAATCTCCCCGGGAGCTTGTCCTGTTCTATTTTTTCTCCTCCGCCTGGGATTTTCGAAAATAGAGGGGCTGGAGCTCTTCGCCGCGCACTCCGCGGCCCTTTTTCAGGATGTCATACCCCAGCACTCCCACTTCGTAGGCGATGAACAGGGAACGGGCTGAGAACCTGGCTTTGTCCTTCAAATAAGCCCTGATTTTTTCCCTGTACACCTCGACGCCGTTCCCGATCAGGGTGATCATCCTGTGCGCGGGCAGCGCGGACAGGAATTGATCAGGAGTGTAGGCCCCCTGGGGGATGACCTCATCGAGCTTGTCGCCCGCGCACTCAAAAAGGGCGGCATAGATTTCGCCTTTCTTGGCGTCGATGACAGGCGAGACCAGCCGGCTCCTCGAGTCCTTGAGCTTCAGGGCCAAGGCTGAGAGAGAGGAGACAGGAGCGACCGGTTTGCCCGAAGCAAAGGCAAAAGCCTTGATCGTGCTCAGGCCAATACGGATTCCGGTGAAGGAGCCCGGACCGGCAGCCACGGCAAATCCCCCCATGCCCTCAACTCTTAGAGAGCTCGCCCGCAAAATATGATCCACCGAACGGAGAAGCCTGGTCGAGTGCGAACCAGAAATTTCAGAATTTATTTCTCCAAGAAGCCGCGTTTTTTCAAGGAGGGCAACCGAGCCGCTGGCCGTTGTCGTGTCCAGGGCCAGGATCAGCATATCAGTTTCCCCGGTTGAGGGCCCTTCCGAAGGCAAACAGGTTCCCCGCTTGAAAGATATCCCATTGGACCCCACTCATGGGTTCGATTTCGAACCGGAAATTTTTGCTCAAGTTGAGACCCTTTCCCAACCGCACATCGACCTCGATTTCGTCCCCGGATTCGAGGCGCTGGCCGGCCAATTCTTCAATCGCCCCGCACCTAAGAACCGGCAACCCGGAATTAACGGCATTCCTGAAATAGATCGACGAAAAAGAAGGCGCCAGGATCGCACCGATCTTGAGGGCGATAAAACAGTCGACGGCCTGCTGGCGGGAGGAACCCGCCCCAAAATTCCGGCCGGTGACGAGGATGTCTCCCGACCTGACCTTAGCCGCGAAATCTTTCCATCCTTCCAGGTTCCCGAGCGCGTACTGTCCCATCTCCAAGATCTCGGTGATATGTAGAAAAGCGTTGTGGAATATCTGGTCTGTGTCGATGTCTTCGATCAGGCGGCCGGCCCGGTCCAGGAGCACCCAAATCCTACCGCGGCACAATGTCTTTTCCATTTCAAACGTCCTCCGGAGAGGCGATCTCGCCCAAAACGCAAGAGGCCGCCACGACCGCAGGACTGGCGAGATACGTTTGGCCTTTGCCCTGCTTTCCGGCAAAATTTCTATTCCCCGTGCTGATCTGGACCTCGCCCTTTCCGGTCAGCCCGACATGACCCTCCGCGCAGCCGCCGCAACCGGGATTATGGATGATTGCTCCGCTTTGAAACAAGTCCTCGAGGATTCCCCGCGATATGAGTTCCTCATAGACGCGCCGCGTCGCCGGCACGACTTTCAGCATGACTCCCTTCTTGACCTTCCTTCCTTTGAGGATCTTGGCCGCTTCGGCGAAATCTTCAACCCTGCCGTTTGTGCATGACCCGATGAAACCTGAATGGATCTTGATCCCGCGAAGCTCTGATACGGGCTTCACATTTGTCGGAGAAAACGGAGCAGCGACCAGAGCAGGGAGGCCCTGGACATCAAGCTGGATAATTTCGGCATAAGCTGCATCTTCATCGGCCGACACGGAAGAAGCAATTGCCCGGGGCGTCCGGATCAGGCTTATGATCTCTTGTTTTGCCGCTTCGAACCTTTCCGGAATAAACCCGATGATGCCGGCCATTTCCGTGATCATGCTCGCCAGGGTCAAACGGCCCGAAAGATTGAGGCCGGCCACCGCAGGGCCATAAAACTCGGCCGCTCTGAGGGCGATCTTTTTCGTCCCCAATTCCTTAAGGAGAAACAAGGTCAGGTCTTTGGCTGAGGTAGGAGGCTTGTAGGTACCTTTGATCACCACCTTCACCGTCTCCGGAACTTCGAACCATGTTCTCCCGGAGCGAAAAGCGAAGGTGATGTCCACGTCGCCCATGCCCTGGCCAAAGCATCCGACAGCACCGAGAATGTTCATATGGCTGTCTGTGCCCACAACCGTGCTATTTGGCTGAGCCAGGCCCTCTTCCATGAGTACATGGGTGCCGATGCCCCTGTCCACGTCAAAGACCTCAACGCCCTGCTTGAGGGCGAAATCGCGGCAGGCCTGCTGGTTATCGGCATAACGAAGGGTGCAGGCGGGGGCGCAGAGGTCGAAAGTGAAAAAAGTTTTGGTCTTATCAGCGAGCGGAAGCCCGGCGTATTCT
>CAZLFV010000190.1:0-2873 GCA_964558915.1 uncultured Eubacteriales bacterium | reverse complement strand
CCGTGCTCGAGAGATCATTCGGCCGACACAGCAGAAAACGAAATGCTTATCCTTTATCCTTCAAGGATGAAGCCGATGCAGACCGCCGTGACGAGGTACTTAAAAACTAGCGCGGCGACCGCGTTCGTATTGAGAAAGACCAGCATGAATCGATTCAGTTCCTTCCCCCCGAGGTCGATGATCCTCAAGGTGAAATAGGCGTCCAAGATACACAGGATCAGGATCAGGCTGATCAGAATGAGGTAGCGGGGCTCGTACCGATCGACGTAATAATTGCTGTCCTCTTCCTGCCGCCGGGCTGTTTTCCGGCGCCCCAGCAAAGAGTGCCGGCTCAACGGCCGGGTGGACACCCGTCTTCGGTCCTGCTTACTGCGCCTCTCGGTGCTCATGGTTTCTCAAGGCGTGCGGCCTTCCATCCGGCCGCGCCAAGATAATGCCCCAGGGTTAAACCCTGGGCAATCGCCTCCCAAGATGAATCCAGGGGTGATATTTGGGACTATTTGATATCTGAGCAGGGGTTAATTATATTGGCCGAACAGGAGGACATCTTCCTCCGCCCGAAATCTTGATTTTCACTTTTCTTGAGATAACAGGTCCGGCCGTCCCGGCACACCCAGGGGGAAGCCAATGGATTTTATTCCTGCGACAGTCGGCTGACCGCAAACCTTTTGGACAAATCAAGGGTATAATATGGATGAATGCCTTTCCGGGAGGAATAAAATGAGGAAAACACCGGCCCCGCACGTCCATAAACTTGTATCATCGGTCTTTCTTATTCTCGTGTGCTCCAGTTTCCAGAGTTTTCTCCTCGCTCAGGATGCCTATTGGGCGCCGGCGGACCCGCCGAAAAGCCACTATGTCATCGACGCCCGCCTTGACCTCTCCCCAAAAGGCGCCATCGACGGCACGGAGACGATTATCCTGAAAAACACCGGCCTCCGGCCCATGGACGTTTTAGCCTTTGCCTGGTCGATGGGACCTGCGTCGACGATTTCGGTAACCGCGTCCGGAAGCGTCTTGACGCCCCTGAATCCGGAGAACAAACCGGTTCTTGCCTCGCCCCTGTTCTATCCTCTCCCCATGCCCCTGCCTCCCGGGAAGCGGATGAAGCTCGTGGTCGCGTTCAGGAAGGCGGTCGAGTTTTCGCCCGAGGATACGGAGTTGGGAGACACAAGCTGGTTCCCCAGACTCTGGTGGGATGGGCTGCCGCTCCATGATTCCTTCTCGGTCAAACTCGACGTCCCGGCAGGCTTTGCCCTGGCGGCGAGCGGCCGCCTGAACGCTAAGACCGGCCGCTATGAGAACGAAGGGGCCAGGACTTTCGGCATCTATCTTGGCAAGGGCATGAAAGTGGAAACCCGGGAATCCGAAGGGGTTCTCATCACCGCATTGGCAACTGAGAAAGGGGCAAAAGCCGCCGCCGCCTGCCTCGATACCGCGGTGGACGTCATCAAGTTCTGCCGGGATTGGCTGGGCTTCTATCCCTTCCCGTTTCTGAACATCATCCCCGGCGGAAAGGGCCGCTGGGGCGGCTATCCCTTTGCCACAGGCATTGTCGCCATCCATGGCCTGGAGACATTTAAAGACGGCGAATCGCTTGTCTGGTGGCAGCACATCACGTCTCACGAAATCGGACACGAATATTGGGGGGAGTGGGTTCTTGACCAGGACGACCCCGCCTGGCTCTGGATCGGTATGGGGATCTTCATCGACACTGAATACATGATGGCCCGGAAACTCGACCCGGAGAGGAGAGCCGACTGGATGGGGAACTATGTCAACGGCCTGCGCAGCTACTACGACCTCACCGTTGATATCCCACCGGCGCGAGTAGAAGAAATTCATTACGATCACAACAACACGGTCATCCACAGCAAGGGGCCGAGCATCATTTTTGCCCTCGATTCCGTCCTCGGCCGGCCGGAGTTCATGAAAATCTTCAAGAGATGCTTGCATGAATACGGAGGGAAGCGGCTGGGCTGGAAGGATTTCCAGAGGTTCTGCGAGAAAGAGAGCGGGCAGGACCTCGGCTGGTTCTTCGATCAGTGGGTCCGCTCGAATGCCTATCTTTGCTATAAGATCAAGACAGAGGGTTCCGTCAAGGCGGGGGACGAATATCTGTCCACGGTCAAAATCAGCAAGCTCGGCACGATGAGGATGCCCGTTCCCGTCAAGGTCGTCTTCGAGGACGGAACGGAGGAGGTCCAGTCCGCCGACCGGCTTTTGGACACAAATGTCCTCATTTTCAAGAGCAAGGCGAAGCTAAAGGAAGCGGTCCTCGACCCGGAGAGGAAGCTGGCCATGCTCGACAAGCCGCTCACCCCGATTTCACCGGAGGCGGCAGACGCGCTCGCCCTGGGATGGACAAGCAAGGACAGTCCGGCGGTCTATGAAACGATCAAGGATGAGGGCATCCGGAACAGCGATATCTGGTATGGGCTGGGATTGGACCTCTTCGAACTCGGCCAGTATCCCGAATCGTTCGACTGCTTCGAGAGGGTTTCTGGCCTCCACAGGGAAGGCTTGGACAAATTCGCCGCCCTCGGCTGGATGGGACTTCTCAAGGACCTCCAGGGAAAGAGGCCGGAGGCGCTGAAGCATTATCAGGAGGCGCTTAAGTACGACAGCAGCAAACCCGTGCGTCATGATCAGTTCAATATCACCATAGAGAAGAAATGGCTTGAGGACAGGCTGAAGAAACCCTTCAGCTTGCAAACCAGCGTGGACATCCCGTCAAAACCGACGGACGAAGACCTGGTTAGAATCGTGGATGGACTCAATTGGACGAAAGAGGGCAAAACTCCCCTTCTGGTCTTCCAAAAAGCGGGCGGCCTCGGGATTTCCGATGTCCAGTTCTGGCTGAAGATGGGCTT
>CAZLFV010000189.1:0-3037 GCA_964558915.1 uncultured Eubacteriales bacterium | reverse complement strand
GAAGGCGCGCTTTTCTGTCCCCTTCGATTAAATATCTCCTGGTTTTCGCCGGGGTGCTCGTGACCGGCGCCTATGGTTTTCATAACTTTTATCAGGCTAAGAAGCAGGCGCAATTGGGGGGAGTGGCCACTAAAGTCGTTCAGGAATATTACAGCCTGGCCGAGGTCAGCAATCCGAGTTTTATTTCGCCCTTCTGGACGGCCAGGGCGACCGAGCGTTTTGAGGAGGCACCTATTCGCGTCGTCGAATATGTGGATTTTCTGTGTCCCGATTGTCTGTTCCTCTACAAGCAGTTGAAATTGCTTAAGAAAGAATACGACGGAAAGATCAATATCGCTTTCCAGTTCTTTCCGCTGGATGCCTGCAATCACGTTGTCCCGGAGAAGAGCAACAAGCATCCTGGCTCCTGTGACCTTTCTTATATGGCGGCCCATGATCCGGCGAAGTTCAATGCAATTCATGACGAGATCTTCGAGAACTTTTCCAAGGCGAAGACGCCCGGATGGCGGACACTCTTGGCCCATAGATTCGGCGTGGAAGGCGCCCTAAACGATCAGGCCACCAAAGACCTCGTCCAGAAAATCATCGGTACCGGCACTGAATATGATAAAACCTCGGATAAGTTTGCTTACGGGCTGCGGTCAACCCCGACGCTCATTATCAACAACCGGATGATCATCGGCACCTTGCCGTATGCCCACCTTAAGGCTATTTTCGAATCCCTGCTTGCCGAAGGCGGTCCCCCGGCTGGCGGAAAAAAGTTCATGGAGAATTGGGTTGATCTTCAGGCTCCCCGAAAAAAGCCCGCCGATAAACCAGGCTCCAAAAAATAATTGGCCGCATCTCTTGGCGGCGATTTGAGCCGGATTGACAAATTGACCTGACTTTCCGGCTGTGGTATAAACCCAAAAGCCATGAGCGGACCTTTGTTCAGGACAAAACCCCTGCTTGAGCTTCTTTCCGAGACAACCGAAGCCGGTCATTCCCTTAGGAAGACTCTGCGTGTTTGGGACCTTATTGCGCTTGGCATCGGCTGCATCATTGGAGTCGGCATCTTCGTTCTTCCCGGCGTTCAGGCCGCCAGACATTCCGGGCCGGGCATAATTCTCTCCTTCGGGATTGCGGCCCTGTCCTGCGGTTGCTCGGCTCTGTGCTATGCCGAACTCGCAGCGATGATTCCTGTCGCGGGTTCTGCTTATACATATGGCTATGCGACACTCGGCGAGCTCCCGGCCTGGGTCATCGGCTGGGACCTCATTCTCGAATACATGGTTGCGGCGGTGCTCGTCTCCACGGGCTGGTCGGCCTACCTCATCAACCTTCTTTCCAACTTGGGGATTCGCCTCCCTCATGCCATCTGCGCCTCTCCCTGGGACAGGGTTCCGGGAACGCTGAACGTGCCAGCAGTATTCATCGTCGGTATCTTGACCGTGCTTCTCATGCGGGGAGTCAAAGAAAGCTCCCGTGTCAACCTGATTATCGTCTCGGTCAAGATTGCGGTTATCCTGTTCTTTATCGTGCTCGCAGTGAACTCCGTTAAACCGGTTAACTGGAAACCGTTCATGCCCTTTGGATTTGGCGGCGTTATGACTTCAGCCGCAATCGTCTTTCTCGCTTATGTTGGGTTTGATGCTGTGTCCACCGCGGCCGAGGAATCGATCAACCCTCAGCGGGATATGCCGATCGGCATTATTGCCTCGCTTCTTGTCGCTACGCTCCTTTATGTTTCAGTGTCAGCAATAATGACGGGGACCGTGCCCTATTCTCAACTCGGCGTGGCCGACCCGATCGCCCTCGTCCTCAATGTTTTGGGCAAACCATGGGCTTCCATGATTATCAGCATTGGCGCGATTTCAGGGATCACGAGCGTCTTGCTGGTGCTGCTCCTCGGACAGCCCCGAATTCTTTTTGCCATGTCGCGCGACGGCCTCTTGCCCGGGTTTCTATCGCAAGTCCACCCCCGCTTTAAGACGCCGCACCTGACGACGCTCACGACAGGAATTATTGTCGCGACTGCGGCCGCATTAACGCCAATCAATGTCTCATCGGAGCTCTGTTCAATTGGAACTCTCTTCGCTTATATGATTGTGTGCGCCGGCGTGATCGTCCTCCGGTACAGCCGTCCTGAGCTCAAAAGGCCTTTCAGGGTTCCCCTGTTTCCCGGGCTCCCGGCCATAGGGTTTCTTCTCTGCGGCTACCTGATGATCAGCCTCCCAGTCACGGCCTGGGAGCGGTTCATAGTCTGGCTCTTGATAGGGCTATCCATTTTTTTTCTTTATAGTCGGGCCCACAGCCGTCTAAATCCTGAGGCCTCTAACTGAACCTCCGGACAAGCCCCAGAATTGCCTGTCTGGTCTTTGTTTTTTGGGAAAAAGACGGACTTCTTTCCCCTTACAATCCTGAGATATCAGATGGGCCTAACCTATGAGAGAGTTAGTCCGCACCATACCAAGTGCAATCTTCCTGATGTTTAAGTTTGCCGAAATACTCTGATCCTCTTCCGAAAACATAAGCCACTCGGTCAAATACATGTTCTGTGCCCTGTCTTGGTTCCGGTGGTACTATGGGTCTGATCACTATCACTTCCACTTCTTTTACCGGCATTTCTTCGAGCCTGTCGATTAATGACGTCCAATGAGCGTGCTTTTTTGACTTTTCCATGTTCCCTCCTTTAAAGATGGTCATTTAAATTAAAGGTTGAAGTTTGCATTGGAACGATGTATCCCCTGGCCTGCGTTCCAAATGATAAGCACCTTTCGGACGAAAGTCAAGCGCGGAAACCGCCTGGCAGGCAAGCATCTACTTTTGTGATTCGATGTCCGCAGGAAGCCACCCTGAAGCCCCCGGAGCGCATAAAGCGAGGGGTGTGGGCGCAGAAGGCCGTCCGGAGGCCGAGCGGGCATGGCTTCTCGACCAAACGGAGAGAAGAGCGGAGCTGAGGACCCGAGCGAATTTGCCACGCTGGGAGCAAATTCGCGTGCCTTCGAGCCCTCACCCCCGAGCCTCGACGGGGGGAACCGACGGGACTGGTTCCCTG
>CAZLFV010000188.1:0-3120 GCA_964558915.1 uncultured Eubacteriales bacterium | reverse complement strand
TCAGAAACTCCTGGGGAAAGGACTGGGGCGAGAAAGGATACGGCTGGCTGCCTTATGAGTATATCATGAAGGGTCTGGCCGAGGATTTCTGGTCAGTCCTGAAGAAGGAATGGATCGACACGGGGGAATTCCGGATATAAACTATTGCCGAGAGGGGCCCTCGGATGCTTATGAAGAAGAAATTGAATTGATGGATTACTTGAACGTCATCTGGAAGAGAAAAGGAAGTGTCAGATATTCTGTGTAAACCCCTTTCTTACATCTAAGCACGTTCACCTAAACGCTCTCCAAAATAGATCATCAACTGGGAGTATATCATAGCCCAGTCGCCCCTTCTTTTTCCGTGGCGGCCTCGGAGATTCCTTTGAGGTTGTCCACCGAAAAGATTAAAACGCTCCCGATTCCGCGGTTCTTCAGCTCATTCAGGACCGAGAGCCAGTACTTGGCGGATTCCGTCTCGCAGATCCACAGCCTCAGACTTTCCTTCTAGCCATCCAGGTCGATCTCGCCGAACTTGGACTTGACGGTCTTGGGCGTGTAGCCGTTTCGGACGTTGTCGGTGGCCTTCGTTTTCTGACCGCACTTTTCAAATCCCAGGCGATCGGTTAGTTCGCTCTCGAGCAGGGTTTCAACCTCATACTTGCTGACTTCGCACATGAAGGCGTTGAAATCCTCCAGGGATTTGAAGCCCTTCTCCTTGAGGAGTTTTTTAAGTTCTTCCCTGTCAAAAGTCAAATCGAACCTCCTTGAATTATTATATGCCAAGGAGGTTTATAAAGTTTTCCTTACACTCCCGCTTTTGATGGGCCTAATTTTTTATCTTGGCCGTAATGAGAAAGATCAAGAAAAGAAACTATCTATTGGAAAAAACTTTAAAATATTGTGTTTCACACTTGTCGCGGTTTATGGCGCGATTCATCTCTGGAATTCCACGCATTCGCTTTCCCTTAAAAGCCGAACAGCGCTTCTTGGAATCAAGCAAGATTTTGGCTTTTACAAGCTCGAAAAGACAACGGACGGAAGGGAATTCCGCTGGACAAGAGAATACGGCGGGTTGACCATCAAGATTGAAAAACCGATCATCGAAATCCCTCTCACCACCGCTCATCCCGATATCCAGCAAACTCCGGTCAAGGTCAAGATTTACCTGGTCAAAGAATTCTTTAAGCACAAGAAGTTGCTCGATGAGCTGACTCTGAGCAAGAACATCTGGAATACCTACGAGTACGACGTGTCCCAGGACGTCGGCGAAGAAGTCATTCTGCTGGTAAAAGTAAACAGAACCTGGAATCCCTTGAAGACTTTTGGCACGCCTGACCCAAGGAATTTGGGAGTCGCCTTGGGGAAGATCGAGTTTAAAGACAAACTATATCCTTAAGTTGAATAAATAGGGCGGGGTTGAGCTTCGCTTAAAATTTAGCTCAAAAAGCAGCATCAAAGGCGCCCTCAAGCCACCTCCGGGTTAATCCTCCGTAACTCTTTATACTCGATCCTTATCACTATATGGATTGTATAGTATGTCCTGATCCCCGCACATCTCTGAATTGACTCATCAATGAAGTTAAGACCATAATAGATTTTCTATGAACAAATCCAGCGGTCGAATGTTCAGGTCCATCTTTCTGGTCAGTTTTTTTACCGTGCTCACCGGTGTCCTGAACTATCTGGTCCTGATGGTTCTGGCGGCCAGATTCGGGGCCGAAAGGGAAATGGACGCCTTCTTTGCGGCGACGACCTTTCCCCAGCTCATCACGGCCATCCTGCTGGCCGCCTTGACAACGACATTCATCCCGGTCTTTATCGAAGCCCGGTCCAGGGATGAATCGAGCGCCTGGAAGATGGCCAGCATTTCAGTCAATATCATTTTCCTCCTGCTCAGTTTTCTCGCTTTGATAGCAATTTCTTTAGCAAGACCCCTGATTTCTCTCGCCAATCCGGGTTTTGCCGGCGACACGTTATCGGTCGCCTCATCTCTTTTCCAGATCCTCATCTTCTCGACCATTTTCTCCGGAACAAGCGTCATTTTGACCAGTCTCCATTACGCTCACAATAAATATCTTCATCCGTGCCTGGCTCAGGCCTTCAACAGCCTGGTAACGTTGCTTCTTGTGGTTTTCACCGGACGTATCTTCGGCATCAAGAGCATCGCCATTGGGACTCTCCTTGGTTCCCTCGTGCAGTTTTTCTATCTCCTGCCTCTTCTCCTGCAAAAAGGCCGTTATAGTGCCGCTCTTGACGTCAAGAGAAAGGAGGTCGTCAGGCTCGGGACGCTCATGCTCCCTCTCCTGGCGGGCTCTGTCTTCTATCGGGCGAATCCTATTGTCGAACGGTTCATCGCCTCAAAACTGGGGGAAAGCAACATCTCTTATCTCGGCTATGCCTTTAGAATCATCACCCTCCTTCATCTCGCTTCGACGCAGGGCCTGACGACGACAATTTTACCCCGCTTATCTGAGCAATCGGCAGCCGGAGAAGTCGAAAGTCTGAAAGAGACGATTTCTAAAGGGCTCCGGGCCATGATCCTGATCGCCATGCCCGTGACTCTGGCCCTTCTCCTGGACAGAGTGGAGATCGTCCGGATCATCTTCCAAAGGGGAGATTTTACGTCGCAGACCACAGAGGCCGTGGCCAAAGCCCTGGTTGCCTATCTCGGGTATTTTGTGGTCGGAATACTCAGCGTCCCGGTTGTCAACGCTCTCTATTCCCTCCAAAAAACGGCTTTAGTCGCCGCCGTCGGGATATCCGGATTCATCCTCTATGTAGCGATGGCTTTTTTTCTTTCCGCCCGATTCTCCTACCTCGGAATCGCCCTGGCTGTTTCCCTGCAATATATCATCAACCTGATTGTGTTTTTCATTATTCTCCGGAAGAAACTCGGGCGACTCGATCCGGGGCCGATTTTCCGTTGTCTCTATAAGGCGGCCCTGGCGTCAGGGCTGGCCTCTCTCGTGTTCTTCGTGGCTGAAGACCAAATTCGCAGGTGGTTTGCCTATCCCCTGGATTTTTTGGCTCTCGGAAGCTTAGCCCTAGCCGTCTATACCCTGCTTTTGGTGCTCTTCAAAACCGATGAATTGAAGTTTATCTCGATGAGGGCGGATTGAGAATGGACGCGGCGGAAAA
>CAZLFV010000187.1:0-3186 GCA_964558915.1 uncultured Eubacteriales bacterium | reverse complement strand
GCTCGATTCGCTCCTCGCTCATACGAACTTCTCGCCACATCATCCCTCGCCTCATCCCCGCGGCCCTTTAACCACGCCTCCTTATGCTGATTTGCCATATAGCCAAGTGTTTTTGGATAATCAATCTGTCTTGTCGCCAATTTTTGATATAGAATAAGGGTTCACTTATGCACTAAAGAAGGAGGGCCATAATGGCGAAGGCGCTGGTTTGTTACTACTCACGGACAGGAAACACCAAGAAAATGGCGGTCAAGATCGCTGATATCTTGAAAGCAGAGGGCTTGGACGTGGATCTTCAGGATGTCGAGAATACGGCCGTTGATGACCTCTTGCGCTATGATTGCCTTGTTTTTGGGTCACCCACCTATTACGGCTCCATGGCCTGGCCGCTCAAGAAGCTCCTTGACGAGAGCGTCAAGTTCCACGGAAAGCTCAAAGGAAAGGTCGGGGGCGCCTTCTCTTCATCGGCCAACGTCGGAGGCGGGAACGAGACGACAATTATTGATATCCTCAAGGCCCTGCTCATTCATGGAATGGTTGTCCGCGGAGATTACCGTGGGGACCACTACGGTCCGGTTTCGATCGGCCGGCCCGACAAGCGGGCCCTGGATTGCTGCGAAAGCTACGCCAAAAACGTGGCTGAGCTCGCAAAGCACCTGTTTCCATAAGGTCATCACCCAACGAGTCCCGTCCTTAGCTTTGTGCCTCGGGGGAAGTAGCAAATCTCTAGGGGGTGCGGGCAAAAATTCTAGTGGCATTACATATTGGGCGGGATAGATGCCGCCCCGAAGACCCCGTAGCGGAAGGGGGACCCGTCGGGTTTTTTTTCGACGGGGGAAACCGACGGGACTGGTTCCCCGGGGTGCCGGGGCAGGGGGCGGCATCTATCCCGCCCAGAGGAGTTAACATCAGTTGCGGAGTTGACATAGATAACTGTACAGCACCCCTAGAGATTTGCTGTTTGCTGCTTTTAGCTGCGGCTTGGCTTTTGGGGCGGATTATGATAAAAAGGACCAATAGGAGCGACGGATGAAAAAGGTTGTCAAAAAGCAACTCAAGGAAGACGAATTTGTCTCGACATTAACTAAAATTCTCCGGTTCATCGAGAAGCGGACCAAGGAACTCATCATCGTGGCGGCGGCTATCGTTTTCTTCGTCCTCCTTTTTCTTGGGCTTCGCCTCATCCAAGCCCAGAATGTCAAAAAACAGAGCCAGCTCCTCAGCCAGTTGCTCGAGCTTCGCACAGAGCTTGGGACAAAGCCGGAAAACGTCGCCAAGCTGGACGAGCTGGCGGGCAAAGGGAAGTTTTCTCGGCTTGCTTACGTTTTCATAGCAACGCACTGGGTGGAACAAGGAGACCTGGAAAAGGCCAAAGCCTCTCTGGCAAAGGTCCAACCCGAGCCAAAGGATTTTATATATTACCAGGCCGAGGACCTGCTGGCCCAGGTGAACTCCCTGGAAAAGAATTATGACCAGGCCATAGCGATTTATAAAAGAATCGAGGACGCCAAGGCCAAGGCCTATCCGCTTGACGTTGTCCTTTTCCATAAAGCTGAAGCTCTGGAAGGGAAAGGGGAGAAGATGGAAGCCCTGGCGGTTTATAAGAAGGTTCAGCAGGATTATCCTCAGTCCTATTACGGCGTTGATGCGGCCGAGAAAGCGAGGAAATTAGAGGCCGCTCAATAGACTTTCTTGTAAATAGGGACAAAAAAGATATAATAGTCTTTCAATTTAATCCAGGAGGAGATTCATGGCCTATAAGATCACGGAAGAATGCATCAACTGCGGGGCTTGCGAACCTGAATGCCCAAACCAGGCGATCTCGGCCGGCGATGAGATTTATGTCATCGACTTTAACAAATGCACGGAATGCGTCGGTCACTTTGACGCGTCACAATGCGCCGCTGTTTGTCCCGTGGATTGCTGCATTCCCGACCCCGACCACAAAGAAAATAAAGATGAATTGATGGCCAAGTTCCATCGTTTGACGGGGAAATAACTGAATCCCTGGTCGCTCAATAAAAACTGGGAGTGATTCCGTCACTCTCATTTCTTTGCCGGGTTAATGGAAGAAGCACGACGAACCCAAAGTTCCTGGATCAATATTCTTTTGTTCATAGTGACCTGCTTCTCGGCCTTTTTTGTGGGGCTCACCTGGAGCGCGAGCTATATCTATTCGGACCAACTGACCCGGGATTCCCAGTCGCTTCCGGCGCCTGAGATTTTCACCGACCCGAGAGTCATCGGGCTCAGCCTTGTCTATGCCGTGGTCCTGATTGTCATCCTTTTGGGACATGAGATGGGACACTACCTCACCTGCCGCCACTATCATATCGAGGCGACTCTTCCGTTTTTCATCCCGGCTCCGACCCTCATCGGCACGCTGGGTGCTTTTATCAAAATCAAATCACCGATCACGCTGAAAAGGCAACTTTTCGATATCGGAGTTGCCGGCCCCCTGGTGGGGTTCTTCCTTTCTCTCCCGGCCCTGGTCTACGGCCTTTCGCTCTCCAAGATTGTTCCCTCAGTTCCGCGGGAGGACACGCTCTTTTTTGGAGAGCCGCTCCTGCTCAAGTTCATCGGCGGCCTGATGTTCCGGAATGCGCCGGCAGGAAGCGACCTCTTTCTCCATCCTATAGGGATCGCCGGGTGGGTCGGGCTTCTGATCACAGCCTTTAACCTCTTTCCCATCGGCCAGCTTGACGGAGGGCATATTTCCTATGCCTTCATCGGCCAGAAGGCTAAGCCTCTGGCCCGCCTCCTCATGGTCGTTTTTTTAATCATGGGCGTGTTCTTTTGGGCGGGGTGGGTGATCTGGGCCCTGGCCATCATGCTTCTGGGTCTGAAGCATCCCCGGGTGATCGATGAGAACGAACGCCTCTCGCCCGCGCGCCGCGCGCTCGGAATTGTGGTCGCGGCCATTTTTATAGTCTCTTTTATCCCTGCGCCTCTCAAGGGCTACAGCTTGCTCGATTTCGCTAAACAATGGGGGCTCTGAGAGATGCAAAAAAGTCGCGGTTTGACGGCCCGGACTTTTGCACAAAAATTGTGGAAAAGTTGTGGAAAAGTGGCTGGACTTCTGGGCTCAAATTCTGGAATTTCATGCAGATATGACGTTTTGCACAAAATTTCGTCAGGCCAGAAGCAGTCCGTTCAAGAGTCTTGTATTTTATTTATTATGAATAG
>CAZLFV010000186.1:0-3319 GCA_964558915.1 uncultured Eubacteriales bacterium | reverse complement strand
GCTCGCGGCGACTTCGTCGGATCACTTCGCTTCGCTCGTGATGACAAAGTCCTAATGACATATTTGGATTCCTCCACTTTATTGATTGCTTTATTGACAGTACCCGTCTTGCTGTCATATAGTTAATCCTGTCTTTGACAATTGAGTTCAGGGTTTGAAGCCCAGGGAAGTCCGTGGAAAACGGACACAGCCCCCGCTACTGTAACCGGGGACAAATCCCAGAGACGGCCACTTTTCTCGGTCAGAGAGAAGGAAGGCCAGGGAAGAGGCTGATCCGGAAGTCAGGAGACCTGCTTTAAACCTTGCCAGCCCATCTTCGGGAGGAAGAGCGGGTTGTTTTTTTATGTCGAAAACAAGCGGGGGTTGAACTCGAAGGAAGGGTGCCATGAAAAGAACAATTCTTCTAGTTTTTCCCTTCGCCTTTTTGTGCCTTTCTCTTCCTGCCATTCCCCAGACGAAGGAAGAGCATCATGAAATCGTCGTCACGGCCACCCGGTTTGAGACTCCGGCAAGAGAAATCGCCAGCTCTGTGAGCGTCATAACATCAGAAGACCTGGAGAGACTCGAGAGATCCTCTGCCCTGGAAGTTCTGCGCGACATTCTGGGCGTTTCCATCACCCAGAACGGCGGCCCGGGAGAAGCGGCCTCGGTCTTTTTGCGGGGAGCCAATTCCGAGCACACCCTTGTGCTTCTGGACGGCGTTGAACTCAATGACCCGATCAATCCTTCCCGTTCGGCCGACCTGGCTCATCTTTATCTTGAAAATATCGAGCGAATCGAGGTCATCCGGGGTCCGCAAAGCCCGCTTTACGGGTCGGATGCGCTGGGCGGAGTCATCAATATCATCACCAAAAAAGGAGCGGGGAAGGCAAGCGTGGACCTGGCCGCCAGCGGCGGTTCTTACGGAACCTTCGTCGGACAGGGAGGCGTGAGCGGGTCGGTCAAAAAGGCCAATTACTCTTTCGGAATCTCGCAATTTGGGACGCACGGCGTTTCCGCCTCCGACTCGGCTCTTCCGGGCAACTCCGAAAATGACGGCTACAGGAATCTGACCCTTTCCGGAAGGGTTGGACTGACCCTCAGGGAAAACCTCGAAGTCTATGTCATCGCCCGATCCGTCCAGGCCAAAACGGATATCGACAACTATGGGGGGCCATACGGCGATGACCCCAACAATGTCCAGGATTACAATTCTTATCTTTTCAATGGCGGATTCCACGGTCTGTTCTTTAATAACCGCTGGGAACAGAGTCTGACCGTCGGGATTGTCGGGTCCCGGAGATCGAACGCGAACCCGACTGATCCAGCCCACCCGGCTGAATCCGATAGCGCGCTGTTCAAAAGCCGTCTGCTCAAAATCGACTGGCAGAACAACTTTTTCCTCCACGCTTCGAACACGCTGACCGTGGGCCTCGAATATGAGTCTGAAGTTGGGGAATCAGAGTACCTTGCCCAGGGGCCCTGGGGTTCCTCCGCCAGTTTTTTCCCGACAAAGAACGCCTCCATGGCAGGCCTTTATGTGCAGGATTATGTTCGCCTCGCCGATCAACTCTTTTTCAGCGCCGGCCTGCGCTTTGATCGCCACAGCCAGGCAGGGAACTCTCTGACCTACCGGCTGGCCCCGGCCTATATTTTTAAAGCCACCTCCACAAAAATCAGGGCCAGCCTGGGGTCGGGCTTCAAAGCGCCCTCCCTCTACCAGCTCTATGCTCCCGGGACATTTTTTGGTCCCATAGGCAACATGAACCTCGAGCCCGAGAAATCATTAGGCTGGGATGTGGGTGTCGAACAGCCCTTTCTCGGAGAAAAAATCGAGGTTCGAGCAACGTATTTTCAAAACAATTTTAAGAATCTGATCAATTTTGACTATGCCCAGGGATATACAAACATCGGGAAAGCCCGGTCCAAAGGCCTGGAAATAGAATTCGAAGGCAAACCGAGCCAGGCCCTTTTTTCCCGGGCATCTTATACTCACCTCGAAGCCGAGGACGCCATCACCGGCGCTCCCCTCCTGAGGAGGCCGAGGGACCTTTTCTCCGCCAGCCTGAGCTATTCCTTCTCGGCAAAAACTACGATCTCCGTTTCTTTCGACTTTGTCGGAAAAAGGGAAGACGTGGATTATTTTTCCTGGCCTGCGCGAACGGTCACTCTTCCCTCTTACTCCCTGCTCAACGTCATAATCTCGTACGACCTCAGCCCGAAGGTCCAAGTCTTTGGCCGCCTGGATAACCTGCTTGATCAGAAATTTGAGACTGTTTACGGTTATGGAACACTTGGTTTCTCCATCCAGGCGGGAGTGAGAATCTCTCTTTAGCCGTCCAGCGTGACTTCTTATTGGCAGTAGATTGAGTAGATTCACGGCAAAATAATTAAATTTCTTTAACATGTCTCGGGCACAGTCCGGATATATTTGAGAAGCCGTGCCCAGCGATTGACAAGCCCTCCCGCCTTTAATAATATTCGGACATCAGGAAAGGTGAGGATGGCATGGAGTGCCCCAGGTGTCACGCCGAGAATAAGGACAACTCCCGGTTCTGCAGTAACTGCGCAGCGCCGCTGGGTCCGGGAGTGGGCGCCGGCCCTGACGGCGCTTCTGTTACTAAGACCCTGGAAACCCCCGTTCGCATTCTGAAGCCGGGAACGCTCGTCGCCGGCAAATACAAAATTATCGAAGAGATCGGGGCCGGTGGGATGGGGATCGTCTACAAGGCCGAGGACATAAAGCTCAAGCGGTGCGTGGCCCTAAAGTTCCTGCCTCCGCACCTCATGGTCTCGCCGGAGCTCAAGGAGCGGTTCCTCATTGAGGCCCAGGCCGCCGCGGCGCTATCGCACCCGAACATCTGCGTCATCCATGAAATCGGCGAGGACCAAGACCGGTCTTTTATCGCCATGGAGTACGTGGAGGGCGAGACGCTGCGGGATAAGGTCAAGAAGGGGCCGCTCAAACCGGAAGAGGCGGTGGATATCATCTTGCAGGTCGCGGCCGGCCTGGCGGAAGCGCATGGCAAGGGCATCATCCACCGCGATATCAAGAGTGCCAACATCATGGTCACGGAGAAGGGCCAGGCCAAGATCATGGATTTCGGTCTGGCCAAGCTCCAGGGCGGCGCGTCGCTCACCCGAACGCAGACGACAATCGGCACCGTCGCGTACATGTCGCCCGAGCAGGCGCGCGGGGACGATCTCGACCGGCGCACGGACATCTGGTCGCTCGGTGTGGTCCTCTACGAAATGCTCACTGGCAAGCTTCCCTTTCAAGGCGAACACGACCAGACCGTGATCTACGCCATAATTCATAAGGAACCTGAATCGCTGATTA
>CAZLFV010000185.1:0-3439 GCA_964558915.1 uncultured Eubacteriales bacterium | reverse complement strand
TTTCGCCGGGACGGCAGCAGCCCGCTGCTGCTCTACGGCTACGGCTCCTACGGCGCCAGCACAGACGCTTTCTTCAGCTCGGCCCGTTTGAGCCTTCTCGACAGGGGCTTTATTTTTGCCATCGCCCACATCCGCGGCGGCCAGGAATTGGGACGGTTCTGGTATGAGGACGGAAAGCTCCTGAAGAAAAAGAACACTTTTATGGATTTTATTGCTTGCGCCGAATTCCTTGTCGCCGAAAAATACACCCGGCCGGAAAAGCTGTTTGCCCAGGGCGCTAGCGCAGGGGGCCTCCTCATGGGTGCCGTTGTCAACATGAGGCCGGAGCTTTTCCGGGGAGTGATTGCCGGAGTTCCTTATGTCGATGTTATTACGACCATGCTGGACCCAAGCATACCATTGACTACGAGCGAATACGACGAATGGGGCAATCCAAACACCAAAGAATATTATGATTACATGCTGTCTTACTCCCCCTATGATAACGTTGAACCCAAAGACTATCCGGCCATGTTCGTGACAACTGGGTTCCATGATTCCCAGGTCCAGTATTTTGAGCCGGCCAAGTGGGTGGCTAAGCTCAGGGCCATAAAAACCGACCAGAATCCGCTACTGTTTTATGCGGACATGGAATCAGGGCACAGCGGCGCGTCGGGGCGATTTCGGCGCTACCGTGTCGTGGCCAAGGAATATGCTTTCATTCTTGACCTCGCCGGGATCAAGGAGTGAAAGGAGCAAGACATGGTCATGGAGGAGCCATGAAAAGATTAGCACTCATTGTTTGTTTCTTGGGACCTATTCTATTTGCTCAAGACCTCTTGATCCAGCATAAACCGCTCGATGTGCCCTATGTCCCGACTAAGCCCGAGGTCGTCGCCGAGATGCTGCGAATGGCGAAGGTGGGCCAGAAAGACATCCTTTATGACCTTGGATGCGGAGATGGCCGCATTGTCATTACAGCCGCCCAACTGTATGGTACCCGGGGTGTCGGCATCGACATCGACCCGGACCGGATCAAAGAAAGCACCGAAAACGCTGCCAAGGCCAAAGTGGCCCATCTGGTCAAGTTTATTCAGGGGGATCTTTTTGAAGCGGATTTTCATGAAGCGACCGTCGTATCGCTCTACCTTCTGACCTCGGTCAACCTGCGTTTAAGGCCGAGGCTCTTTGCCCAGCTGCGGCCGGGAACCCGTGTTGTTTCCCACAACTACGCGATGGACACCTGGAAGCCTGATAATTCATCAGTTGTGATGGTAAACGGACAAACTCACAACGTTTATTTCTGGGTTTTTCCCGCCAACGTTTCTGGAACGTGGGAATGGACCTGGACTGAAAATTCCAAAAGAACTCCTTATGTCCTCCATCTGGACCAGCTCTTCCAATGGCCGAACGGCAGAATCAAGATGGGAGGCTCCGAGGTCGGGCTGAGGAATGTCGTTCTCACGGGAAATCGAATCCGTTTTCTCGTCGACCAAGGGAAAGGAGGAAAGACAGTGACGATGGTTTTCGAAGGCCGGGTGTCAGAAAACACGATTGAAGGCAGCGTGGAGACTCAGGGAGAAGTGAGACAGAACAAGAGGGCCTGGAAGGCTGTGCGCATCCCTTCTTCCATGAAGCCCATTATGGATACAGAAAGCTGAAAGGCCTGATCAACCATGATATCGAAGCCAAGGGTCAGCAAAGCAGTCACGTCGGGGATTCTTGTTTGTGCAGCCATTGCCTTCTTTTTTCTAATTCCCGTCCGCGCCGATACTAAAGACTACTATTTTCCGGAGGTCAGGGTCGACATCCTCATCGAACGGGACGGTTCCTTCATCGTGGACGAGTTCCGCACCTATGACTTCGAGGGCCGCTTTTCCTGGGCTTTCCTTAGGATCCCTCTCTCGGTCACGCGTCAAGGTCGCCGGTATGACGTTTCGGTCGAGGAATTCAAGGTTCTGGATGAGCAAGGCCAGCCACTTCGCACAGAGGCGGCTTCCTCGGGAGGCGCATTCGAGGCCAAATGGTACTACCAGGCGGCGAACGAGCAGCGCACTTTCCACATTCACTACCGTGTGCGCAACGGGATCACGAGTTATTCCGATGTCTCGGAGTTCTACTGGCAGGCCATCGGAGACCGATGGGACAAGTCGACAAAGAATGCGATTGTCACGGTCGTGTTGCCAGCGCCGGTCCCGAGCAAGGACGATATCCTTGTTTATGGGCATGGGCCGCTGACGGGTTGGGCGGAGGTGGTTGATGCTCAAACCGCCCGTTTTACTGCGACAGACCTCAGGCCTCGGAAGTACCTTGAGATTCGAATGGCTTGGCCGGCCGGAATGGTCGCGGGTGTGCCTTCGACGAGCGGCAGCCGCGAATCGATACGACAGGAAGAAGCCCGTTTCGTAGAAGAGACAATTGCCAGCGCCAAACAGGCACAGGCTTGGGAAGAAAAGCGCAAGCGGCTCTTTCTGACGGCCGCAGGAATCTGGGCTACCTGGCTTATCCTCGGGTCTCTGGTCTGGTTTTTCTTTTATCTAAAATTCTGGAAGAGGGTCGGCGAAGATTACCACTTCCCGGATGTGCCGGAGTATTATCGCGAGCTGCCCTCGAACCTGCGACCGGCCCTGGTCGAGGTCCTGCTCAAAGAGGGAGGCTCTGTTTCACCCCGTTCTTTTACGGCTACGCTCTTTGACCTGGCCCGCCGCGGTTATTTAGAGCTCGATGACCGGCCTGCGGAGAAGAGGGGCCTTCTTGGGACAAAAGAGGCCGTTGAAACAACGGTAACTCTCAGGAAGGATTATGCCGCCGACCGGGAATTGCTCCCGTATGAAAGGGATGTTCTCGAGCTTGTCTTTGAGACGGCCACCGGCCGGGGAAACCGCGTGGGAGCGCAATTCGAGCTTGATGAACTCAAAGAATTCCTTAAAAAAAAGCCACAAAAATTCCAGACTTGGTACCATAAGTGGTCCAAAAGCATCCGGGAAGAATCCAAAAAACTCAACTTTATAGAGCCGAGGAGTTTGAAAGTCCGCAATATCTTCCTGGCCGCCACGATTCCGCTGGCCGTGCTGACTTTGAACCCCGTTCTCGGCATCCTCGGAGCGATCTTCATCCCCAAAATCAAACGGAGAGAAATGAACTGGGCCAGGGAGAACGAGCTCTGGAAAGGGTTGGACCGTTTTCTGGATGACTTTTCCGACTTCAAGGAGATTCCGGCCGAGGCTTATAAACTCTGGGAGCACTATCTCGTTTTTGCCATCATCTTCGGCAATGCCAAAAAGATCCTGAAGACGCTTCCCATCATCCTCCAAGACGAGCGGGCCGTGGCTCCGGTTTGGTACTATGGATTTGGCCATTCGGGCTTTGCTGCCACAGGCCGGATCGCCAGTATGGTCCAGAGCGTTGAAACGATGTCCACCTCCATCCAGCAGGCCAGCATGGCGGCCGCCCATTATTC
>CAZLFV010000184.1:0-3449 GCA_964558915.1 uncultured Eubacteriales bacterium | reverse complement strand
ACCCGACCACCGGAATGTTCAATTTCACCTGCCGGGAGGCTTATCTCATCGAAAACGGTCAAAAAACGACGCCCGTCAAAGGCGCGACTCTCATCGGCGGCTGTTTGGATATCATCATGGGGATCGACGCGGTCGGCAACGACCTGGATTTCGGGCCGGGAATCTGCGGCAAGGGCCAGGCGGCCGAGGTCACGGCCGGCCAGCCCACCGTCCGTCTCCGCGGCATCAATGTCGGCGGGACACGGGCCCGGGTATAACTCGGAAAAAGTGAAGGAGACGACAATGGACTACAAAGAATTAGCCGGGCAGTTAGTCACGAAATGCCTGAAAAAAGGCGCGGATGCGGCCGAGGTCTATATCCAGAGCAGCCGCAACCTGAGTATCAGAGTGCGCAACGGCGACATTGAGACCGTCGAAGAGGCGGCCACCTATGGCGCCGGTTTCCGTGTATTCGTCAAGGAGAAGATGGCTTTTGCCAGTTCCAACGACTTCAGTGAAAAAGCCCTGGATGATGCCGCCACCCGGGCTATCGTATTCGCCAAGATTACGACCCCCGACCCCAACAATATTCTCCCAGATGATAAAGGGATGACGGATGTGGCGGGGCTTTACGACCCCCAGATCGGCCAGATCCCGATGGATGACAAGATCGCCCTGGCGAAAAAAGTTGAAAAACTGGCTATGAAAGACCCGCGGATCACGACGAGCGACGGGTCTGCCTATGGGGAGAGAGAAGAAGAAATCTACATCGCCAATTCCAACGGCCTGCTCAAGAGTTATAAATCCTCGGGCAGCTATTTAGGCGTGTCCGTGGTGGCGCAGAAAGGCGAGCAAAAATGCACCGGGGGGGAATATTGCATCCGCCGGTTTTATAGGGACGTCAAGCCGGCCGAGGAGGTCGCGGATAAGGCAGCCCGTAACGCTTATGAAATGCTCGACCCGAAGCCGGTCAAAACCCAAAAGGCCGCCGTCATCTTTGACCCGGAAACCGCCATTTCTATCCTGGCCGGCATCTTGGGCGCGGTCAACGGCGAACACATCCTCCAAGGGGCGAGTTTCCTGGCCGGCAAGCTCAACCAGACTATCGGCTCTGAGCTCATCACTCTGATCGATGACGGCACGCTTGAAAAGGGCCTGGCCAGCGCGCCGTTCGACGGAGAAGGCGTCCCCACACAGAAAAGGATCATCGTCGACAAGGGCGTGCTTAAGGGATTCATGTACAATACGATCGTGGCCAAGAGGGCCGGCGTCAAGAGCACGGGAAATGCGGAGCGGGGCGGGTTCACCAGCCTTCCGGGGATCGGGCCTCATAACTTTTACATGGCCGCGGGTCAAGCGCGCCCGGAAGATATCATCAAAGCAACGAAAGTGGGACTGCTGGTCAAAGAAGTGACGGGTTACGGGATCAACCGGGTCAACGGAAATTTCAGCGGCGGCGCCGAAGGCTTCTGGATTGAGGACGGGAAGATCGCCTTCCCTGTGAAGGGGCTGACTATCGGCGGCACAGCGGATGAGATCCTGAAGGGGATCGACATGGTCGGGAGCGACCTCGACCTCAACAGGACTATGACGACGCCGACGTTTCGGGTTAAGTTACTTCAGATCGGCGGCGAATAAGAGATCCCAGCACAAGAGTAAAGCGCACAATTTATTGAAGAGCCAGATCATGGGGAAGAGAACTGCTAACAGAATCGAAAAGCACACGCTCCGCACATGGATCGAGGTGGACAAGCGGGTGCTGGAACATAACTACAAGCTTTTCCGGAGGATTCTTCCTCGCAGCTGCCGGCTAATGGCGGTGGCCAAGTCCAACGCCTATGGCCACGGGCTTTACGATAATGCTCCGGTGATGGAACGGCTGGGCGTGGACTGGCTTGGAGTTGACTCGATTGTCGAAGCCGTGAGATTGCGGGAGATCGGCATTTGCAGGCCGATCCTGGTTTTTGGTTACACGGTTCCAGCGCGGTTCGAGGCGGCCATAAGACACGATGTCCGGCTGACAGTTTCGTCGTTCGAATGTTTGCGGGCGCTTGCCAATCTTGGCAATTCTCGAAAAATCAAGATTCATATCAAAATCGACACGGGCCTCCACCGGCAGGGCTTTTTTCCCGACGACGTCCCCAGGGTCATCAGAATCCTGAGAAAGAACCTGGTTCATATCGAAGTTGAAGGGGTTTACACGCACTTTGCCCTGGCCAAGGACCCAAAAAACCGCACTTACACCCTGAGTCAGATCCAGGAGTTCAAAAAGGCGCTTAACACGTTCCAGAGGGCCGGGTTTTCTCCGATTAAACACGCCTGCGCCACGGCAGGCGCTTTTGTCTATCCTGAAGCCCACTGGGATATGGTGAGAATCGGGATCGGACTGATGGGGCTCTGGCCGTCTCTCGAGATGAAGGCCGCATTAGAGAAGTCATTTTCTTTGAAACCGGCGCTTTCCTGGCGGACCATTATCGCTGAAATCAAGTCTTTGCCCAAGGGAAGCGGCGTCAGCTATGAGCTCACCGAAACGCTGCGGCGCGATTCACGGGTCGGCATTTGCCCGATCGGCTACTGGCATGGATTTCCGAGGAGTTTGTCCAGTGTTGGAGAACTCCTGGTCCATGGCCGCAGGGCCAGAGTCCTGGGCTTGGTCACCATGGACATGATTGTGGTCGACCTCACAGATATCCCGAGAGTGTCGGTTGGCGATGTGGCCACTATCATCGGACGGGACAAAAAAGACGAGGTCACGGCCTATGAGATAGCCCAAAGAGCGGGGATCTCCTACTACGAGCTCTTGACCCGGCTGAACCCGCTGATCCAGAAATATTACGTCGATTAAGAGCTATACAAGAGCAAGCGAGAGGAATACGGCAATGAAAACATCAAAAAAAATTGTTCTTGGCCTGTGTTCTTTAGCTGTGGTGCTGGGGACATGGACCCTTCAGTTCGGCTATGCAAAGAAACATCCCGGGACAAACAAAAATGCTTCTGACACAGATACACTGACGATCGACGCCGCGGTCGCTGCCCTTTATGAATCCCTCACCTTTCCCGAAGGGAAGACGCCCGACCTGGAGCGGTTTGCCTCTCTCTTCACACCCGGAGCCTCGTTCACCCGCATAAACAAAGATGACACCGTGGACCTTATGAACACGGAAACATTCATCCGGTCTTTCCGGGAAAGGCTGGGCAAAGGCCTGATCAAGAGCTTTCACGAGTCTGAGATCAGCCGGACCAGCCAGGTCTTCGGTCGGATGGCCCATATTTTTTCGACTTATCAAAAAGGGATTAATGTCGCCGACCCGCTAAAAATGGGCCGCGGAATCAACAGCCTCCAGATGTTTCATGAAGGCGGCCGCTGGCGGATCTGCGCCATTCTCTGGATGGATGAAAGGCCCGACTTTCCCATTCCTCCAGAGTTTTTGCCGGCTGGCAGGTAATTTTCCCGGCTCGCCGGTTTTCCC
>CAZLFV010000183.1:0-3548 GCA_964558915.1 uncultured Eubacteriales bacterium | reverse complement strand
TGGAGGCCGCAGAGGCGGAGGGAGGCGACATCCGGGGAAAACAATCGGCAGCCATTATTGTAGTCAAAGGAAAAAGCTCCGGAGTCTGGTGGAAGGACCGTCTTTATGACCTCAGGGTCGAGGATAGCCCCGCTCCGTTGCCGGAGCTCAAGCGCCTCATCCGTCTGACCAAGGCCTATAATTCCATGAACCTGGGGGACGAGCTCATGACGGAGAACAAGCTTGAGGAAGCGATGAAGGCCTATACGAAGGCGATGGAAATGTTCCCGGATAACGCCGAGATGATATTTTGGCCAGCTGTAACCATGGCTTCGATCGGCAAGGTCGAAGAAAGCCTTCCCCTTTTCAAGAAAGTCTTTGCCATGGATTATAACTGGGCCATCCTGGTGCCGCGGCTTCCCCGGGTGGGACAGCTCCCCGATGACAAGACACTCATCGAAAAAATTCTCGCCCAGGCGCCAAAGAAAAAATAGTGTCAAGGAGGCAAAATGACTCATCCGTTTAAGGCTAAGTTTGACCGGAGGGAATTCTTAAAGATGGGCACGGCGGCCGGCTTGGGCGCAGTGTTGAGCAAGGGGCACGCGCCTGCGTTCGGCAGTGAGCAGGAAGGAGGCGGCAAAACTCTTATTGAATTCAAGGTTCCGGCCATCGACCCGGTGCGGATTGGTTTTGTCGGAGTTGGGAACCAGGGGTCAAGCCATGTCCAGAATTTCTTGAAGATCGAGGGCGTCGAAGTCAAGGCCGTCTGCGACATTGTCGAAGAAAAAGTCAGCCGGGTTCAGCAGTGGGTTGTCGAGGCGGGACAGCCGAAGCCTGAAGGCTATTCCCGTGGGCCCCGGGATTTTGAACGCCTCTGCAACCGGGACGACCTGGACCTCGTGTTCACGTCCACGCCCTGGGAATGGCATGTGCCGGTGTGCGTGGCGGCAATGAAGGCGGGAAAGCATGCCGCTACAGAGGTTCCAGCCGCCTATACCATCGAATCGTGCTGGGAGCTTGTGGAGACCGCGGAGAAGACACGCCGCCACTGCATCATGATGGAAAACTGCTGCTACGACCGTCCGGAAATGCTCTGCCTGAACCTCGTCAATAAAGGGCTTCTCGGCGAGATGTTCCATGCTGAGGCCGGTTACCTCCATGATCTAAGGGAGGTCAAATTCAGCGGCGTCGCCGAATCACTCTGGCGGCCGCAGCACTCGATCGCGCGGAACGGGAACTTATATCCGACGCACGGATTGGGGCCGGTCAGCCAGTGCCTGGATATCAACCGCGGCGACCGGTTTGACTATCTCGTCTCAATGAGCAGCAAATCCATGGGAATGAACCTCTACGCGGCAAAAAAATTTGGGCCAGAGAGCCCTCAGGCCCGGCAGAAGTACGCCCTGGGCGATGTCAATGTCTCCTTAATTCATACAGCCAACGGCAAAATCATCACGCTCTACCATGACACGTCCTCACCGCGGCCCTATAGCCGCATCCACATTGTGCAGGGGACGAAGGGCCTGTTTGAAAAATACCCGGACAGGGTTTTCATCGAGGGCCGTAGCCCGGACGATGATTGGGAAACACTCGAAAGGTATTATATCGAGTACGACCATCCCATCTGGAAGGAGCTCGAGGAGCGGTCAAAAGGCGCCCTCCATGGAGGCATGGACTTTATCGAGGACTTTCGTCTCGTCGAGGCCTTGCGCAACGGCCGGCCCCTGGACATGGACGTCTATGACGGCGTCTCCTGGAGCGTTGTCTCCCCGCTGAGCGAACAATCCGTGGCCAACCGCAGCAAGCCGGTGGATTTTCCCGACTTTACCCGCGGCCAGTGGAAGACCCCGCGGACTCTCCACGTCATGGAGGTCTAGGGTAGCCGAAGCTGCAATATTGAATTGAGTACTTTGCCCCTCTATTGGGAGCGGCCGTCAGCGGAGGACGATCTTGCGGTCGTTCCACTCGATGATCTTCATCTCCATGTCATAGACGCTCTTGAGCAGCGGCTCCTTGAAAACGTCAGCAGGTTGTCCGGAGGCCACCACCCCACCCTTTTTCATGAAGACCATATAATCGGAATAGCGAAAGGCCATTTCCAGGCTGTGAAGGGTAACCAGAATCGTTTTTTGCTTTTCCAGCGCCAGCTTGCGGATCAATTCCAAAATCTCGGTCTCGTGCTTGGGGTCAAGGAACGTGGTCGGCTCATCAAGGAGTAGGATGTCAGACTGCTGCGCCAACGCCCTGGCGATGAGCACGAGCCGGCGCTCGCCGGAGCTCAGTTCTGAATAGTAGCGGTCCGAAAAGCTCGAAAGCCCGACGAATTCGATGGCTTCGTCAGCGGCCTTGATGTCTTCCCTCGATGGGAGGGCGAACGGAGAGACGTAGGCGACCCGGCCCATGAGGACGAAATCCCGGACAAGGTAATTGAAGGCCGATTCGTGCTCCTGGGGGACATAGCTAATGTGCTTCGCCCTCTCCTGGCTTTTCATCAGGGCGATGTCTTTGCCATTAATGAACAGTGACTTTTTATGGATCGGGAGAACGGCCCCGATGCACTTGAGCAGCGTGGTTTTGCCGGCCCCGTTTGGCCCGACGATCGCAGTGACTTTGGAAACCTCGAACCGGAGCGCAGCGACATGAAGAGAGAAGTTCTTGTACGAAAAAGTCAGGTTATCAACCCTTACGCTCATAGCCAGACCTTCCTGGTTTTTTTCAGAAGGAAGATGAAGAGGGGAATTCCAATAATGCTGGTGAAGATCCCGATCGGGATTTCTAGGGGCGAAATCCCCCGCGTGATGTCGTCGGCGAGGAGAAGGAAAGTCGCGCCGGCGGCTGCGGAGAGAGGGATGACTTTCCGGTTATCAGCACCGACCATTAACCTGACAAGATGAGGGACGATCAGGCCGACCCAGCCGATAATCCCGGCAACGGCAGTGGCGGCGGACGTGACGAGAGTCGTCGCTCCTATGACGAGCATCTTTTCCCGGCGGACGTTGACACCAAGGGCCCTGGCTTCCTCATCGCTCATCGAGAGGACGTTCATCCGCCAGCGAAGCAGGAGAAGGAGGACGAGCCCGGCCAGCATGAGCGGGAGGGAAATCGCCAGGTCTTTCCATGCGGCCAAGGACAGGCTTCCCATCAGCCAGAAAAAAAGGGCCTGAAGGGCATAGGGGCTGGCGAAAAACATCGCCAGAGAAAGAAGCGCTGAGAAAAAGGCAGAGACGATGATGCCCGTCAGGAGGAGCGAAATAAAATGCGATTCGGCGCTGCCGGCGATAAAAAGAACGGCTGCGACGGCGGCCAGAGCAAACACAAAGGCCACGGCCTGGGGAGGGAAAGCCCTTCCCAGGAAGACGACGGAGATTGCCGCGCCAAAAGCAGCGCCGGAGGAAATGCCGAGGATGTATTCATTGACCAGAGGATTCTTGAACAGGGCTTGAAGGGACGCTCCGGACACCGACAGCGCCGCACCTGCAGCGAGGCCAAGAAGAAGCCGGGGCAGCCTTATCCGGATAAGGATATCCCTGTAAGCCGAAGGAATATCCGGAAACGACGCGGGAGAAAAA
>CAZLFV010000182.1:0-3554 GCA_964558915.1 uncultured Eubacteriales bacterium | reverse complement strand
GTGGCTTATTGACTTCCTCTTTTTGCCGTGCTATAGGTAAGCCACAATAGATTGGGGAGACTCTAAAGTCGGCGATGAGCAGAGAAGTTACTCGTAATCTTAAGGCTGTCTTTTCTCTCCCAAATCTATAAGTCACCTTAAAAGGAGGGTTTTTCATGAAAACCAAAATTGGTGTCCTTCTCTCGGTCTTTCTTTTGGCAGGTTTTTGCTCCCAAATCTCATTTGCTCAAGCTCAGGAACAGAAGCCGCAGCTTTATATGATTTTTGATTGTGCTGTCAAGCCGGCTATGGTGGCGAAATTTGAGGCCGCAGTAAAAGGAGAATGTGCTCTGACAGCAGAAGGCAAATCTCCTTATCCATGGATGGCCTATAGTTCAGATGATTTCCATTACTACTTTGTCTCACCAATCAAGAATTATGCAGACATTGATGCCCAGGGCAAGGCTGAAGAGGAAATGAGAAAAAAAGTAGGAGAGGAACGGTTCAACGCCAATGATAAGGCCTACGGTGGTACATTTGAATATATGCGTATTGGTTTTGTACATCTTAGGCCGGACCTATCCTACGCGCCGGAAAAACCAAGGCTGAAACCGGAGGAAGCTAATTTCTTATACTGGGGGCTGTGTTACGTTGATTCTGCCAAGTGGGACGAATTCATTCAAGTCTTCAAGGAGTTTGTCACTCTGTATAAAAGTAAGAATGTCGCTTCAGGATTTACTACCTATCAGGGCGGTTATGGGACAGATATGCCTTTCTACTTCTTTGCCATGAGCGGGAAGAGTCCTGCTGACTTCTTTACCGAGGATGAGAAAACGACCAAAATCTTGGAAGGAGAAAAAAGTGAGGAATTGTGGAACAAGTTCTTGGCGACTTTAAGGAAATATGAATTCAAAACTGGCAGGTATCGCCCCGACCTTTCTTATATCCCGGAGGCAAAAGAACCAGTCAAGTAAATTTTTCCAATCCCGTTTTTACCCATTTTTTGCCGTTTCCATTCTTAGGACGGCGAGAAAAAACATAAATCGAAACCTTTATCCCCCAAAAGAGTATTTTAATTATGTGGGAGATTCCGTGAAACTCGGAAGTTGATTTCGTATCCCCAAATTGGGAGTGGCACTGAGGAGAAATGCAAATGAGGAAAAGCGTACCCGGCGTTATCCTGGCCGCATTCATGATCGCAGGATATGGGCTTGGGCAGACGAAGACCGTCACCGTCGAGCCGTGGGAATGGGCCGTTAATTTGCGTCAACCCGTTCAAAAGGTCATCGAGACAATCGGATTAAAGCCTGGGATGGTCATCGGAGAGGTGGGAGCAGGCACGGGGCGGGTAACGGTCTGGCTTGCTGTCACTGTCGGGCCGACGGGTAAGGTTTATGCGAACGATATCGACGCCTCGGCCCTGGATCACCTCGAAAAGCGATGCGCGAAAGAGGGACTGACCAACGTGACGACGATCCTCGGGACTGTTGAAGAGCCTCGCCTTCCCCACGGCGCCCTGGACATCGCCTTCATGACCAACACATATCATCATCTGGAAAAGCCTGTCGAGCTTGTCCGAAATCTCCTGCCGACCCTCAAGGAGAACGGAATTCTGGCCATCGTCGAGCGCGATAAGGACCGTTCAGCCCACAAACACGAAGCCACCTCACAGAAAGATTTCATCGCCCAGATGGATCAGGCCGGGTTCGAGGTGATCAAGATCGACACATCCATGAAGGAAGACAATATCTACATCGCCCGTCCGAAACGGTCGGCGGCGCGATGAGGCATCCCAAAAAAAGGGAAAAAAGGGGACGGTTCTATTTTTTCGGTCATACTATCCCTCACCTAATGCTGAATTGAACAAAAAATAGAACCGTCCCCTTTTTTATTCTTTTTCCTTTTCCTTGTCCTTTTCTGTTTCCTTTTTTTTCTCCTCTTCCTTCTCGCTCACCGGGGTGAGGCCGATGTGCTTGGCAAAAAAATCAAGCCAGCGGCGGAGCCTGTCGATCTGGTGGCGCGGCTCCCTGAGCCCGTGGCCTTCTCTCGGATACCGGACAAAAGTCACGTCCTTACCCAGGTCTCGAAGGGCTTGATAGAATTCCACGGCCTGGGTGGGGGGAACGCGTTCGTCCTCCGCCCCGTGCATAATCAGGACCGGGCTCTTCACGTTTTTCACATAGCGTATGGGTGAGTGCTTTCCGTACTTCTCCGCATTGTCCCAGGGCATCCCGAAAAACCAGCTCATGTACCCGGGAATGTCCGTGGTGCTATACATGCTATAGAGGTCGGGCAAACCTGCGCCGGGCGAGACGGCCTTAAACCTGTCTGTCTGGGTGACGATCCAAAAGCTCATATAGCCTCCGTAACTCCAGCCATAACAGACCATCCTTTCGGGGTCGGCCCAGCCTTTGGCGATGCAAAAATCAACACCCGTCATGCAGTCGTCGTAATCGACAAACCCCCAGTTCTCCCGGTTGGCGTTCAGGAACCCCTGGCCGTAATTTGAGCTTCCGCGGAAGTTGGGTTGAAGGATCATAAACCCGTTGCCGGCAAAAAATTGATTCGTCGATCTAAAGGACTCCATGTCCGCGCCGCTCGGGCCGCCATGAGGGTTGAGGATCAGCGGATATTTTTTTCCGGGCTCATATCCGACAGGCCGGGTGACGACACCCTCGATCTCTTGGCCGCCGCTATTCTTCCAGCGGATGGTCCCGGCTCGAGTCAGGCTGACCTTCTCCTCTCTGAGCCAGGGGTTGGCATCGCTCAGACGCACTGGTTTTTTCAAGCTCAAGTCGGCAGCGTAGATTTCGGACGGCCAGTCAGAGCTCGATCCTACCCAGACCCAGGTCTGCCCGTCGTGAGAAAGCTCCCACTGGAAGCTCAGGCCACGAGGCGTCTCGATTTTCCGCACGGCTCCAGATCCGGAGCCGGCCGCCGTCCCGACATCCACCGAAAAAAGACCGATTGATGTCCCATCGCCTGTTGACCAGAAGATTGTCTTGCCATCGGGAGACCAAGTCGGCTCCCCGAAATCGCGGTCGAAATCCTTGAGCAGGACGCGCGGCTCTGCGCCGCCTTCAGCGGGAGCGAGATAAAGCTTGTTATACCAGGTAGTTGTCCCAGTGTGAGGCTGGGAGGCAAAGGCGATTATCTTTCCGTCCGGCGACCAGCGCGGGCTTCGATCGCTCCCCGGATTCTCGAAAAGCCTGCGCGGAGTTTTTGCTTCGAGGTCCAGCACCCAAATGTCGCTTTTCCATCCATCGTCTACCTTCGGCGTCGGCCGGGAAACGTAAGCCCCGCGCCGGGAATCGGGCGACCATTGAGGGTCGCTGACTGTGAATGGGCCTTCAGTCAGGCGCGACTCCTCTTTCTTGTCGATATCAAAAACCCAGAGGTGGGACATCCGGAACTTTTCATCGACCACTTCGGCGTCGTCCTTGTCTTTGCGTTTCTGCTTTTCTTCCTTGCTCAAAGAATCCAGGGACGTGAAAAGGATTTTCTTACCGTCTGGAGAAATTTCGAAGGACTGGATGCTCTCGGCGTGATTGGTGACCTGCCAGGCCTCTCCCCCG
>CAZLFV010000181.1:0-3704 GCA_964558915.1 uncultured Eubacteriales bacterium | reverse complement strand
CGGAAGGGGGACCCGTCGGGTTCTCCGACGGGGGAAACCGACGGGACTGGTTTCCCGGGGTGCGGGGGTCAAAGGGCAGCTTCTTGCTCCCTATTGAATCACATAAACGGAGGTGCTCCGCTCTCAGATATTCCAGCGGTAGGTGACCTTGACAAGGAAAATATTGTCGCCTGGAGCGGTCAGGAGGTTTCCCAGGTCGCGGCGCAACTGAAAATCCCCGGGGTTGGAATAATCGGCGCGATTCTGGGTCCAGACAAAATAAATCAGGGAGCCGGGCAGATATTCCCACCTCAAGACGGCCGTGCCGCGGAGAGACTTGAAGTTAAAATCTGGGTTTGGAAACGAAAACGCCCCGGCCGGGCCCGGACCATCGGGGTCCACCGTATAGAGCCCGTCGACATAAGTGATGGTCGACGGAGCGTCTCCGTAAAAATTGTATTGATATTTTTTCGGCTTCGCCAATTCCTTGAACCGGTCGTACTTCGCTACACCCACAAAAGGCTGCAAATAGAGCTGCAAACTCAGTTTGGGCGTAAAAATCCAGTTGAGCCGGATCTCACTTGAAAGCTGCATCTGGTCAATGCGGCCGAAAACGTAGCGCTTGCCGTATGTCTCGGTCATCAGCGCGTCTTCGATCCTTGTAACCCATTGGAGCTCTGATTTCTCGAAAGCATACTGAGGTCCAAAAGATAGGCTAATATTGCTTCTAGGTTTCCAGCGGATTGACAGCTCGCCGAATAACTCTGTTCCTTCTTGTGGCCTCCTATAATAACTTCCCTTGCCCTCAATCACGACAGGCTTCCGGCTGTCGGATTCGAGGCCGTAATTGATCTGATAACCGTGGGGAATGAGGGCCAGGGGCCCTCCTCGAGTTAGGTTTTTGCTGAGCGTGTTGGGATTATAGGCGAACATCGTGTCAAAGCTCCAGTAGTTCAGGAATTGGCCGTAAAATTCGGCGAGAAACCCGTCCCAGTTTCTGTTGCCGCCGAAATCATAGTTGCGGAATACCGCTCCGATCAGCTGGGCATTGCGGAAGACTTTTCCGGGTTTTGTCCATTGATAGCCCGGAACGATCACAATATTGATTATGTCCGACATGGAATACTGAAACCCCAGGTCGTTCGGGTCGAACCCAGGAGAGAGCACGCCGATGCTTCCGAGAAAAAGAAGATTTCCCTGCTGCTTGGCCAGAGAGAATTTTCCTCCCCAGCCCGAGAGCGAGGTGGCATTCGGGTTCACCTGGACATAGTCTGCGTCCGGCCTCTGATAGTAGTGCATGGAGGAAAGCTGGAGCCCGAGGATATCAGCCCGGCTGCCTTCGATACGGGTTCCGCCGAACCAGCCGCCCACGACCCAGACTCTTTTCTTATCCAGGAATGTCCACCCGTCCATGGCCAGGGTAAAAGCATTCTTATGAAGAATGTCCTGAAGAGGTTCGTTCTGGAGACTCCGGAAGACTCCTGTGCTGATCAGGCCGAACCCATTCTGCCCTTTATTGATATCTTTCTGCACCCGAAAAGCCCCATAACATGTGACAGGCTCGACTTCCTGCCGAATCCGGCTGCCCAGGTTATCTATCTGGGCGAATTCTCGGGATGTCAAAGCGGTGAGAAACCCAAGATTCCAGCCTCCACCCAATTTTCCGGTGATCTTAGCGGCGCCGAGGATATTTGTCCGGTCAGGGAAATTCACGTAGCCGTATTCCGTTACATAGCCCTGAGGAGCGCGGCCAATGCGCCGGCTGTAGAAAAACGTAGGGTGCGGCCAGTTGATATTGGCATTAATATAAATTCCTCCGCGGCCGAAGTCGTTATAGATGTCTGCTCCTTCGATGAAAAACGGTCTCTTTTCTTCATAATACGTTTCGTAGGCCGAGAGATTGACCACAGCAGGGTCGACTTCGACCTGCCCAAAGTCCGGGTTGACGGTGGCGTCAAGAGTCAGGTTGCTTTTGATCCCGGCCTTGAAGTCGAAACCGAGATTCCCTTGGTAATCGTGTCCCGTCTGAAACGGGTTTCCGGGTTCAGCCTGGTTGAACTGGGCCTGGGCGACCGTATAAGGAAGGAGTTCGACATGGCGTCCCGGTTTGATCGCCCGGATCCCTTCAAGCCGGGCGAACCGCGAAACGTAAGCGATATCTTCCTTGGGGATCCAGACAAAGCTGACCCGTTCCTGCCTTCTCATAATCTTCCTGGTGAAATTAACGCCCCAGATGGACTCGGCATTTTTGGGAAAACGGAGCTGATTAAAGGGAATTTGAATTTCAACTGTCCAACCCTTATCGTTGACCTGGGCTTTCCATTCCCAGACGGCATCCCAGGTCTCATCTTCGTTGACATCATTGCTGAGCGTTAAATCCCTGATCGACCCGGCGGGGTTCACGGAGAATTCATAGCCCGTGCGGCGATCATAGGCGGGATCAACGGCAAAAGTAAACCAGTCTGAATCGAGTCCGTCATCGCGGCGGCCGAGAAGCCTCTTTATGGACCGAGGCTCGGTGTCGTAGAGCATGGCCGCGATGTAAATATTGGCGTCATCATAGGCCACCCAGACTTCGGTTTTCTCGCTGGGCGGGCCGCCATCAACGGGGTCAGACTGGACGAAATCGCTGTAACCAGGACCTTGCCAGACCTTTTCGCTCAACGTTCCGTCAATTTTGATGGGCTCGGTGGTCCGCATGGCCTGGATGACCTTTTGTTCGGGGATCTTTTTTTCTTGCTTGGCCGGCTTTTCGACGGCAGAAAGGAGAAGCGGCAAGGATAAAACAATGAGCCAAACTCCAAGTTTTTTCAACGGCATTCTCCGGTCTATAACATTTCTCTATTAGTTATACGGGCCGGACGGAGGAAAGGTTGCGAATCCGGGGGGTTATTGTCAACAAACGAAAAATCGGTCAAAATAAAAGCTCGAGAGATGCACGATTCGGAATGGATCCAAGATTTGGCCAGAAGGCTGGAAGGGGAAAAGCCCGGACTGGCTGCCCAGGTGACTATGGCCCCGCATCCCCGGCCCGGTCAAATCGCTTACCCAGAGGCAGAGAGTTCCTGTCTGAAGGCCGGGGTTATGCTCCTCCTTTACCCGTGCGCTGATGCCCTCTGCCTGGTGCTCGTCCGCCGGACCAGCTCTGTCCTCCATCATAAGGACCAGATCAGTTTCCCCGGAGGGCAGATCGAACCGGCAGAGAATTTTGAGCAGGCCGCCCTGCGCGAAACATGGGAGGAACTCGGCGTCCCTCCGGATAAAATCAAGATCATCGGGTCGCTGACTCCTTTGTATATTCCGCCGAGCCATTTCTGCATCTATCCTGTTGTGGGCTTGGCGGCTGAGCCGCTGTCTTTCAGGCCCCATCCGCAGGAGGTCGCCGAAGTCATCGAGGTGCCGCTCCAACATCTCCTGGATTCCCGGCAAACGCGGAGAGAAGTTTGGACCATCGACGAACGACCTGTTGAAGTCCCGTTCTATGCCTGCGGGCATCATAAGATATGGGGAGCGACGGCCATGGTCCTGGCCGAATTCCTCAAATTGCTGTGAGCGGACAGGATTCCTGGAGGTCCATGTCGCCGCGGATGGGCAAGTTATTGAAAAAATGGGGAAAATTGCTTATATTGAGGGACGTCGCCGGAGTGGCGGAACTGGCAGACGCGCTGGACTCAAAATCCAGTCCCTGGCAACAGGGGTGTGGGTTCGATTCCCTCCTCCGGCAC
>CAZLFV010000180.1:0-3834 GCA_964558915.1 uncultured Eubacteriales bacterium | reverse complement strand
GTTTTTCTTCTTGACAATTTGGGCTTGAATCAGATATCTATTAATAACTTTCTATGAAAGGAATAAGGGACTCGGGCGCGGAACCGAGGTCAGTCTCCTAGACGGCCCATGAAAAATATCGGCAAGTACAAAATTCAGTGCATCCAGAGGAAGGGCGGCAGGGGAGGCGTTTTTGTCATCGAGAGGGTCACCCACGCCTTCGGGAATTTAAAGTGGCCTCTCCATAGATAAAAATAAACCTATTCCGGCGTCATGATCTTCAAGGTCAAGAATCTGTCGGCTGTTCATCTTCTGCTGCTCTTGACCATTGTCCTGAGTACCTTGGGAATCTGGTGGGGACTCCCCAGCTATATCGGCCGGGAAATTTTTGACCGCAGAGCCTCGCTCTTCGCCGGCCTGATCACCTCCCTGACGGCGACTCTGGCAGTCTGCACGAAAGACCAGGCCTTCGCTTTCTATGTCGCAGCCCTATTTCTTTTGGTTTGGGCCGATTGGCGTGACCGTCGGATAAATCCAGGAATGCTTTGGCTGGCCGCTTTTCCTGGTCTGTGCGGGAGGCCTGCCCTGGTTGCTTCTCGACAATCATTTCATCATGACGCAGATCAACGCGATCAACCCGGAGATCCGTATCTATAAAAGGGTCGAAGACAACGAATCTAATAATCAGATGTCCGGGGACAAGTAAAACACAGGAGGCCGGGATGAAAAAAGGCTTAAGAAGGAGAGAGTTCATCCATCTGGCGGCGGCTTCGGGCGCTCTATGGTTGTGCAGTCCGGGTCTTTGGCCGTTGGGCGCAAGGGCCCAGGGCTCAAGCGGCACTTGCCCAGGGCCGAGGCGAACGGCCGCTAAGGTTGCCCGGATTTACATGGGAGCGGCGGACGGCCTCTGGCCCAAGCCGGACCTGGATTTTAAAAGCGAAATCGCCTTTTACGAGGCGGAGTTTGCCAAATTAAAGGACCAGCTCGGGGATATCGAGTTTCCTGTTGATGCCCTGGTGACTTCGGCCGATCAGGTGAAGAGTCTTGAGGAACAACTGACTCAAGTGGACGGCATACTGGCCATTCATTTCAACATGGGTATTCTCCCGATTCTCCAGGAACTTCTCAAAACCGGCCAGCCCACGGTCGTGTTTGCCCGCCCCTACTCCGGACATGAGTGGACCCATTTCGGAGAACTGCAGAGGCAGCCTCTGGGCGCGAGATTGGAATGCATCCTCAGCAGCGATACAGGGCAATTGGCCGTTGCCCTTAGGCCTATCCGCGCTATCCACTATTTTCGAGAAGCCAAGATCCTGGATTTGACCACGTCGGATATTTCCGAGTTCGCCGCCGCGGCCAAAGACAAATTTGGCACCGAGGTCAGGCCGGTCAGCCTTGAGCGTATGGCCTCTGTTTACGAAAGCATCAACGACAGTGCCGCGGCAGCCGAAGCCGAGCGCTGGATGAAAGAGGCCGTTCAAGTGGTCGAGCCATCAAGGAAGGATATTTTTAACTCCGCCAAGCTGGCCCTGGCGTTTGAGAAGCTTCTCGTTCAAGAAAACGCTACGGTGATGACCGTGGATTGCTATGGCACAATGTGGGACAAAACCATTAAACTTCCTGCCTATCCATGTCTCGGTTTTGCCCGGCTCAACAACCTGGGATTCGGCGGCATCTGTGAATCAGACCTCCGCTGCGCCATGATCCACATCCTCTTCCAGGGTTTAGCGGGACGGCCAGGGTTTATCAGCGACCCAACAGTCGACGAGTCCAAAGGCAGTATCATTCTGGCCCACTGCATGGGAACGCCCAAAATGGACGGGCCCGGAAAGCCGGTCGCTCCCTACAAGCTCAGGACAGTCATGGAGCGGAAGGAAGGCGTGGTTCCTCAGGTCGAGATGCGCATCGGCGAGCGGGTCACCCAGGCGATTCTGGCCGACATGAACAGCATCCGCTATTTCACTGGGGAGATCATCGAGGCTCCGGTCGGGCTTAAGGCGGACAGGGGCTGCCGGACCAAAATCGACATCAGGGTTGACGGGGACATCACCGTTCTCTGGAAAAACTGGACAGCGGGCTTGCACCGGCAGACATGCTATGGCGACATCTCCAAAGAGCTGGCCTCCTTTTGCCGCTTCAAAGGACTCAAGCTGGTGAATGAGGCTGCCGACTAATCGCTGGTCATGATGAACAGCGGCTTCTGGTGAAAGCTCGTGTAGAGCGGCCGGAGCCGTTCGCGGTCATAATATTTGTCGACGTCGACGACTTTCTTTTTGCTGGTCACGATCTCAATCGGGACATCGTCATACTCACCATGTCTCAAGCAGATCATGCGCCCAGATTTCTTGTCCAGAACAAGATCCAGGGCCAGGTTGCCAAAGGCCATGGGGACGATGGAGTCGACTGCATCCGGGTCGCCGCAGCGCACAAGATAGCTCAACTTTTGATCGATGACGTTGATGCGTCGGCCTTTGTTGTATTTCGGCGACAGCTCTTTTAACTGCTGGGAAACATAATCGCCGATCCCGCCCAGCTTTTTATGGCCGTACATGTCCCTCTCATCGCTCTGGAAAAACATCTCCTTGCCCTCGATCATCGCCCCCTCTGAAACTAAGACCACTGAATAAAGACTCGGGTTTTCGGCCCGGTCCTCGGTCAGCAGCTCGCACAGCCGCTCTATGCTGAAGGGATACTCAGGGATTACACACCGATTGGCGGCCCCGGCCATCGTCGGCAGGAGAGCTGTGAACCCGGCGTACCGGCCAAAGACTTCGATGACAAGGAACCGCTCGTGGGATCCGGCGGTCGTCCTCAAAGCGTGGGTCATGCTGATCGTGCGCGTAACGCAGGTGCTGAACCCGAGGCAATAATCAGTCCCGGGGACATCGTTGTCCATTGTTTTGGGAATGGCAATGATCTTGACTCCTTTATTGTGGAGCTCAGCTGCGTAGCTCAGTGTGTCGTCCCCGCCGATTGGAATCAGATAATCGATTCCGAGAAAATCCAGGTTTTTGAGCGCTTCTTCGGTGAGGTCGTTGATTTTCTGATTATATTTTTGCCTGAGATGTTGCGGCACGTTGACGTCGGGCACATGGCTGGGCCGCGTCCGGGACGTGTGCAGGAACGTTCCGCCTGTCCGTCCGGCTTTATTGACTACCTCTTCGGTCAGAATCTGGCAACACTCGGCGTTATCAGCGTCCTCCTCTCTGATTATTTCAATCAGGCCGGCCCATCCCCTGCGGATCCCGATGACATCATAGCCTTCGTGGATCGCGCGGATGGTGACGGCACGGATGGCCGGGTTGAGGCCCGGGACATCGCCACCGCCGGTGAGGATCCCAATGATCCCTTTCTTTTTCTTGATTTGGGCCATGATCGTTCTCCTTCAGATAAAAAAATAGACCTTTTCCCAATTATTCTATCAATATCCCGGCCATCCGCTCAAGCGCCCTTCTATTCCAGGAAGCATTTCCATGGTCATTTTATTCTGGAATAGCGTCCTGCCTCGGCTTCCCCCAACAAGGCTCGGGGTGCGGGCTCGAAGGCACGCGAATTTGTTCCCAGCGAGGCAAATTCGCTCGGGTCCTCAGCTTCGCTCTTCTCTCCCTTCGGTCGAGAAACCATGCCCGCTCCGCTTCCGGACGGCTTTCTACGCCCACACCCCTCGCCTCATCCCCCAAACTGGGAGTTGCGCCGTGTCACCCTCTCTAGGCCCCCTCAGTATTGCGAAAACGGAAATGCTTTCCCGTAAACCTTGTCTATGTTTTATTCGTAGAATAGAATAGATAGTAGAGTTTAAAAAGGAGGTGCTTTATTGAAAAGAAGATCTTTATTTTTTGCGCTTCTCTGTCTGTT
>CAZLFV010000179.1:0-3852 GCA_964558915.1 uncultured Eubacteriales bacterium | reverse complement strand
TTATCAAGAGAAACACGGAACGGCTGATCAATATCGTCAAAGATTTGCTTCTTCTCGCGGAGTTGGAGGAAAAAGGGATTCCGATTCAACCCGAACAGGTGGGGCTCGAGCCTTTAGTTCGAAATGTTCTCAAAATTTTTGAACCGAAGGCTAAAGACAAAGGCCTGACGCTGAAAGTCGCGGCCGACCCCGGACTTCCCTTGATCTCGGCCGACCCATTTGCCCTCGAGCAGATGTTTGTCAATCTCATCGACAACGCCATTAAATATACTGAAAAAGGTGGTGTCCGGGTGGCTCTTCGAAAGGGCGCCGAGTCCATCCAGGTTGACGTTGAAGACACGGGCATGGGGATTGCTGCTGAACATCTTGGCCGAATTTTTGAACGCTTTTATGTTGTCGACAAATCCCGCTCCAAAAAAATGGGCGGAACAGGGCTGGGGCTGGCTATCGTCAAGCATATTGTCCTGGCGCATCGCGGCCAGATCTCAGTCAAAAGCGCGCCCGGTCATGGGACAACCTTTTCTGTGAATTTGCCGCTCATACCGGCCAATCCCTGATCCTTGAATTTCGCGCCGGGAGAGGGCAAACAAAATAACGTTTGATTAGAAAAAGTCCGGCAAAATATAATATGCCTTCCGAAGACGCGGCCGGAGCCGCGCGCACAGAAGCATCATGAAAAAGATTCTGTCTTATGCGGCCGGTGTTCTTCTCTCGGTCGCATTCGTCCGCGGCCACGCGGGGCCGAATTCGCCCGGTTCGACGCCGGAAAAACCGCGGAGTGCGTATACTGCGACGTTCTCTCTTTCGCCATTCTGCCTTTCTTTGAGGTCCGACCGGACCATCGAAACCCCCAGCCTAACATCTGCAAGCTTCGTCGTTCCAGTCTGGCCCGAAACCTCAAAGACACTGGAGCCGGCCAGGAAGAGGACGTCCACGGCCATCGCGGAGACAATTGCTGTTAACCTTTTTGTCTGGGCGTTTGATCACTATGTGACGAACAAAGAATATTCCTATGTCAGTTTGGAGACGATGGGAAAGAACCTCGCCCACTGGTTCGAGTGGGATCCGGACGGGTTTGAGGTCAACTTCTTCACTCATCCGATCCAGGGCTGTTTCTATTTCAGCGCCGGCCGGGCCAACGGGCTGAATTTCTGGGAGTCGGCCCTCCTCACTTTCGGCGGCAGCTTGATGTGGGAGCTCGGGTTTGAGCGCCAGCATCCCGCTCCCAATGACCTGATCATCTCGACGACCGGCGGCACATTCATCGGAGAGGCGATGTATCGCGCCTCCTCGCTGGTGCTGGATGACAGCGCCACCGGATTTGAGAGGGTTTGGCGGGAAATCGTGGCCGGCATCATCGACCCCATGCGCGGGCTGACCCGACTGATCTTTGGCGAGACGGGCAAAACGATTCCCTCTTCCAACCGGGTTCGCAGTCCTTTTCACGGCGAGCTGCTCCTGGGCGGGGGCGCCGTCAGCGAGAGCGCCGGGCTCACTCGCAAGAAGACGAATGCTCTTCTTGACTTTGATTTTATCTATGGTGAGCCGTTTAAAGAAAAAGCAGGAGAATCCAGAAAGCCATTTGATTATTTTGCCTTTGAGACAAACCTTCGGCTTACGGAAAATAGGGCCTATATAGTTGTGGAAGGATATGGCTTGGTCCTTGGGAAAGAGATCGCCTCCCGCCCCAATCAGAATCACCTCGTCGGGATTTTCCAGGACCATAATTTCATCCACAATGAGGCAATCGAGTTCTGCGGGACGTCGGTGTGCGGGGGAGGCATCTCGCGGTTCCATCTGTCCCCAGCCGCCCGGTTGATGACAACTCTCCAGCTCGGATGGATCATGCTTAGCGCCATCGGAAATCCCTATGTTGACGTCGTCGAAAGACACTATAATTACGGGACAGGAGTGATCGCCAGAGCGGACGCGGCCCTCGAATTTAGAAAACTCGGCCATTTCCTCTTCCGCTGGGAGCATTTCGGGTTAACGACCGTAGAAGGGGCGGCCGGGAAAGACCGGCTGGATGTTTTCCTCGGACAATACACGTTTTCTATCTGGAGAGGGTTGGGCCTGGGACTCCAATACGCCCAGTACTGCCGCGATTCCGATTTTGATCATTTTCCTGATATCAAGCAACATCTGCACGAGCTCAGAGTCTCGTTTTCCTACCGGTTTTAGGGAGAATAGAGCGTTGTGGCGGAAAACTCGCGGAGCAAAGGCGTGAAGACGACAACCAGGATCATCGAAGCGTTAATCGTCGTGCTGGGCCTTTGTTTCTTCTTGCCGGCATTGAGCTTCGCCGTTGCCGTGGACAGCCGAGCGGATGATGAGATCCGCCCGCGCGCCTGGGCGGCGGAGTTCAGCCTCGGCGCGGCTGTGCCTGCCGAAAAGAACCTCGGGCCTGGCCTCAGCTATGGCCTCAGCGTTCACAAGAGGTTTACGAACACGCTCGGGCTCGAGATCTTTCTGGCACGGGATTCCCTTTCCTTGGAGGAGGGCTTTGCCGGGCTGGAGGCGGGACATCTGGATTACACGTCGCTCCTTTTCAACGGCTATCTATTCTTTCCCGTAAAGGGGCGTTTGCTTCCTTGGGCTTTCATCGGCGTGGGGTTTTATTTCTATGATTACAGGCCCAACGAAGAACCGGTCATCCCTGAGAAAGGAGTGGTTGACCGCTTTGCTTTGAATTTTGGCGCAGGAGTGGATTACATGATTTCGAGGCGCGTCGCTTTCACGGCCAAGGCGAGATACAACCTTGCCAAGACGTGGGTGGAGGACCTTCCGCGCGCCGTCCCCATCGACTTCGTCAATCCTGATGAACAAGATATCGTCCTAATCTATACGCTGGATTTATCGCTTGGTCTAAAATACTATTTTTAACGGGAAACGACGAAATTCTTTAGAGGATACGGAAAATTTATGACGAAAAAGTTGGCTATGGCAACTTGCCTGTGCGCCCTTTTGTTTCTAGGTGGCTTTTTCCTCTCTGGCCAGTCACGGCCGGTCGTTCGGGCGGTGCGCGTCGATAAGGGGCCGAAGCTCGACGGGTTTCTTGACGATAAAGTCTGGGAACAGGCCGTCCCCTTTAGAGATTTCAGGATGGCAGAGCCCAAGCCGGACAGCGAGCCGTCCGAAAAAACAGAGCTGCGCGTCATCTATGACCGTGACAATCTCTACCTGGGGGTTCATTGCTACGACGGCGAGCCCTTCAAAATCTCCGGCCAAACCATGGCCCATGATGCCTTCGAAGATGAACACTCGAGCGATGACCTCGTCCGGATACTCCTGGACCCCTTTCAGGATAAGCGGAACGCCTATGTCTTTTTTGTCAACCCCAGGGGGGCCCGAAGCGAAGGCCTGGCCGCCGGCGAATCCTACAGTTTGAATTGGGACGGTATCTGGGACGCCCGGGCCCGGGTCAGCAAGGACGGCTGGAACGCTGAGATCAGGATCCCGTTCAAGACCATCTCATTTAAATCCGGCTTGGAGTACTGGGGCCTGAATGTGGAGAGAGACATCCCGAGAAAGCAGGAGATCATCCGGATCTCAGGAACAACCTTGGACAGTTTTTTTTATAATCCTAATCTAGCTTCTCCCCTGAAAGGCATCGTCGGGGTTAAACAGGGGAGGGGACTCACCATCAGGCCTTTTGGCAAAGCCAGCACGGTCAACAGTTTTGAGCTTGGGTCCAAATACGAAGAGAACCTTGACGGCGGGATAGATATCTTCAAGAATTTCACGCCCAACCTCGTCGGCGCCTTTTCTTATAACACCGATTTCGCCGAGACCGAGGTGGACGAACGCCAGATCAACCTGACCCGCTTTCCGCTGTTTTACCCCGAGAAGAGG
>CAZLFV010000178.1:0-3854 GCA_964558915.1 uncultured Eubacteriales bacterium | reverse complement strand
TCAAGCTCAACGATGCCGACCGCGTATGGCGCCTGGTCGACAAAAGGCTGCGGCGCCACGCGGATGATTGTATAAGTGAGAATTTTACCTCTATCAGCGAGTGTGATCGGCTCAAATTCTCTGGCTTTGCACCCGGGGCAGACGAGCCGGGGCGGAAAGGAGATCGACCCGCACTTTTTGCATCTGGCGGCTTCCAGCCTGTATCTCTGGGGAATTTCTCTCCAGCATCTTGATGGTGTCGGCATTTTCTCCTCCCTTCAGGTTCTTTCAAAAATGTGAACAACAGAGCTTCCCCCGCTCCCGCCCATATTCTGGGTCAGCCCCACCCAGGCTCCCTTGACCTGTCTGGGCCCGGCCTCTTCCCGGAGCTGCTTGACGATCTCGATCGCTTGAGCAACCCCCGTGGCGCCAACAGGATGACCCTTGGCTTTCAAACCGCCGCTCGCGTTCACGGGGAATTTTCCTTGAAGGGACGTTACGCCTTCCTCCACGGACTTCCCGCCTTTGCCTTTTTCCACAATACCTAGGGCTTCGGTCACGCAGATTTCGGCGATGGTAAAGCAATCATGGACCTCGATGACATCCATGTCCTGGGGCTTTTTCCCGGCCATGGAATAAGCCTTCTTCGCCGCCTGATAAGTGGATTCAATCCAGGTGATATCCTTTCGCGAGCTCAATGCTATCGTGTCCGTGGCCTGGCCACTGCCGATGATCTTCACGACGGGCTTTTTCATTTTTTTAGCCATATCCAAAGGACAGAGAATCATCGCGGCCGCTCCATCCGTGATCGGAGAACAATCCAGCACCCGGAGCGGGTCGGCCACGAGCACGGAATTGAGCACTGCTTCCACTGTAATTTTGTATGGATATTGAGCCAAGGGGTTCATCGAGCCGTTGTGATGGTTTTTCACAGCCACCATGGCCAGCTGTTCCCTTGTGGTCCCGTATTTTTCCATATGAGCTCGAGCGATCAGGGCGTAGAGACCGGGGAACGTGATGCCGTGGTAGCATTCATACTCCTGGTCGGCGGCCGTGCCGAGCGCGTAGGTGGCCTCATTGCCGTTGACATCGGTCATCTTTTCCACCCCGCTCACAAGGACGATATCCGCCATCCCGGAGGCGACCTCGATAAATCCCATCCTCAAAGCCAGTCCGCCGGAGGCGCAGGCCGACTCTACTCTGGCCGCCGGAACCGGCGCCTGCCCCAGATAATCAGCAAGCAGGGACGCGAGATGCTCCTGTCCGATGAACAGCCCGCTTGACATCGACCCGACAATGAGAGAATCGATTTTATCCACGCCGGCGTCATCCAAAGCGAGAAGGGCTGTTTCCGTGTAAATCTCGCGAAGAGACTTTTCCCACAGCTCGCCCCACTTGGTCATGCCTACACCGATCACAGCCACTTCTCTCATTTTCTCCTCCTACTCTGCCTTCCGGATCTTATGACGGAACTTGGCGTAGGTTCCATAATCCAGATAGTTCCTGTTGCTTTCGAGAAGAAACTTGGTTTTCGGGGCCAAGTCCCTGACATCGTTGATTCTTTCCGTGACTCTGAAAATGAACGCATCGCTTCCAGCCCCCGACCCATAGGACACAATCAGAATAAGGTCCCCGGGCCTGGAGATATCCAGAGTCGCAGTCAAGCCCAGCGGCGACGAGCCCGAGTATGTATTTCCGAGTTTCGACACCAGCCAGCCCGGCTCGATCTGTTTTTTCTCAAACCCGAGCAACTCCCCGACGCGAAAAGGAAACTTGCCGTTAGGCTGATGGAAAATGACATAATTGAAGTCCGAAGGTTTCAGGCCGGCTTTGGCCATGATTCCTTTGCCCGCGCCAACAATGTGCTTAAAATAGGCGGGGTCGCCAGTGAACCGGCCGCCATGCTGGGGGTAATACTGGTATTCTCGCCGCCAGAAATCAGGTGTATCGGTGGTGAAGGAATACGTCTCCAGGCACTCGGCTACAACATTTTCCCCCCCGAAAATATAGGCAGCAGCGCCTGCTGCGGCTGTATACTCCAGGGCGTCGCCGGGAGCCCCCTGAGAAGTATCCGCGCCGACAGCCAGCCCGTATTTTATTTGCCCAGCCTTGATCAGGCTCAGGGCGACAAACATCCCTTCCGTGCCCGCCTTGCAGGCAAACTCAAAATCGGCAGTATGGACTTCAGGTGTGGCCCCAATGGCCTCTGCCAGGACGGTCCCGCTCGGCTTGACAGCATAGGGGTGGGATTCGGAGCCAATGTAGACGGCACCAATCTCTTTCGGGTTAATTCGAGCCCTCTTTAGGGCATATTTCGAGGCTTCTACCGACATCGTTATTGTGTCCTGATCGGGAGAAGGAACGGATTTCTCCTCGACTAACAGCCCTTTCTTATAGCTTGGGGCATCGGCACCCCAGACTTTGGCGATTTCCTCCACTTTGATACGGTTCCGCGGAATGTAGGCGCCATATCCGATGATTCCTTCCATGCGTTTTCCTCCCTCTAGGAAATGAAAAAAGGACGGCTTCGAAAGGAAGCCGTCCTCTCTTTCTCTCCAAATATCATGCGCCAGAATTTAACGAGGCAACTATCCTGTCATATCTTATTTTTGAAGTCAAGGAAAAGCGTCGCCCAATATATTGACAGAGGGAACTTTTCGGCGGAGAATCTCGTCTATCAAGGTGAAGTGAGTGGACTTAAACACGGTAATCAAGGAATGCTCGCAGGGCAAGCAAGGAGCCTGGGAGATGCTCGTTAACGCCTATTCCAAGCGGGTTTTCAACATGGCCTATCAGTTTGCCGGAAGCTACGAGGAGGCTGAAGACCTGACCCAGGATATCTTCCTCAAGCTTTACCATTCCCTACCCAAATATGACTTCGGGAAGAACTTTTCTGCCTGGCTCCTAACTCTGGCCAAGAACCATCTCATTGACAGTTACCGCAAGACGAAATGGGAAAAGGTTAACCGCGACGATTTCGACGAGCATTTCTTCATCGCCGAAAACGCCGATGGGCCTGAGGCCGCTCTGGCCAAGAAAGCCAGCCGGAAGATGGTCTGGAAGAGCCTGAATCATCTCTCCTCGGATATCCGCATGGCTTTGATCCTCAGGGACATCCAGGACAAGAGCTATGAGGAGATCGCTGAAATAACGAACTTACCGATCGGAACAGTCAAATCCCGGATCAGCCGGGGACGGGTTCAGCTGGCCAAAATTCTCCAAGAAAAGAAGGAGGGCTCGGATGGATTGTGAACGCATCGAGGAACTCCTTTCTTCCTTACTGGAAGGAGAGCTCAGCGGCTCCGAAAAAAGTCTTGTCGAAAGGCACCTCGCCACGTGCCGGGCTTGCTCCTCGCTCTATTCTGCCCTCCAGGAAACCCGCGAGGCGCTCTTGGGGTTTCCCGAGGTCGAAGTCAGCGAAAGCCTCATATCCAAGCTCACCGCCATTCCCGAGAAAAAGAAGAAGTTCAGCTTCAGCCTAGACTTCGTGCTCAAGCCATCGCTCCAGCCCGTTTTCGCCACAGCTGCCATTTTCCTGACCATCCTGTCTTTTTATCTCTTTAATCCCGATAAGAAATACATTGACCGGACGATCGACCAAAAAATCCATCTCGGCTACAGCCAGGTCGAAAAGCTTTATGCCAAAGCCGGTTCCTGGACGGACCGGCTGGCTGACTATAAAAACGATGTCCTTGGTTCCCTCAAGAATTGGAAGATTTTTGGCGGAAAAAAGGATGAAATCAAAAGTTAGGAGGAATTGAAATGGAAGAAAAAATTGTCGTCCAAAAGCAAGTGAAATCCCCCACTCTGGCGGGCCTTTTATCTGGCTTTTTCCCGTTTGGAGTCGGCGCCTTTTACAACGGGGAAATCGTCAA
>CAZLFV010000177.1:0-3904 GCA_964558915.1 uncultured Eubacteriales bacterium | reverse complement strand
TTCCCCTGTTCAGGTCGGTTGAGATGTCAGCCACCTCGGCGTCCCTGGGCGCATTCCTGATCTTGCCGAGGCGGTCAAGAACGCGAAATGGGATGAGATGTTGCCAGAGAGTAGAGAAAGCGTAGCCCAGCCGCGAGAATGCGCCGCAGAGATAGCCCGTCCAGATAAAAATTTTTCTTTTTTTAAGGCGGTCTGACAGGAACCCGGAAGCCGCCTGAGAAAGTGAAACAAGGGCCTCCCCGAGCCCATCCAGAAAACCCAGGCCAGCCATATTGGCTTTCAGGACTTCGGTGACAAAAAGCGGCCAGACAGGGTAGATGATGTCCGAGCCCATGTCGTTGAGGAAGGAAGCGGCGGCAAAGGCCCGCATGGTCTTATTCGTCTGCGCTTGATGATTTTCCATGGTTGCCCGCAGCTCTTTGAGGCAGGCGAATTCTATGAGCTTTAAAATGAGCTGTCAAGGCACTGTTCATCGCGATAGGCATCTCCGCTTCCGTAATCATTTTGTTCTGGAACAGGGGCCTGCCAGGTCTTCCCCCGACGAGGCTCGGGAGATGTGGCTCGAAGTCACGCTGCGATTTCCCCAGCGAGGAAATCTTGCTCGATTCGCTCCTCGCTCTCCTCTTTGAGGAACCGTGCCCGCTCGTCGCTCATACGGACTTCTTACCACATCATCCCTCGCCTCTTCCCCCAGGGCGGGCACGGGCGCCGTGTTACCCTCCCTTAAGTAGCGCATTTGTATTACGGAAGCAGAGCTGCTGGACATCTTTGACGCGCGGTTGACTCGAGGTGGAGGCCAAGCTATGATACTCGGGAATTTAATCTGGAGGATGCGCATGAATCTTCATAAAAAAATAGGTGGTCTTTTTCTTGCGGTAATTTTTTGCGGTTCTCTCTCGATTCTCGGAAAGGAAGAGGACACAACGCTCCGCCTGGCCATCGGCGATGCCAAACTCAAGAACAAAACTATCGACTTGGTATCTGGAGAGATCTATTCGGCCCGCACGGGAAAGCCCCTGCCGTTCTCCAAGATGATCAGGGAGATGGAGACAAGCCCGTTTGTTTATATCGGGGAAAGCCATGACGATATGGCCATGCACGGTATCCAGTTCCGGATCATCCAGGCGCTTTATGAGAAAAATAAGAATATGTCGATCGGCCTGGAGATGTTTCCTGCTGAGATTCAGCCAGTCCTGGACAAGTGGAGCCAGGGCGGGCTGCCCAAGGAACAATTCCTCCGGGAGGTCAAGTGGTATGTTTACTGGAACATGAACTTTGGATTTTACGAAAAGATCTTTGATTTCGCCAAAGAGAAAAAAGTTCCCGTCTTCGCTTTGAATGTTCCCCGCGAGGCCATCACCAAAATCCGGATGAAAGGCTGGGATGCATTATCTCAAGAAGAAAAGGCCCTCGTGCCGCGGCCCGACCTCTCCTCTGAGGACCACAAGACACTGATCCGGGCCATCTTTGAGAGCACGGAGCTTCCTCATCCGATGAAGGGAGAGGGGTTGGAGAAGGTGTTTGAGGGGTTATACCGGGCCCAGGTCGCCTGGGATGAGGTCATGGCAGCTAACGCCATAAGGGGGGAAGAAAAGGGCAGGAGCCAGATGGTTGTCCTGGCCGGCTCCGGCCATCTTCTCTATAACCTGGGCATCAATGCCCGAGTTTATGAAATAAACAAGCTTCCCTTCGCCACGGTTATTCCTGTATCGCTTGCTCCTGAAGAAAAAAAGATCCGGGTCTCAAGAAGCCTGGCCACATATGTCTGGGGCATTCCCAAGGAGGAGCGGCCGGTTTTTCCTTCGGTTGGGCTGGCCTTCAAAAAACATGACGGGCTGGAGAATGTGGTCATCGACCGGGTGCCCATCGACGGAGTCGCCCTCGATCAGGATTTCCAGAAAGGTGACATCGTTCTCTCGGTCGACGGGAAAACGTTTAATGATATTAATGAGCTGAGAATTTACCTCGCCCGGTTCAAGTGGGAGGACGAGGCCAGGTTCAAGCTGCTGCGGAACGGAGATGTCAAAGAAGTCGACTTCAAATTCCAGTTCAAGCGTCAGGCCGAAGCGTCGAAAACGGAGCAGAAGCTGCCGGCTGAAAAAATGAAAATGCCTCCAGCCGAAGCTCCCGTCCCGAAAATCGAAAGGCTCCGGTCGTACATAGAGAGCGCAGTCAAAGGCGCCGCCGGGGAAATCGGGGTGGTCATAAAGCACATCGAATCGGGCCAGGGGCTTGAGGTCAATGCTGGCGCCTCTTTCCCCATGGCTAGCGTCTTCAAAGTCCCCCTCCTCGTCGAGGTCTTGGCCCAAATCAGAGAAGGGAAGTTCAGGCTCGACGATGAGATTGGCGTCCAAAAAACCGATCAACATCTCGGGAGCGGCCTGCTCTCGAGCCTGACGGCGCCCGGGATTAAACTTTCAGTCAGGAACTTGATTAACCTGATGATGATGATCAGCGATAACTCGGCCACTGATATATTGCTCGAGAAAGTCGGCGCGGAGAACGTCAACAATCGCTTGAAACAATTTGGGATTGAGGGCATTTCTGTCAATCGGACTTGCCAAGAGCTGATCATGGATTTAGCCGGGCTGGATTACCAGAAATACAAGGGGCTTTCTCTTGACCAGGTCACGGCCGAACTCGACAAAACGGAAGACCTCAGCCGCGAGGCCCACAGGGAAGCCGTTTTGAAATTCAGCCAAAACCCGCAAGACCAGAGCACGCCAGCTGCCATGAACCTTCTTCTCGAAAAGATTTTCAAGAAGGAAATCCTGGACCAGGAGAGCTGTTCCTTGATTATCTCCATCATGCTCGAATGTCAGACAGGGACGGCGCGGCTAAAGGGACAACTGCCACGGCGGACAGCCGTGGCCCACAAGACGGGGACGATCGCCGGCACGGTCAATGATGCCGGGATTATCTATCTTCCTCAGAATCTTGGGCACGTCGTCATCACCGTCTTCACCAAGAATTTTATGGGCGAGACGAGTGAGGTCGAAAACCTGATCGCCGAAATCAGCCGGATTGTCTATGATTATTTTTATTACACGTCCTGAAATCGACGTCTAAGTTGGAGGCTTTATGAACAAAAAATGTTCATTGCAAATTTTTCTTTTGGGCCTATTATTTGTTTTCGCCCTCCAGGTTTATTTGCCAGCTCGCGAGCTGAAGACACCTGCCGAGGAATGCCGTTACACCAAATACAGCCAGCATGAAGAGATTGCCCGGTTCTTGAGCTATCTTGATGACTTTTCGCCCGAGGTTTCGGTCCAGGCTATCGGGAAGACGAAGGAGACGAGGATCCTGCCCCCTCGAGAACTTCTCCTTGTTATCATTAATGAGGAAAAGGCGGCGTCTCCCGAGACCATTAACCGTGGTAAGCCGACACTTTTGATCATCGCTTCCCAGCACGGGAACGAGCAATCGGCCAAGGAAGCAGCGCTCCGGCTGGCCAGAGACATCGCCCTGGGCGAGCTGAGGCCTCTGCTCAAACGGGTGAATTTTTTAATCATTCCCCAGGCCAACCCTTATGGCAATTGGCTTGACCAGAGGCGAAACGAACAGGAGTTGGACCTCAACCGGGATCATGTTAAGCTCGAATCCGAGGAAGTCCGGGCGATCCATCGTGTCTTCAGAGCATGGATGCCGGAAGTGACCCTGGACGTCCATGAGCGCGGCGATAACTATTACCGGGTTGCGCTGGGCTGTGTGTCTAATGTCAATATCAATCCAGGCCTTCAGGAATATTCGCACCAAAAAATTCTGGCCGAGGTAGCTCAAAATCTCGAGAAGAAACAGGTCGCTTTTTATGAATATCTCGTCACAGACGATCTGGTCGAGGAACCTGCGGCCGCGATCGGCTACCGGAAGGAGGATTTGGTTGGGGTGAACGAAACGAAGCGTT
>CAZLFV010000176.1:0-3913 GCA_964558915.1 uncultured Eubacteriales bacterium | reverse complement strand
TATCGGCGATGCCTACGCGGTCTTTGAGCCAACGCACGGCTCGGCTCCCAAATATACCGGCCAGTTCAAAGTCAACCCGATGGCCATGCTGCTGGCGACGAAGATGATGCTCGAATGGCTCGGGGAGACAGAAAAAGCAAGTCGCTTGGAAGCAGCGATTGCCGAGGTCATCAGAGAGGGTAAGGTCAGAACCTATGATATGGGCGGCAAATCCTCGACCCTTGATGTCGGCCGCGCGGTCGCGGATAAGCTTTAAGAATTGAGATTTCCATGGGCTTGACGATCATCGAGAAGATCATCCGTTCTCATACGGATGACGAAGTTGCGCCCGGACGGATCGTCTGGTTGGACCTGGATATCCGCTCGGCCCGGGATTTCGGCGGCCCGAACGTGGTCAAGAACTACGAGAGGGAATACGCCGGGCTTCCGCTCGCCGACAAGACCAAGACTTTTTTCACTTTTGACCTCTGCGCCCCGGCCTGCACTCTTCGCTATGCCGATAACCAGCAGGCGTGCCGCGATTTCGCCCTTAAACAGGGCGTTGGGGTCTTCGACGTGGACAGGGGCATCGGCACGCACGTACTCCTGGAGGAAGGCCTGGCGCAGCCAAACAGCACGGTTGTGGGCACGGACAGCCATATGAACATCCTAGGCGCTGTCGGGTGCTTTGGCCAGGGCATGGGCGATGTGGACATCACCTTCGCTTTTCGCTCCGGTAGAACCTGGTTCGAAGTTCCGGAGACGGTGAAAGTCGTGCTCAAAGGCACCTACAAGCAGCCCACCACGGCCAAAGACCTGACTTTGTTTCTCCTTAAGGAATTGGGGACGAAAAAGATCGCCCTCAGAGCGGCCGAAATTTACGGCCCTGCGGTGGCCGGCCTCAATCTTGCCGGCCGTCTGACCCTGGCGAGCATGATCACGGAAATGGCCGGCATCATCGGGTTCATTCCGGAAGGAGCCAAAGCGGTGAAACAAGAGCTCGCGGTTTTAATCCGGCCGCAGCGGCCGATTCCTTCTTCCGTGTCGGCCGATGAAGGAGCGGCCTACGCCGAAATCATCGAGCTCAATGTCCAGGGCCTCCCTCCCCAGGTCGCCGCTCCGTTCTCTCCGACAAATGTGAGGCCGGTGTCGGAACTCCGCGGGGCGAAGATCCATTCTGGTTTCATCGGGTCATGCACGAACGGCAGGTTCGAGGATTTCGCCGCAGCAGCCAGGATCCTCAAAGGCAGGAAGGTCAGGAAGGGAGTCATGCTGAAAGTCGTGCCGGCGACGCGGCGCGTCTACGAAGAACTCCTGTCCCGCGGAATCCTAGAGGACCTGTTTCAAAGCGGAGCAATCATCCACAACCCCGGCTGCGGCGGGTGCGCCGAGGGCCATGTCGGGCTGACCGGAAAAGGCGAGGTCCAGATCAGCACGGGGAACAGAAATTTTTCCGGAAAGCAGGGCAAAGGCGAAACCTATCTCGCCAGTCCTGCGGTCGTGGCCGCGTCCTGCGTTTTAGGCGAGATCGCCTCTCCGGAGGATGTTTGAAATGGAAAAGACATCGCGACGCGGCAGGATCTGGGTGCTCCTCGACCGGGCCGACCGCCTGATTGAAGATATCGACACTGACCAGATCTTCCATAACGCTTTTCTTCATATCACCGAGATCTCGGAGATGGGACAGCACGCGCTCGGGAACCTGGAAGGATGGAAGGACTTTGCGGCCAAGGCCAGGCCGGGGGATATCATTGTCGCCGGCCGGAATTTCGGGGCCGGGTCCTCCCGGCAGCAGGCCGTCGACTGTTTTATCGCCCTCCAGACCGGCGCGATCCTGGCGCCTTCTTTTTCCTCGATTTATTTCAGGAATGCTGTCAATTCCGGGTTGCCGATTCTCAGATGCGGGGCGGTTGAAGAACTGGCCGGCCAGCGCCGGCTGGAGTCCGGGGACGAAATCGAGGTCGATCTGCGCTCCGGAAAAGGCCTCAACCTGAGCAAGAATGTCCGGTTTGCGGTCGAGCCCATGAGCGCGGTTCAATGGGATATTTTTCAGGCGGGGAACCTGTTCGCCTTTGGAAGAGCCCTCAACCGGAGAAGCTAAAAATGCTGATCCTGGCCCTGGATACGACAACGGCCAGCGGCTCAGTCGCCCTCCTCGAAAAGACGCGGCTCCTCGGAGAAATAAACTCTGAAACTTCAGGCTCGCACTCAACCAAGCTTCTCCGCTCAGTGGATCACGTTCTGCAGACGAACTCTCTAAGGATTGAGGACATGGCGGGGTTTGCCGTTGCCGCCGGGCCGGGCTCCTTCACTGGCATCCGCATTGGGCTGAGCACGATTAAGGCTTTCGCCTTTGCTTCCGGCAAGCCGGTCGCTCCCGTCTCCACGCTCTCGGCCCTGGCTCTGAAGCTCAAGGACTCGAAGAGCAGGCTGGTCTCGCCTTTCCTTGACGCCAAGAAAGGCGAAATCTATGCCGCGCTTTTTGAGTGCGAAGGAGAGAAGCTCGACGAGGTCATCCCGCAGGGGGCCTATACTCCTGATCAATTCCTGTCCGCACTGCCCGCGCACAGAATGATCACCCTGATCGGGAACGGCGTTGAGGTTTACAGGGAGAAAATCAGGGCTTATTTGAAGGACAAAGCCAGGTTCTCAACGCGTTCGCCTTTCATCGCCTACGAAGTGGGAGTCCTGGGGTATGACATCCTCAAAAAAGGCCGCGGAGTGCGCGGCGAAGAGCTCCAGCCCCTCTATTTTCGGAAATCCCAGGCGGAGCAAAAGAAATAAACCAAGAAAAGCTGCCGGGGAAACTATTCTTCCTCAGAAGAATGGAGGAACGAGACCTCCCTTCTGTCCTGGAGATCGAAAAGCTGTCTTTCCCCAATCCCTGGCATGAAAGCACGTTCCGCGGAGAAATCCAGAACGTGCCCATCTCCTTTCCCCTGGTCATCATCCATGCCACGCTCCACAAAGTCATTGGCTACATTGTTTTCTGGCTGATCGGGGAGGAAGTCCAGATCAACAACATTGCGGTTCATCCCGATTTCCGGCGACTGGGAATCGGAGAGCAGGTCTTGCTTCAGGTGATCGAGCAGGTGAGATGGAGGGGAGCCAATTTCATCACCCTGGAGGTTCGCCCCTCCAATAAAGGGGCTCTGGTGTTGTACAAGAAAATCGGTTTCAGGATGTTAGGCGTGCGGAAGAAATATTACACCACTCCCCCCGAAGACGCCTTCGTCCTCGGGCTGCACATCCATCCCAGGCCGGACAATTAGTTTATCGAGACCGGCCCTGTTATTTATTTCTTCTCTTCAGACTGAACCGGAATCTTGTTGTATTCGACGAGCTCTTTCAGGTACCAGTCGGGGAACTTAATGGCCAGCCGTTTTCTTGTCTTGACATCATACATCCATAGATGGTCGTACTTTACCAGCAGCTGGTTTCCTAACTCCCACCAGGCGTTGATGACAAGGTTAGCATTATTGTTGCAGTAATCCGTCAGAAACGGGCGAACCTGAAGGGGATCCTTTTTATGAATTTCAAGCGCGGCCTGGTCGATAGCCAGAGTTTTGTCGACGGCTGATTTCTCCCATTTCTGCTGGGCTGCCCGGACATCCTGGATGGCGTAGGAATAAAGAACCTGGGTGTGAAAATCGACATAGTCAAAAGCCCATCTGGCGGAATCACGATTGAAACTCCAATGGTCTCCCACCTGGAATGACTTGGGAATCTCGGTCAGGCCGATATAAAACGGCATGAAGCAGGATGTATCCTGGGCGCCCCAGGCGAGCCAGACAATGCCGCCGATCGGGTTCGGGAGCCAGGCCCGGCTCTGTGTCACGGTCACGTACTCGGCGCGATTGACGCTGATGACGCGAGAAGTGCCGTATCTTTTCCCCTCCAGCTCAAAACCATAAGGAAGGAAATTCGGGTTGGC
>CAZLFV010000175.1:0-3969 GCA_964558915.1 uncultured Eubacteriales bacterium | reverse complement strand
GGTTTTCCCGTCCGCTTGACATTGACTTTCCATCCGATATATATATGCCCCAAGGTATGTCAGCCGAGACCATGTCATCCTGGATGGAGTGAGGTGAAGCATGGAAAGGGAAATAAAGCAAAAATTGGCCCTTTTTCTCGCCACGGTCCTGATGGCTGGGGGGACGGCCCTGGCCAATCAGGTTCAGGTCGGGCTGCACGCAGGCCTCAGCGTGCCGAACATCAGGGGCGGCAAGGGTATCTACAGCCAGGGATTCCGGTCCAGAACAGGACCCTTTTTCGGGATCTTTGCTGATTATCAATTCGAGACGCATTTTTCGCTGCGCGCAGAGATTAACTACGCTTCCCAGGGCGGAAAGCGGGGGGGGATGCAGCCTATCACCATAGACCTGCCGGGCCTGATCCTTCCTCCGGGTACGATTCTTTACGCTGATTTCTACAATGAAGCTATTCTGGATTACATTGAGATCCCCATGCTTCTGGAGTTGGGCTGGGGAAGCAAACCTCATTTTTTTCTCAACGCCGGGCCCTACATCGGTTTCCTGATCAAGGCCAAGACCGTCACCAAAGGCTCGTCTTCCATCTACCTTGATCAGGGGAAGCAATTTCCGCTGTTGCTTCCACCGTACTATCAGCCTCTACCGCCCGTCTCTTTTGATGCAACCACCGATGTCAAGAACGATATCAATGATATCAACGCCGGGGTCGCCGGAGGAGGAGGGGTTGCCATCTCACTCGGTCCGGGCAGCATCGTCGTCCAATTCCACTTTTCCTGGGGAATGACGAACATCCAAAGGAATGCTGCCGTCTACGGTGAAGACCAAACCGGAGCACTCGTCTTTACTCTCGGCTACAGCTTGTCCTTGAAGTCGAACAAATAAGCGTTCTCTAAAATATTTTCTGGCGGGCCCGTCGGCAGGCATGAAAAAAGCATCTGCGCTGCTCCTCGCGGGCATGGTGTGCGTCATCCCGGCGTGCTTGTACGGGTCCCCAAATCAAGTCGAAAACCAGCCGAGCGTTGCCGCTACTGAAAACAAAGATACTCCTGCGCAGCAGATTTCCAATCGTCCCAAGGTCGGCCGGGCCTACCTGGAAGGCGGTATTTTGCTAGCTGCCTCTACGGTCGACTACTGGCTGACATACAGCAAGTTCAAAGAAGACTGGCAGTTCAGGTTTTCCTGGAAAGACCAGCGCCGGCGTTTCTTTTCAGCAGAGTCCCCCAAAATGGATTCCAATAGTTTTTGGTTCAACTGGTCGCACACGTTGTCGGGCGCCGTCAATTATAATTTCGGCCGCACCAACGGCATGAACAGCCGGGCGTCTTTCCTTTATGGCTTGAGCATGTCCGTTCTGTGGGAATGCTTTTCTGAATATCGAGAAGTCATCTCTATCAACGATATCATCTTCAACAGCTTCGGCGGCCTGGCTATCGGTGAGTCCCTGTTTCAGGTCAGCTCCTATTTCAGCCACCGCAAAGGATTTCTCAATCGTCTGGTCGGCATCTTCTTCGACCCAGTGCTTACTTTTAATAACTGGCTCGATCGCAAAAACGGCCGGGCCGCAAACAGTGATTCCAATCCGGCCTGGCACCGTTTTTGTGTGTTGATCGGGGCAAGAAGCGGCTCGGTCTCCCCGGCGGGAACCAATTACAACCATTTTACGTTGGGCCTGGAAACAGAAACAAATTCAGCTCCAGGATACGGCGAGCCCGTATCTTTTCGTCGCGGTTCTTCTGATACAATTTTCAGCCGCATGAATATGTATTTCGACCTCAGCTCGGCCGGTGTCGAGGAATCCAACATCACCACCGAGGCTGTGCTCTTCGGCGCCACCTGGCAGAATGTCAGCAATAGTGGAGATGGGCGTCTGCGTGGCAGCAGTGGATTCTTGGGAATAGGCAGCGGGTTTGACTTTTTCAAAAAACGGGCGAAGGCCTGGTATGATAGCAGCGCCGAGGTTCCCGAAGGAGGTCCTTCGCTTTCTGATGCCCGGTTCTGGCGGCCGACCCCGACCGAATTCTCGGATAAAATGGCGGTCGTAAGCCTCCTGGGGCCAATTCTCCAAATCAGCTGGTTCGGTCCAAGACTCCAGGTGCGCTGGAAAGCCGAGGCCTTTGGCGATTTTGCCTTGGTTAACGCCCTGGCCTACAACCTCTATAGCAGAGACCACGACAATGCCGGAGTGAAAACAACTCTGCTTAATTGGGGCTACTATTATGCCTGGGGTATTACGCTAGCCTCAGACATGGCTGTCGATTGGCGCCAATGGCAGATGAAAGGAAGTATCCGTTGTCAGAGGGCCCATTCAATCCAGGGCCAGGACCGCTATCAGTTCCAGGGAGTCGTGACCGACGATTTCCGGATTCATGATAGCCGGCTGGTCTGGAATCTCACTCTCGGTTACCGGTTCCCCGGGTCTCCAATCGGCCTGGCGCTCACGGCAGAAAGTGTCGATAGGCGGGGGCGCATTCTTGACATCCGGGAACGCTACCTTGAAACGAGGTTCTACTCACGCTTGCTTTTGTTTTTTTGAAAGAGCGCAAGCCACGGGCAAGCTCTACGAGCTATAAAGTCCACCTATGAAGGGTTCCCTTAGGGAACATCCTTCCGGGGCTTTCCCGTAGAATCAAAGAACTGCTTTTGAAGCTCCAGAACCGACTTGTCCTGCCTGACCTCACGGATCATCACGGCCAGCTCATCGACGTCCTTTTTTAAAAGTAGGCGGCCGAGCTCGGCAGTGGCAACGCTTCCATCGCCGGCGTAGTGGTTGGGAAACCGTGCATACCACCAGATCCCGGTATAAACATGAGGCAGATAGGCCAGCCGCTGCTGGTCCTCGCCGCTTTCTGCTTTTGCCTGGTCAAGATGGACCAGGGAGGGGTTGACCGCCAGCATCTTTGAGGTCTCGCGCTCTCCGCCATGCATATCGAGCTTGGACCTCAGGAGTTTCTTCACCTCCGGGTCCTCCTCGATCTTCACGGTCGAAGTGAAAAGATAGACGGCGTAATCCCTGTGCGAGGCCAGTTGAGTCTGGCAAAAATACTCCAGGAAAGCATTGTTGCCGCCGTGCCCGTTGTAGAGAATAATTTTTTTTATGCCGTTGCGGGCAAGCTCGGCGCAGGTCTCTGCGAGAAGGTCATGGATCAACCGCTCACTGTAAGCCAGAGTGCCAGGCTGGTGACGGGCCTCAAAAATCTGGCCGAAGTAGTAGGCGGGAAAAACGATGGTGTATTCCTTCTCAGCGGCTTGACGCGCTCTTTCGCGACAGGAGATGAGGTCCGTGCCCAGGGGAAGGTGCGCACCGTGCTTTTCGATAATCCCGAGCGGAATAATGCAGGTGCCTCCCGATTTCTCCACGGCCCGGGAAAATTGAGGAGCTGTCAGCTCTTCATAATGCACGGACAACGGAGCCGCCTGCTCTTCGGCGGTCATTTCGGCCGGGAAAAAACAGGTAGCGATTAGCCACCCTGCCGCGAACAAAGAAAACATCACTTTTTTTGTCATTTTTTTTACCTCCATTGGATATGGTCAGCACGAAAACCATATCAATTTTCGCTCTATTTGCCTATGAATATTTTTATATCTCTTTGATATCTGTGCTCCGGGCGATAACAGGCAGTCCCCAACCGCCGACTATAAAATCAAAGAAGGCCAAAATACAAGAAAAAGATTCTAGTCGGTGATAGCGGGTCCCTCAGGCAACTCCGGAAGTCCGAGGTCATATTTAAAAAAGAACCGTGTCCGCTCTAAATCGAAGGGCCCTTCTTTTCCCGTCTCAAAGATGTAGACGAAAGTCTTATCTTCAGGGATGATCTTAAACGTCAGGGACGGCTTCTTGGGAATCTTGGGATCATCAATCAGGGCTGGGATAAAGTCCGTATCATACTTGAACCTCTCCCCTTTTGCCTCGCAGATTACCTTTTTGTCTTTTTTTATGGAAAGATAAAAAAGAACCTGCGATCCGACCGCCA
>CAZLFV010000174.1:1646-3973 GCA_964558915.1 uncultured Eubacteriales bacterium | reverse complement strand
GTTTAGGCCCTCCAGGCTCTTTTCTTATCTGCGAGGTAAGGTATGGTTCATTTTGCCTTTCTGGATTGGTTCTGGGTGATCGCTTTTGTCATCCTGATGACGATCTGCGGGATTCTTTTCTATAATTTGGGCAAGAGGTCGATGGCCGACTTTTTCCTGGCCGGCCGCGGCCTCCCCTGGTGGTTGCCGGCGACATCAGTTTACGCCACTCATACGGCCACAGACACTCCAATCTGGGTGAGTGGAGTCATTTACCAGTACGGGCTCAGGGGAATATGGTATACGTTTTTCAGCGCCTGGTGTGCCATCTCGGCTTTTGCCTCGACCAGGATTTTCCGGCGCTCCCTGGCCTATACTCAGGCGGAGTGGCAGACGCTCCGGTTTTCAGGGGTGGGGGCAGAGATGCTCCGCGGCTGGATCGCCGGCTGGCAGGTCTTCATGAACATGTTCGTCCTGGGTTGGGTCGGGATGGCCATGGGCAAGCTCTGCAATTATCTTTTCGGCTGGCCCCAATGGGTTGGCCTGGTCACTTTTTCCACGATTTGCGCCATCTATGTCCTTGCGGCAGGATACTGGGGAGTCGTGATGTCGGATTTCCAGCAGGGCGTCATCGCCTTCCTGGTCATCGCCATCGTCTCGTTCTGGGAGATCGGGGTTGCCGGCGGCCCTCACGGGATTATCGCCAAGCTTGATGCTCTGGGCCAGAGCTGGCGGCTCAATCCGTTTGCCTTTTCAGGGCTGACCTCGGGAGATTTTCCGCTGGTCTGGTTCCTGACCATGCTGGTGATCGCCGTCATTGGCGGATTCGGGATGGGCACGGCCATCGACTGGTACCCGGAGGCGCAGCGGATTCAGTCGGCGAAAACTGTGCGCGATGCCAGTTATTCGATCTGGTCGGGCACGGCCTTGATCATCGTGCGGAATGCACTCTGGGCTGTCGCCATCATGGGGTTTTTCGTTATGTACCCGCAGATCAAAGAGACGGCTCAGTATGAAATGGCCTGGTATAGGCTGGGGTTTGAATATCTGCCGGTTGGTATGGTCGGGCTCTTTTTCGCTGCTATCGTGGCCATTCACCTTTCGACGATATCGGCCCACCTGAATCTCGGCGCTTCGTATGCCACGCGCGACCTTTACCACCATTATTTTAAGCCGAAGGCGAGCGAAAAAGAGCTGGTTTGGGTGGGGCGGATTTCCACCCTCATTCTTCTTCTCGGGTCTTTTCTTTACGGCTCGATGATGAAGGAGATCACCCAATGGCTCATTTTCGCCCTCTGGATTATGGCGGCCGGCATCTGGCTTCCTTCCATCCTCCAGGTCGTCTGGTGGCGGTTCAATTCATGGGGTTACCTGTCCTCCTGGATCGCCAACCTGGGGTTGAGCTGGCTGGTGGTCTGGGTGCTGCCGGAGTTCCGTGTGATCCCCGTCCTGCCGGATTATCTCCAGTTCTGGATCATGATGATCTTGGGCGGCCTGGTATATTTCCCTATAACTCTTCTTACGCGTCCCGAGAACATGGACCGGTTGGTGAAATACTACGTCATGTCCAGGCCGATCGGCTGGTGGAAGCCGGTGCGCAAGGAAGCAGAGAGGCGCGGCCTGCTCGAGGCAGAAGTCAAGGCGGCCGAAGGAGGGAACTGAGATGGGCTGGATCAAACGGATATGGACGGCCACGGAAGCAGACCATTGGACGAAAGAGGATTATCTCGTCTTTGTGATATCGCCGCTGGTTTATGTCCTCCTGGCCGTAGGCACAATGCTGAGCTTGTTCCTGTTATGGTATGGCTGGGTGATCCTGGCGGCAGGCTTGATTCTGTTGTTGGTGATGATCTGGATCATCGACCCCAAACTTAAGGCCATCTCTTTGGATTATGAACAAAAACAGAAGCATTACCTTGAAGATCTCGAAAAGATCGAGCGCTGGGAGGAATAAATGAACCAGAGCCTGGCTGTTGTCATCGGGATGAGCATCGCCTATTTCTTTTCTTTTCTGGGACTTCTGCTGGCCTATTATTCCTATCGGAAAAAGCGAAAAGCGAGGAAGGATTAGCCATGGTGGGAATCATCGTCCCGGCGCTCATTTTTCTTGTATCCTTTGTCCTGACATATTTCCTCTACCGCCATTTCTCCCGCCACCATTAAAAAATGGGGACGGTTCTATTTTTTTCTGCGCCTCTATTTTTCCTCGGGGACATGGAGGACCAGAAAAAATAGAACCGTCCCCATTTTTGCCTCTATTTGAAGAAAATCCTGAAATAGGTTAGATTAGAATTCTGAGGTTCTATGAAAAAAGTTGTCCTTTTTGTTCTTATTTTTGGATTCCTGGC
>CAZLFV010000174.1:0-1546 GCA_964558915.1 uncultured Eubacteriales bacterium | reverse complement strand
CGGGATGACCGAGGATGCCATGGGGGGTGGCTCGCGAAGTCAGTCGGCGTACAATCAGCTCGTCAAGCTTGCTCCCAACCTGGCCTACCAAACGCTTTCGCTCGTCTCAGGAGAGAGGGTTATGACTGGGACGGTCTCCCTGGCCTCGATGAAGCTGATTGGTGATATCGCCTCCTATCCCCAAAAAAAAGTGGAGGACACTTACGCCGATGCTCTTCTCAAATATAAAGATATCATCGATGTTGATTATTCGGCCAACTATATCGTCAGCGACGCCTTCCTGAGCGTGATCAGAGACCCGTCCGGGCTTTTTCTGGTGGAGTATTCAGTCGAGCCCAAAAAAATTTCGGTGGATTCCTACGGCGGCAAGTACGGCGCCAACTTTGAGCTCGACGGCCGGGTTTCCGACGCCAAGGGAAACACAGTTTATCAATATGCCAAGGAGTTTCCTTTGAGCTTCAGCAGCGCTGAGCTCGAGGACTTGCGCTCCAAATCGCTGGCCATCCAGGACCTCTTTCCCCTCGTTCCGGGGAATTACAAGTTTGACCTCCTGCTCAAGAACACGGTCTCCAAAGAATTCACCTCTTTCGAGGGCTCGATCGACATCCCGGAGGCCACGAGCGGCGGCACCCCGGTCATAAGCGCGCTGGTCCTGGGCTACCAGCTGGATAAAGCGGCCTCTGCGGACAGAGATTTTATTCCTTTTAAGACTAGGGCCGGCCAGCTCATCTGCCAAGCGCGCAAGACCTTTTCCCAGAAAGATGCCCTCTATGTCTTTTTCCAGGTCTTCGGCTTGAGCTCCGATCTGCGGTCGAACGGCAAAATCAATGTGACCATTTTTAGACAAGATGCCGAATTCCTGACCCGGTCGAAAGGAATAAGCGAGTACGGTCCTGGCGCCGGCCCCAGCGCTGATTTCCTAGAAGAATTTTCCCTGGCCCAGTTCCCGCCGGATTACTATAAGGTTACGGTTTCCCTCGTTGACGGGAGCGGAAAAGAGCTTCTCTCGTCGGGCGAGAACTTCGAGGTGTCGATGGTGGCGGATTTGCCAAGGCCGCTCATCATCTCCAAGGTCATGCCGGCCTCGCACGTCGAGGAATATGACTATATCCTGGGACTCCAGATGTTGAGTCTCGGGAGGCCCAAAGAGGCCCATGCTTCGTTAGAGAAGGCTTACCGGAAGAACCCCGGACAACTGAAATACGCGCTCGGCTTTAGCCAGGTCCTTTTCGAGCTCAATGAATTCCAGAAGATCAAAGATATCCTGACTCCTTTTGCCGCCGGCGAGCAGGGCCTGGACCAGGTCTATTATTTACTCGGGAAATCATGCTTTGGCCTGGGACAGTATGCCGGAGCCGTGCCCTACTTCAAAGATTATCTGATCCGGTTCGGCGCCAACCTTGAGGTCCTCAACTTGCTTGGCCTGACCTACTACAAACTCGGAGATACTGCCGAAGCGCTTGCGGCCTGGCGGAAATCCCTCGAGATCAGCCCCAACCAGGAAAACATCAAAAAGCTCGTGGATTCTTTGCCGAAAAAATAAGAC
>CAZLFV010000173.1:0-3994 GCA_964558915.1 uncultured Eubacteriales bacterium | reverse complement strand
ATATTCGCTAATGGGTCCTGTCGCGGCTCAGCCGAGGTGGATTTTCTCCGGGTCGAGTTCCTCCCGGATGATCCGCAATTCTTCTTCTGACGGTGGGACCGTCGGAACAAGCTTCCGGCTAATCTTAATATCCCAGCCCGTGTTTTCCTTGATTTTTTGGATGGAAACGCCCGGGTGGATCTCAGTCAGAACCATCTCGTGCGTTTTTTTGGAAAAGCCGTACACTCCAAGGTCGGTGATGACCAGGGCCGGCCCGCGGCCGGGCATATCATATTTTTTACGGCGGTTGAGCTCATCGATGAACCCGGCGCTGGTCAGGAAGTCGATCTTTTCGGGAAACGATTTTTGATTCTGTCTGAGGATGATGATTATTTTCCCGGCATGAATGGCTATCTCGCAAGCGCCGCCGCTTCCCGGGAGCCTGACCTTGGGATGCTCATAGTCTCCGATCACTGTGGAGTTGATGTTGCCGAACCTGTCCACCTGAGCGCCCCCCAGGAATCCGACGTCGATCAGCCCTCCCTGGAGGTAGTAATTAAAGACTTCAACCATCGAGCAGACGGAAATGGAATCCGTGGCGAGACAGGGGTCCCCGATTGAAAGAGGGAGCCGGTCCGGAACTGCTCCGACAGCTCCGGATTCATAGATCAGCACAAGCTCGGGAGCGTGGAGCCGGCGGGCCAGGTTGCAGGCGAGATTGGGCAGTCCGATGCCGACAAAGACGACCTCGCCGTTTTTGAGCTCCCGGGCTGCCCGCGCCACCATTATTTCTGAGGGCGAATAAACATTCATTTCTTTACGCGCCATGCCACCCATCTGTTCAGTACCCGTAATTCACTGACCCGGACGGCCGGCTATCGGCTTTCAACTTATTCACATATTCCGGGCCGAGCTTCTCCATATATTCTTTTCGCCCCGAAACTCCAAATACCCACTCATCGAGGTATTTTTCTAGGCCCGCCCGGTCCTTCGAAATCCTGGCCCAGCTGACATAGAATTCGTTATCGCGGTCGTAGTACCCGAGGGCATAACTGGGGTGCGCGGCGAAAGGCTCTATCACCACGGCGTCTACGATCATTCCGGGGATGAGCGTTCTGTTCGGGTCGGCTCGGATGACGGAGCTGGGGACCAATTCTTCAGCGACAAGGATGACTTTTTTCGAGGCGAAGGCCGCTTCCCTCTGAACGCCCATCAGCCCCCAGATCTGGCCGTTGCCCTCTTCATCCGCTCGCTGCACCTGGATGATGGCCACGTCCGGGTTGAGGGCGGGGACCGTGGCGAAGCGCTTCCCGGTGTAAGGACACTTGATGGACTTGATCATTTTATTTTTCTGGGGAAGGGTGCTGCCATCGAAGCTCTTGAGATGCATGAACGGGAGCTTGGCGGCGCCGGCCATGAACCGCGCGACCATCCCGAAATGCGTGTATTCCTCGATCTTGACTCGCCGCGGGATGCCTTGTTCCACGGCCCTTCTCAACCCGAAGAGTGAGCCGACTCCCGGGTTTCCCGCCCAGCTGAAAACAAGTTTTTTCACGCAGCCTGCGGCCACGAGCTGGTCATAAATCAGGTCCGGGGTTAGGCGGCAGGCGGTGAGGTTCCGCTTTTTCTGGCGGATGATCTCATGACCGGCGGCAAAGCAGATGAGATGCGTGAACCCTTCGATGACCAGCGTGTCGCCCTCCCTGACGAACTCCGCCACAGCCTCCGCCATCGTCCTGAGTTTAGTATTCATATAGTTTTACTCTCCTTTTGGAACTCGGCCAGGACTTCGGCGAAGATGGTCAACGCTCTATCCACTTCACGGGCTGTCACAACCAGCGGAGGACAAAACCGGATAACATTCTCGCCGCAGGGGAGGAGCAGGAGTCCTTTCCGGAAACCCCTTTGGACGATTTCATGAGCTTCTTTTGCAGCCGGCTCGCGCGTCAGGGGGTCCTTGACGAGCTCAACGCCGACCATGAGCCCGAGTCCTCGGACATCGCCGATAAGCGGATAATTTTTCTTAATTCTTTTGAGTTTTGCGAGGAGCCGTCCGCCCATCTTCGCGGCATTGGCCATCAGCCCCTGCTCCAGGAGGTCCAGGGTGGCCATGGCGGCTTCGCAAGCCAGGGGGTTTCCGCCGAAGGTGCTGCCGTGAGTTCCGGCCTTCCAGGACATGTACTTTTTCTTGGAGATGACGGCGCCCAGGGGAAGGCCGGAAGCCAATCCCTTGGCCAGGACAACGACATCGGGCTCCACGCCGAAATTTTCAATGGCCAGGAATTTTCCCGTCCGGCCCATCCCGGACTGGATCTCATCCACGACCAGGAGAACTCCGTACTTCGCGGCGAACTCTTTGAGCTTGCGGTGAAATTCCGGGGGCGGCACGATGTACCCGCCTTCTCCTTGAACGGGCTCGACGAAGATGGCGGCGATCTCCCGCGGCCCCATCAGCGTCTGGCAAAAAACCTTTTCGATGGCCTCGGCGCAATGAATGCCGCAGGAGTCATATGTGAGATTGTAGGGGCAGCGGAAGCAGTATCCGAAGGGAATATGGTAAACACCGGGGAGGAAAGAGGAAAAACGGCTTCTCTGCGCGGCTTTGCTTGCCGTCAAGCTCAAGGCGCCCATAGTCCGGCCGTGAAACGCGCCGAGGAAGGACACAATGTAAGGCCTTTTGGTGTAATAGCGGACGAGTTTGATCGCCGTCTCGATGGCTTCGGCGCCGGAATTGGTGAAGAAGACGCTTTTTTCGCCTTCGATCTGAATCATCTTGACCAGGCGTTCGGCCAGGTTGGCGAAAGATTCGTAATAGAAGTCGGTGGAACAAATATGGAAGAATTTCTCGCTCTGGGCTTTGACGGCCCGGACGACCTTGGGATGGCTGTATCCGGTGATGTTGACGGCGATGCCGGCCATGAAGTCCAGAAAACGGTTCCCGTCCACGTCTTCGACAACAGCCCCTTTTCCCCGTGCGATCACCAGAGGATACTCTTTGATATAGGAGCTCGAGGTAAAGCGGCGGTCTTTAGCGATGATTTTCTTGGCCCGTTTTCCCGGCAGCAGCGTTTTGATTTCAGGCACTTGCGGACTCATCGGTCAGCCCCTTTCCCTAGATCCTTTCGAGCACGAGAGACATCCCCTGCCCTCCGCTCACGCACAACGTCGCTAGGCCGAGATGCTTCCTCTCCTGGATCAAACTGTGGAGCAAAGTCACGGTGATCCGCGCCCCTGAACATCCGATGGGATGGCCCAAAGCGATCGCCCCGCCCTTGATATTCCTTCGCGACTTATCCCAGGCGAGCTCTCGCTCGACAGCCAGGACCTGGGCGGCAAACGCCTCGTTGACTTCGATAAGGTCAACGTCGTCGAGCGAGAGCTTAAGGTTTTTCAGCACTTTCCGGGTCGCCGGCACCGGGCCGAGACCCATTTCTTTTGGGTCAACGCCCGCCGAAGCAAACCCGAGAATCCTCACCAGAGGGGTGAGCCCGAGTTCTTTGGCCTGGCGCTCCGTGGTCAGGACCATCGCCGCGGCTCCGTCTGTGAGGCCGGAGGAATTTCCGGCCGTAACCGTTCCTCCTTTCTTGAACACAGGAGGAAGCTTGGAGAGTTTTTCCAGGGTTGTGTCAGGCCGTGGATGCTCGTCGGTGGAAATGAATGTCTCTTTGCCGTCTTTTTCCGAGACTTTGACCGGGACAATCTCGGTAGCGAACTTCCCTTCCTCCATGGCCCGCTTGGCTTTCATCTGACTTTCGCACGCATATTCATCCTGTTCTTTGCGGGAGATGCCGTATTTTTCGGCGAGAAGTTCCGCCGTCTCTCCCATAATCATTTCGGCCAGCGGACAGAATAAGCCGTCCCTGTACATTGCGTCCACGATGACGCCGTCTCCCAGGCGATAACCCCACCTGGCGCCGTCCAGGAGATAGGGAATCTGGGACATGTTTTCCATCCCGCCTGCCAGGACGATTTTGCTCTCGCCGAGGAGGAGCGACTGAGCAGCGAGATGAATGGC
>CAZLFV010000172.1:3138-4001 GCA_964558915.1 uncultured Eubacteriales bacterium | reverse complement strand
GGTCAATAGTGATCGGCCGGGGTCTCCTTTCCCCCCTGAGCATCCGGCCGATCTGACGCAGCGAGTCGGAGAGCTCCCCGTCCAGCCATTCCAGGAGACCCGTCTTCTCCATCAGTTCTCGGGGCGATATCCCGGTCTTGGCCGCGGCCTGGAACCAAGCGCGGGTGTTGCCGTCAGCGATGACCTGTTCGTCCTGGGCTTCCCGGAAGATCTCGTCCGCCTTATCCGGGATATCGGCGATGATCTCGCGGGGAAGGTCAGTCAGAAACTCGGCTGAGACCGAAGCCTTGATCATCCCTACAGCCCAGATGATGCCGAACAGGGCAGGAAGACCTATAAAAACGATCAGCAACAATCCAATGAGCCTCCTGGCAGTGTTCATGGCTCCCTCCTGTTAAAAACTTGGTAATATAATAACAAATATACGAATTTGAAGGCAAAAAGTTCGTCCGGCCTTTGACATTTTGATCCCGTTCGCTTATCTTAGCTCTTCAACCTGAAGCCTGTGCTTTTGATACTAATAAGAAATAGGTGCCCATGGACAGGACTACTACAGTCGTCCTGACTCTCATCGCCGTCGCCGTCTGTCCCGTGTTTTCCCAGGAAAAAGAGCTGCCTGCGATTGCCGCCCGTTCCCAAAGTCCGGTCGTCATCCAGAGGCTAAATCACCCCGTTGTTTTCGACGGCCTCAGCAATGAGGAGGCCTGGAAGGATATTCCCCTTTTTCCGATGATCATGATGATGCCCAATTTTGGCTTTCCAGCCTCCGAAAAAACCGAGGTCTTGGTTGGTTTTGACGACCAATTTTTCTGGGTGGCGGGGAGGCTTTATGATCGCGAGCCAGACAGGATCCAGGCCCGGTC
>CAZLFV010000172.1:2253-3128 GCA_964558915.1 uncultured Eubacteriales bacterium | reverse complement strand
GTCAAAGAAAAGAGACCTTCAAGAGGCAACCTCGGATTTTTTTGCCGTTATCATCGATACCTTTAACGACAAGGAAAACGCCCTCTGTTTCGCCACGACTCCCGCTGGAATCCGCTGGGATGCTGCCGTCTTTAATGACGCGGAATCACGCCTGCCGATGGAGGAGCCGTTCAACCTTAGCTGGAACACATTCTGGGACGTGCGGGTTGAGGTCAACGGCCAGGGTTGGTTCGCTGAGATGCGGATTCCGTTGTCCAGCCTGCGCTTCCAGGCAAGGGACGGCAAAGTGACCATGGGTTTTACAGCCTATCGCTGGATCGCCCGCAAAAACGAGAATGATGTTTTCCCCGCTATTTATCCCAAGTGGGGATTCTTGAGCGCCTTCAAGCCATCGCAGGCGCAGGAACTTTCGTTGGAAGGCCTGCGTGGTCAAAACCCCCTTTATGTTGCGCCCTATGTCTTGGGTGGATCGGGCTATTCTTATGACCTGAACGATGAGGAAACCGCCTATATCCGCTCCGAGCCTCCGGCGGTCGATGCGGGATTGGACATCAAGTGCGGCTTGAGCAGCAACCTGACGCTTGATGTTACACTCAACCCCGATTTTGCTCAGGTCGAGGCCGATGATCAACAGGTTAACCTGACGCGGTATTCCCTTTTTTTTCCAGAAAAACGGCTCTTTTTCCAGGAGCGGGCTTCTGTCTTCGATTTTGATTTCGGTGCCTTCAACCGACTGTTTTATAGCCGCCGCATCGGCCTTGCCGAGGATGAAGATGGAGAAGTAAGCAGAATCATCCCCATCTATGGGGGAGTCCGGCTGATCGGGCGCGCCGGTCCATGGGACCTCGGTTTTATGGATATGCAGACCGCACCTT
>CAZLFV010000172.1:0-2243 GCA_964558915.1 uncultured Eubacteriales bacterium | reverse complement strand
GGAAGGAGTGCCGTCCAAGAATTTTGGGGTCCTTCGGGTTCGGCGTCGCGTCCTGAATCCGTTCTCCTATGTCGGAGGGATGGTTACTTCTCGGATTGCCACTGACGGTTCTTATAATGAAGCTTATGGATTGGACGGAATCCTCCTCCTCTCCGGTGACAATTACCTCTCTTTTGGCTGGGCCCAGACCTTTGAAAAGGGGAGGAAGAACAATCCATTGTCTCTTGACCCCACCCGCCTCCGCCTTGCCTATGAACGGCGCACCAAAAAGGGATTGGGTGCCTATTTGGGTCTCTCCCGGGCGGGGAAAGATTATGTTCCCGGAATCGGTTTTGAGATGCGAGAGGACTTTACCGCCAGCCGGGTTGAAATCCTGTACGGCTGGATTCCAGGAGAAAAATCGTTCTTGCAGTCTCATTCGGTCCAAGCCGAGGCCTCGTTAGCCCTGCGCAATGAGGATAATACGATCGAGTCGGCCCATTTCGAGCCCCGCTGGGAGTTCAACACGAAATCGGGGTGGGGCGGGCATTTTGCCTATCGGTTCAACAAAGAGAGTTTGCGCGAACTGCTCGAGTTTTCGACAGAGGCGAATGTCCCTCCTGGAGAATACACCTTCTCAAGGCTTCGGAGTTTTTTTCACGCCCCGATGGGCGGGCTTCTCGGAGCCGTGACCATGGTCGAAGTTGGCTCATTCTATGACGGCTCGAGAATGACTCTGAGGATAATGCCAACCTGGAGCATCCTGCCCGATCTCAGCCTGAGCGGCCAGTATGAATACAACCTGGTAAAATTTCCCCGGCGAAATCAGGAATTCATCGCCCACTTGGTCCAGGTTCGGTTATTAGCCACGCTGAGCACGAAATTTTCCATCCTTACCTTCGTCCAATACAACGGCGCCGACGACTTGGTCATCGGAAACGTGCGCCTGCGTTTTAACCCCCGCGAAGGAAACGACCTCTATTTGGTCTACAATGAAACGCTGAACACTGACCGTCTCGGCAAAATCCCGTATCCGCCGTCGAGTGGCAGCCGAGCGCTCTTGCTGAAATATTCCTACACGTTCAATTTCTAAGACATTCAGCTTTCCCGCCAAATAGTCACGGTGTTGCCCCGGAAGCAGCAAATCTTTAGGGCGGTGAAGGTAATAATATATGTGACATCCCATCTTGGGCGGCTTCAGGCCGCCCAGAGAATTTAACCATCTCATACTGCCGAACGTTTTGAGACTTACTGTTGCCCGAGCAATCTTGCGCCAGCCGCACTTTCTATGGTAGAAAAGAATTTCCGCAAAGAGGTATGTCACCATGAAAAGAACTCGCTTTTATGAGTGCCATGAGAAGCTCGGCGGCCGCATGATCGAGTTTTTCGGCTGGGAAATGCCGGTTGAGTTCCGCGGTATTATCGAAGAGCACCTGGCTGTCCGACAGAAGGCGGGGCTCTTCGACGTCAGCCATATGGGTGAAATCATCATTCAGGGGAAGGATGCGCTCAATTTCGTCCAGTATCTGACTCCCAATGACGCCGGGCGTCTGGCCATCAATCAAGCTCAGTATACGGCTCTGACGACTCCAAAGGGGACTTTCGTTGACGACCTTCTTGTCTACTGCCTGGCGCCGGACAAATATCTTCTTGTGGTCAACGCCGCCAACTCGGATAAGGATTATGCTTGGATTATGAGCCAGAAAGGCTCCTTCGATGCCGAAGTGGATAATGCCAGCGATCGTTTTTCTCAGCTGGCCCTGCAGGGGCCGAGAGCAGCGGAAATCCTTCAGCCTCTCGCGGACATCGACCTGACCGTTTTAAAGTCTTTCTGGGCAAGCTGGGGGAAGGTGGCCGGCGTTGAAACCCTGGTTTCGCGCACGGGATACACCGGCGAGGATGGTTTTGAAATCTATACCGTCTCGCCTGAACCGGCCGTGATCTGGAATGAAATCATCAGGCGGGGAGAGGAGTTCGGCCTTTTGCCGGTTGGCCTGGGAGCGCGGGATACGCTTCGGCTTGAGGCAAAACTCATGCTCTACGGCAATGACATCGATGAAACGACAACTGTTTTAGAGGCCGACCTCAAGTGGATTGTAAAGTTTAAAAAGGGTGATTTTCTGGGCCGGGAGGCGCTCAGCAAGCAGCTCGAAGAGGGGCTGAAGAGGAAGATCGTTGGGTTTGAGCTTGTCGAGCGAGGCATTCCCCGGCCGCATTATCCGGTCTTCGTTCACGGAGACAAGGCCGGCGAAGTGACTTCGGGG
>CAZLFV010000171.1:0-4095 GCA_964558915.1 uncultured Eubacteriales bacterium | reverse complement strand
TCCTCGCTCTCCTCTTCGAGGATCCGTGCCCGCTCGTCGCTCATACGGACTTCTCGCCACATCATCCCTCGCCTCATCCCCCGGGGGCCCCCAGCCACGTCACCCTTTGTGGATTATCGTCTCCATCACGGAAGCGGAGCTGCCTACCCTTACTTCTTGCGCTCATGCTTGAGAGCGAAATATGTCAGCCCTCCGAAATAGAGGACGATCATCAGAACCATCATAGTTATGGCTTGCCAGCTCATCTCATGACCTCCGCTCCTCTGTCTTTCCGGGCGGCTTCGAAACGCCAGCATTGGTCAGCCTTTCAGGGTAGGGAGCCTTGATTTTCTTGGCGAACCAGTTATTGGCCAGGATGATGAAGACGAGGAGGATGGCCCACTGCATGACCATCGTTCCGGGGCTCAGGGTCCTGAACGGATTCCACCAGATCTGCGGATACAGCGAGGCCGCCTGCAGGACCCACCAGCCGAAGATGACGAGAAAAATCAATGGCATGGCCAGGACGCAGACATTGAACCATTTCCCCACGCGAATATAGCTGGTCTCGTTGACGATGTCGCGCACCCTATCGATTCCTTTCCTGTAGACGGCATAGGCGAAGAACATACCCGAGATCAAGAGTCCCACACCCCAGACCATGTCCTGGTTTTCCTGGAACGAGACTTTGTATGCGGACGGAATACCCAGGAGAAACGCCGCCGCAACGGTGAGGAGGGTCGCCTTTTTTCGGGTTATGCCCACATCCTCCAGGTTGCGCACGGCCAGCTCCACCATAGACAGGAGCGAGGCGAGGGCAGAGATGGAAAGGGCCAGGAAGAACAGTGCTCCGACAAAAGATCCCAGGGGCAATGCGGGAAAAAATTTGGTGAGATAGATAAAGGTGAGGCCGGTGTCTCCGGATTGGAGGACGGTTGTGGCGGTTTCTGTACTGGGAGATACAGCAAAGACCAACGGGAGAATGGCCATGCCGGCGAGAAGGGAGGAACCCGAGTCGGCAAATGCGATCACAAAGGAATTCGCCGCGATATCTTCCTTTTCTTTCATGTAGACCGCGTATGTCAGCATCAGCCCCCATCCCGCCCCTATCGACCAGGCCGCTTGCGTGAACGCGTTCAGCCAGGTCTTGGCCTTTAAAAGACCGGCCAGGTCCGGCCGAAAAAGATATTCCAGTCCTCGGACGGCGCCTGGCTTGGCCAAGGCCCAGGCCATGACCAGGGCCAGGATAATGATGATGCTGGGGACGATGATCTTGTTCGCCGTTTCGAGGCCTTTGTGAACTCCTCGCAGGATAATATAGCCGGCACTGAGCATGGCCAGGAGATGGAAGACAATAGTCTGTTCGGGAGAGGACAAGAATCCCTTCCACATGGCCTCGGAGTCAATCCCTTTCTTGATGGCCCCTGTGATTCCGAACACAAGATAGCGCATGGCCCATCCTGTCACCACAGAATAATAAAACATTATCAGGATGCTGCAGAGCCCGATCCAGGCTCCCATCCAGGTACTTCTTCTTCCGATAAAATTTCTAAACGCGCCGACCGTTCCGAGACGGGTAGACTTGCCCATGGCCATCTCGATCATCAGAAGAGGGACTGCCCAGATGATATTGGCGATGATGAAAGCGATGAGGAAAGGTCCGCCGTCATTAGCGGCGACAACTCGGGGGAACCGCCAGATATTTCCAGAGCCGAAGGCCATGCCCAAGGAAGCGAGGATGAACCCGACCCGGCTGCTCCATTGAGAGCTTTGTTCTCTCATCGCCACACTCCTCTCGTTACTTTTCGTGAGGACGAGAGTTCTAAAGTATATCTATTCAAACGGCTTTGACAATATCTTTTTATTTGCGTCAAAATTTAGAGTATACTGATTTTTTAGGATGAGAACGACAATGAGACAACTCGTTTCTTTGCTCCTGATGATACCGCTTTCTGCCGCCCTCCTGCTGGCTGAGCAGGAGCTCTCCTTGCGACAGCGGGAATGGCTCAAGGATGTCTCGCCCATTATTACCAAGACAGAGCGAGAGGTTTTCTCCAAGCTTAAAACTGACGCGGAACGAGACCGGTTCATTCGGTTGTTCTGGCGTCAGCGCGATCCCTATCCCGATACTTCCGAGAATGAATTCGAGAAGCAATACATGGAACGGGTGCGTTTCGCCGACCAGAATTTCGGCCGGGGAAGTATAAAGCGGGGGAGCCAGACCGACCGGGGCTACTATTATCTTCTCCTCGGGCCGCCCCTGGAGAGGAACTATTTCATTGGTCAATCCGAGATATGGCCTATGGAATTGTGGTTTTACAAGGGCGAGGTCGGATATGGGCTTCCGGCGTACTTTTACTTGCTTTTTTTCCAGCCGGAGGGTCTGGGCGAATACCGTCTCTACTCGCCGGGCGTAGACGGACCAGCCAAGCTGGTCTCTCCGATCACGGGCAGACAGAATATTACCCGCTCCGAGGCCCTGGAAACACTGAAAAAAGTCAACTCAGAGCTGGCCAGCGCTGCCGTGAGCTATCTTCCGAGCGATCAAAGGCTCCAGACAGGCGCCCTTTCCACGAGCACCATCCTCGCCAACATTGCGTCACTTCCTGAAAAAAAATTTTCAAGCTCCTATGCCCGGACTTACCTTGAATATAAAGACTATATCACGACGGAATACTCGCATGATTATATCGAAAGCAGTTTCATGGGCCGGGCCTTCAGGCAGGACGGCCAATTTTTTATCCACTGGGCGCTTGAGCCGAAGAAAATTAATTTCGCGGACAGGGGTAAGACCTATCAGGCCTTCTTTGATCTCATCCTCAGGCTCGAAGACAATGCCGGAAACCTCGTCCTGGAAAAAGAAGGCGAGATTCCTCTGAGTGTCACGCCAGAGCAGTTCAAGGCCCATGCCAACCAGATCTTGTCCTTCCAGGACATCCTTCCATCGATCCCCGGGCGGTTCAAGCTCCTCGGGTTGCTCAAGAACAAGACGGCCGAGGATTTCGCCTCCTTCACCTCCCTGATCACGGTCCCGGAGGAGACGACCGGCCTCAGTTTTGGCGACCGGATCCTCTATCATAACCGGGAGAGAATGAACGAGTCGGAGGCCCGCCAATTCAAGGCGTTTTCTTTCAGCGGAAATCACTATCTGGTCAATGCCAGGAATGAGTTTCCCGTCCAAGGAGAATTGGGCGCTTATGTCCAGGTCTTTAACATTGGGAGCCAGAATTTAGGTCCCCAGGCCTTCGTTCGGCTCGAAATCCGCTCCGCCGACACAGAAAATGTCGCTCTCAATCAGAACAAGCTCTTGTCTGAGGCTTTGACGGCCGACGGGGAAGGTCTAGATATAGGACCATTCTCTCTCTCCCCCGTCAAGCCGGGCTATTACTTCGTCGACGTTTCGCTGTTCAACGAAAACAATCAGAAGCTTGCCACGGCCAGGGAAAACCTTATTGTGCTCTCTCAGGCTTACAGGGTCGTGCCCTGGGTTTATGCTAAAACCCATCAGCCCTTTCCCAATCCCGGATTCCTTTTCGCTCTCGGTACCGAGTATTTCATGACCAGGCAATACGAGAAAGCCTATGAGCTCGCTAACCGGGGGCTAAAAATCAAAGATGAACCTCAGACCCGGGTCCTTTTGGCCAAAATTCTTTATGCTCTGGGAAGATACGAGGATTCTTTGAACACGGTCAGGCCCATTTATGAAGCGGATAAGTCCCGGGACGCGGCCAAGGTCATTGCCGCCGCCCACTTCGGCCTCAAGGATTGGTCTTCGGCGTTGGCCTATCTGGAACAATTGATGGCCGAGGCAGCCGAAACGAGCGTTTTGAACATGGCCGGGGAGTGCTACTTTAATCTGAATCAGCCCGGCCGGGCGCTCGAGGTTCTTGAAAGGTCACTCCAAATCGACCCCAATCAGCCTGCCGTCAAGGAACTCCTCGAAAAGGTTCCAAAAGAGGTCAAAGAATAGCGGCGTCCTTCGTCACTTGACCTCGAAGTCAACGGTTTTGGTCAACCCATTCCCAGAGACATTGTCTTTGATGCCTATCGCCAAGGTATATTTCCCGGGCTCGAGGTCCCGCTCTTCTTTTTTCTCTTGCTCCTGGGTTTTTATAA
>CAZLFV010000170.1:0-4133 GCA_964558915.1 uncultured Eubacteriales bacterium | reverse complement strand
CTTCTAGGGTTTTCCCATTGTATGACCCCGCTCAAACAAAAGTCAAAACCTATTTATAATCGGCAAGTAGCTCCGTTTCCGTAATATTGAGGGGGCGGTCAAGACGGTGACGCGGCTGGCAAGCCCCCGGGGGAGAGGCGAGGATTTTGGGCGAGGAAGCCCGTCGAAGACTGAGCGGGCTGACAAACCCAAACCCGAGCCTTGACGGTGGGACTGACGGGACCGGTTCCCCAGAATGCGGGGCCCAGGGGGGCCACCTGCGTACATCATGAAGATCACACATATGGAGATGCTCCGTTATTTTCTAACAGCACTTGACAATATGATACTATATAGATATCATTTTGTTGCCATTTTAGTGTTAAGGAGGCCGCTGATGAACAAACCGCGTCTGGTTGGCGCTACTTTAATTGTCTTTGTCCTCATGGCCATGCTGCAGGTCTTCCCCGGGCCTCAGCAAGAGGATCGGCCCGCCCAAGATCAAGGGGCGAACGAGCGGGGCGATTTTCTGCCTGCCGTCCTCGCTGATTTCTATCCTCCAAAGGCCACGGAGCCGGTGTTTCTTTTCAAGATGATCGGCCTGGCAGAATCGTTTTCCGGAATCCTGAGCGACCTGTTCGAAAACGATTTGCCCAACGCCCTGGCCAACTTTCAAAAGTTCAAGGTCCAGTACAGCGAGCTATCCGGGCTTGTCTCCGAATGGAAGACGCTGTATCCGCCGGCTCCCGTCGAAGACCTCGGGTCATCGTTGAAAACCGGCGATCAGGCAAAGGTTATTGCTGCCGTCCAGAAGGTCGGCGGAGTCTGCAGTGCCTGCCATATAGAATACATGGCCCGAGTTCAACACCGTTACGGCTGGCCGGATTTCTACGCGATCCGGGCCAAAGACCCGCTGACAGGAGAAGAAGTTGACCTGCACCAGCTGATGGTCTACCTCGACGTCAACTTTTCGGGCATCGGCGCTGACCTTTCGCAGGGGCAGGCTGAGAATGCCCAAAAACATCTCCAGGGATTCAAGGCCAGGTTTGAGGCGATGGCCGGCACCTGTCAGGAATGCCACGGCCCTGACGAGAGGAAATACTATATAGACAACAGCGTCCGGGTCATGATGGAAGAGTTAGGCAAGACGGTCGCAGACGCATCTCCCGAGAAGGCCGGCAAACTCGTCACGGGCATCGGCATGGAAAGCTGCCACAAGTGCCACCTTGTCCATATTCCGGCTGCTTTCTCTCAGAAGAAATGGAAGAGGTAGGCCATCAAGCTCATCAACAAAGATACAGATTATGCGGTCAAGGCGCTGCTTTCCATGGCCAGCCAAGACAAGTCCCGAGTATCCGCTGCAGATCTTTCCCGGAAGCTCAAAATCCCTTACCCCTTCCTTAGAGCAACTCTCCAGATTCTGAATGCCAGGGGTGTAGTTACATCCTTTAAAGGCAAAGGGGGAGGTTTTGCCCTGGCCCGCGCCCCGGAAAGGATCTTCCTCACAGATTTGATCCGGATTTTGCAGGGGCCGGTGAACATGGCCGACTGCGTCATCGCAAAAAACGCCTGTCCCCGCATCAGAACCTGCCAGCTGCGAAAAATAATCTTGAGGCTTCAAAAAACCGTCGTTTCGGAGCTCAAATCCATCACCCTGGCCGATATGCTCGACGAATCAGCAGCACGGAAGAGATAAGAACGATCTAAGATGCCGGGACGCGCCGCAGATGAGCGCTATTTTTGGCCCTATCTTCTTCAGTTTTGAATCGTATTTGACCTTTTTTTCTGAGATTAATATTCTATGCTCATCCCGGGAAGAGGAAAAGGCCATGAAGTGCTCGAAATGCCAGTTTGATAACCCCGACTCGACAAGCTTCTGCGGGAGGTGTGGAACAAAACTTCAGCCATCAGAAGAGGTCGTTTTCTCTGTCACCAGGACCCTCGAAACGCCTATCAGAAGGTTAAGGGTAGGCTCCACCTTTGCCCAAAGATACGAGATTCTTGAGGAATTGGGAAAAGGCGGGATGGGGGAGGTATACAGGGTTAAAGACCAGAAACTCGATGAAGAGATGGCCCTGAAGGTCCTCAAGCCGGAAATCGCCGCCCACAAGGAGATTATCGAACGTTTCAAGAACGAACTGAAATTTGCCCGCAAGATCGCCCACAGGAATGTCTGCAAGATGTACGACCTCAACGAGGGAGAAGACATCCTCTATATCACGATGGAGTATGTGAAAGGCAAGGACCTCAAGGGCTTCATTGGCGGGAAGGCCAAGCTCTCGCAAGAGGAAGCCATCACGATCGCAAAACAAGTGTGCGAGGGATTGGCCGAAGCTCACGAATTAGGAGTTATCCATCGGGATCTCAAGCCCCAGAATATTATGATCGATGAGAAGGGCCAGACGAAGATTATGGACTTTGGAATTGCGCGCTCGATTGAAGCTCCCGGAGTGACCCAAACGGGGATGATGATCGGAACACCTGATTATATCTCCCCTGAGCAGGCGGAGGGCGCGGAAGCCGATCAGCGGTCAGATATTTATTCTTTGGGAGTGATCCTGTATGAGATGGTCACAGGGACCGTTCCTTTCAAAGGAGAAACGGCCCTGAGCGTAGCTATTAAGCACAAGACGCACGTTCCCCCTGACCCAAGGAAACTGAATCCTGAACTTTCAGAGGATTTGGCCCGTTTGATCCTGAGATGCATGGAGAAGGATGCCGGAAGGAGATACCAAACGGCCAGGGACCTATTGTCAAACTTGGACAAAGTCGAGAAGGGCATCCCTATTGATAAAACCATTCCGATCAAGAAAAAGGTTGAGATCAACTGGAGGAGAGTTTCAATCTGCGGAGCAGCTGCCGTTTTTCTGGTCTTGCTTATCGCCGCCGCATTTTTTCTTTTCCGGCCGCGGATCAGCTCCATCGCAGTCCTCCCGTTCAAGAACCTCACGGGCGACGCCAGTCAAGATTATTTCGTCGACGAAATCGCGGATGAGCTGATCACCCATTTGGGCCGGATCGGAGGGCTCCGGGTCATTTCCTTCACTTCGACCATGCAATACAAGGGTGCTAAGAAGGCGCTTCCGGAGATCGCCAAGGAACTCAACACGGACGCGGTCGTCGAGGGAACCGTCCAGCAAGCCGGCGATAATGTGGGCCTTCACGTGCGGCTGCTCAAAGCACGGCCCGAAGAGCGAAGCCTGTGGGAAGGAACGTATAACCGGACCATCAGCGACACGTTAATCATGTACGGCGATATCGCCCGGGCGATCAGCCAGAAAATCAACGTCAAGCTGACGCCTCAAGCAGAGACGCACTTCTCGAGCGCCACCCCGGTTAACCCTGAGACCTACAAGGCCTACTTGAGGGGATGTTATTATTTGAACTTCGGCACCACGGACGAGGATATCAACAAAGGTATCAGCTATTTCCAGCAGGCTATTGATAGAGACCCAGCCGACCCTTGGGCCTACGCGGGTCTTGGCTATGCTTATGTCTCGCTCGGACACAGCCCGGCGTCACCGCCGGACGCCTGGCAGCAGGCCCGGGCGGCGGCGGAGAGGGCGCTGAAGCTGGATGAGAAACTAGCCGAAGGATACGCGATTCTCGCCGACGTTAAGACCTACTATGAGCACGACTGGAAAGGGGCGGAGCAGAACTTCAAACGGGCTATGGAGCTCAATCCCAGCTTGCCCATGAACCATTATCATTATGCCTGGTATCTTGCTCTCCTGGACCGCCTGGACGAAGGGATCGAGGAGCACAAGCGGGCCCAGGAGCTGGACCCTTTAACGCCCATGCATACGGCCTGGCTGGGCGGGCTGTATTTTCAAAAAGGCCAATACGGCAAGGGGATCGAGGAAGCCAGGAAGTGCCTCAAGCAGGACCCGAATTACAGCTTATCATGGATGCTCATCGGGCGGGGCTATGCGTTTAAAGGGATGTATAAGGAGGCCATCGAGGCCGGACAGAAGGCGGTCGCGATCACTCCTTCTTGGAGACGTGATCTGGGTCAAATCTATGCACTGGCCGGCAGGAAGGAGGAGGCCTTGAAAATCCTGGCTGAACTTCTCAGAGAGCGGCCGTCCGCCTATATCGCCAATTCTTTGGCACATCTCTACGCGGCCCTCGGAGACCGCGATAATGCCTTCAAG
>CAZLFV010000169.1:0-4151 GCA_964558915.1 uncultured Eubacteriales bacterium | reverse complement strand
CCGAGATCGCTTCGGAGCGCAAGACTCTGGAGAGGTTCCAGAACGAGCTCAAGACGGCCCGGCGGATCAGCCACCGCCACGTCGGCCGGATGTACGAGCTCATGGAAGAGAAGGGGGCGTACTTCATCACGATGGAATATGTTCCCGGCGAGGACTTGAGGAGCGCTATCCGCAGGTTCGGCCAGCTTCCCGTCGGGAAATCCCTCTCCATAGCCAGGCAGATTGGCGAGGGCCTCGCTGAAGCCCACCGGCAGGGAGTCGTCCACCGCGACCTCAAGCCCGCAAACATCATGATCGACCGGGAGGGAAACGCCCGGATCCTTGATTTCGGGATCGCCCGCTCGCTCCAGGAGAAAGGGATTACCGGCGGCGGGGTGATGATCGGAACGCCTGAGTACATGTCTCCTGAGCAGGCCGAGGCCAGGGAAGTCGACCACCTGTCGGACATCTACTCTCTCGGCGTCATCCTCTTCGAGATGGTGACCGGCCGCGTTCCCTTTGAAGGCGAGACGCCGCTCGGCGTGGCCATGAAGCATAAGAGCGAGGCGCCGCCAAACCCGAAGACTCTGAACCCTCAGCTTCCCGACGACCTCAACCGGATCATCCTCCGCTGCCTGGAGAAGGACAGAACCCAAAGATACCAGTCAGCTGAAGAGCTTTTAGAGGACCTTCGCAAAATCGAAAAGGGAGTTCCGACCACAGAAAGGCTGGCTGCGAGAAAGCCTTTGACGGCCCGCGAAATCACCGTCACCTTCAAACTGAGAAAGGTCATCCTGCCGGCGGCGCTCTTGGTCGCAGTGATCGTCATAGGTTATATCATCTGGAAAGCCTTGCCCAGAAAACCGGCCGGTCCGGCGCTTGCGGTTAAACATTCAGTCGCCGTTCTGCCCTTTGTCGACTTAAGCCCGGATCAAAGTTCGGAGCACCTCGCTGACGGCATTTCCGATGCCCTCATCAATGCCTTAAGCCGGATCCGAGACCTCCGCGTTCCCGCTCGGACATCGGCCTTTTACTTCAAAGGCAAGGAGCAAGACATCCGCGAGATCGGGCAGAAATTGAATGTTCGAACGGTCCTCGAAGGAAGCGTCCAGGTCATAGGAGATAGGCTGCGGGTTGCAGCCCAGCTCATCAATGTTGACGACGGCTTCCAGCTCTGGTCGGAGAAATATGACCGGATGATGGATGACCTCTTTACTATCCAGGATGATATCGGTCGGGCGATCGTTGATACCCTGAAGGTCGAGATTTTAGGCAAAGCAGAGGCTCCACTTGTCAAACCTGAGACCACAAATCTTGAAGCCTATAACCTGTATCTTCAGGGTAAGTACTTCTGGAATAAAAGAGTCCGGGATTATCTGCTGAAATCGATTGAATATTTCGAGAAGGCTCTGGCCATCGAGCCGGGCTATGCCCCGGCTTATTCTGGATTAGCAAATGCTTATCTGGTACTCGCCAGTAATCTTTTGCTGCCGCCCCGCGAAGGTTATCCAAAGGCAAAGGAATTTGCTCTTAAAGCCCTCGCGATAGACAAAAAGAACGCCGAAGGCTATTCTGTTCTTGGTGCTGTCAAGCGAGGTTATGAATGGGACTTTGCCGGGGCAGAAGATGACTTCAAGACAGCGATAGAAATAAATCCAAATGAACCTAACTCACATCACTTCTATGCTTTTCTTTTATCACAACTGGGTCGCCATGAAGAAGCGATTGAGGAGGTCAAGCGGGCCCGCGACCTGGACCCGCTGGCCCCGAGGATCAGAGCCAACGTTGGCTATCTCCTTTACTTTGCAAGAAGATACAAAGAAGCTCTGGAAGAGCTCAAGAAAGCCCTCGACTTCGATCCGGGTCATGCAGCAACCTACGAATACATTGGAGATGTCTATAGAGAAACCGGCCATTATAAGGAAGCCATCTGGCACTTCCGAAAAGGAAGCGAGCTTGTGCCATATTATTGTTATTTTTTACAGGCTCTGGCGATTACGTACGCCCGTGCCGGGAATATCAAAGAATCGAGAAGAATCCTGAAAGAGATTGAAGAACGCTCTAAAAAAGAATATGCTTCCCCCGCTGTTACGGCTGCTGTTTACGGAGCGCTTGGAGAAAAAGATACGGCCTTTGACTTTCTCAATAAGGCTCATGCCGAGCGTGATAGCGGGATATCCTTTCTGAAAGTAGAACCTATTTTTGACCCCCTTCGCTCCGACCCGCGTTTCACCTCCCTCCTCAAGAAAGTCGGCCTGGAATGATCAGTCCATTTCGCTCTAGATGGGGATTTCTTATTCAAATTTGCCTCTAAATTCTTTATAATACAGGAGAAATATGGTGGACTAGACATGAAGCGGCTAACAGATATCAAGGACATTCTGGCGGAGCATAAGCTGGAAATCCAGAGAAAATTCAAAATTAAAAAGATCGGCGTCTTCGGCTCGTATACCCGGGGAAAACATAATAAGAAAAGCGACATCGACATCCTCGTCGAATTTTCCGAACCCGTGGGACTTTTCGAATTCATGGACCTCGAGGAATATCTCCAGAGCTTGTTCGGCGTCAAGGTGGATCTCGTTTCAAAGAAGGCGCTCAAGCCGCATATCGGCGAAAGGATTCTCAGAGAGGTCATCTACATTTGAAAAACAGAATATATCTGGATTGTGTTCAAGATATCATCGACCCAGCCACTCGCCAGATCTTAAAAGAATTGAAGAGATGAGCGGGTCGGTTCCGACTCGCAGTTCGCACTCCGCCAAAAAAATCGGCCTGGAAAAAATTAGGATTGTCAAATGAGAATCGCCTCATTATAATGAGTCCACGTCGTCGGGGCCCGCGCCTCGACAATAGTTCAGGAGGAAAGAATGGCCAACAAGTTCCCCTCTGGTCAAATCTCCAACATCATCATTCTGGGCGCAGTCTGGGGTCTTGCTGAAGCAAGCCTGGGCCTGGGGCTTCAAAAATGTGCTTCCCTGGCCTCGGGCTCGATCATGACTGCGGTAGCGCTCTTTTTTATCGCCGCGACATGGACTTTGACGCGTCATATTATCGGTATCGTTATCGCTGTTTTTCTTGTCAGCCTGATGAAGATGTTTGACGCCTTGCTGCTGTCTTTACCCCTTCGCCACGGCGCTGTCGCCAATCCCATTTTTGCTTTCTGGACCGAAGCCCTGGCTTTTCTTGTCATCGCCCTCGTCCTCAAAGAAACGCTTGTCCGAAAAAAATCCGGTCAGGCCGTCCTCGGCGGTCTCTCGGCACTTGCCGCAATCAACCTTTTTCCTCTGGTGAAGTTTGCCACCGGCATCCCCGCCTGCGTTGTCCCGGGTACAAATTATCCCTTTTCTCTTTATTACGCGCCTCTCGCGGTCGGCCTTTCTCTCCTCACGGTTCCGCTGGGTTTCCTGGCCGGGGAAAAGATCGCAATTTCCCAGGCGAAGCCAGCGACTCTCAGCCAGATGCGGACTTCCCGGTATATCGTTACGCCTGCTGCGCTAATCGCCTGCCTGCTTCTTATCGCCATCATTCATTTGGCGGGATAAGGGCCAGGCTTCAGAGAGGAGATTTCCGATGGAAAAGACGTCTCGAAAAAAAAGAAAAACATACACGAGGCGCGCCTTTTTAAGAGGACTCGGGGGTGGCGCGGCCGGAGCAGCCCTGGCCACAGGTTTGTTGGGCCAAGCCCAGCCGGCTTCCAAATCGGGCATTTCCGCCGCTCCTATCTTTTCTAAAAAAGCCGTGACATTCACCGTTAACGGAAAAAAGGTCGCGCTGGAGGTGGAGCCCCGGGAAACATTGCTCGAGGTCTTGAGAGAACGGCTTGAACTGACCGGGACTAAGAGGACCTGCGACCGGGGAGAGTGCGGCGCGTGCACTGTCCTCCTGGACGGCCAGCCCGTTTACGCCTGTCTCTATCTCGCTTACCGGGCTAACGGCAAGTCCGTCACGACCGTCGAGGGACTGGCTCAAGGAGAAACGCTTCATCCAGTCCAGCAGGCCTTCATCGATAAGGATGCTTATCAGTGCGGGTTCTGTGTGCCCGGTTTCATTATGTCTTCGGTTTCCCTTCTGAACAATAATCCGGCGCCTTCTCTGGATGAAATCAAGGCGGGCCTCAGCGGCAACATGTGCCGCTGCGGAAACTTCACCAAGATCTACGAGGCTGTCGAGGC
>CAZLFV010000168.1:0-4231 GCA_964558915.1 uncultured Eubacteriales bacterium | reverse complement strand
AAAGAAATAGACTCATCATTGGGGGAATATTTTAACGGCCGCAAAACCTCGAACCCTTCCCGCCCGAGAAAGGCTGTGGCGGAGCTCAGGAGCCTCCTGTTCAGGAAAACTCCACCCACAAGAGCAATGGTATTGATACCGAATTGAATCTTGGCTTTTTTCGCGACAGAAGCGACGGCTCGGGCCAGGGTGTTGTGAAATTTTGCGGAAATAAGGGGCGCAGAAATCCCGTTTTTAATGTCCCTTGTGATTTCTTCGATGGTTTGAGTGAAAGAAACTCGCCAGGGAATGTCATTATCCAGGAGCGCAAATCCGTAGCTTCCCCGGATTTTCTCTGGAGACGCGGCTTCGAGCCTCATCGGAGCTTCCGCCTCAAACTCGACCTCGGAGGGCGCCAACCCAGTGAGGAAAGAGACGGCATCGAAAAGGCGGCCGCAGCTTGAAGATAAAGGCGCGTTTAGCCCCGCCTCCATCATCTTCAGGACCAGGTTGCGCTTTTTCTTGTCTATTCTTTCGAGGGCCTTGATTTTGGGCAGGCTTCTGCCGAATGAGTCTCTGAGATAAGCCAGGGCCATGCGCCAGGGCTGCTTGGCGGCCAAGTCTCCGCCTGGAAGAGGGACTTGCTTGAAGTGGGCTACTCTCGTGAACGATAGATAATCGGCCAGGAGAAATTCGCCACCCCAGGCGGAGCCGTCTTCACCATATCCGTAGCCGTCCCAGGAGACCCCCAGAACTTTTTTCCCCCAGGGGACCTGATGTTCAAGCAAGACGGCCAGGACGTGAGCGAAATGGTGTTGCACCTGAAGATGGGGGAGCCCGGATTCTTGGCCGTATCGGGTCGTATGGAAATTCGGATGAAGGTCGGAGACGATGACCTCGGGCCGGACGTCAAAGAGCTGCTGGAGATGGCTGATAGTTTCTTCGAAATATCTATAGTTTTCATATTCATCGAGGTCGCCGAGGAATTGGCTGGTGACGACATAGCCGTTCTTGTAGACGGATATCGTGTCCTTGAGCTCTCCGCCCAGGGCCAGGATGTGCTGCGGCGTCTCAAGGTCCGGCGGAACGCGCTGGGGATAAGGCACAAACCCGCGGGCGCGCCGCAAGAACAGAGTCCTCCCGGCCTCGACCTTAAGCACCGAATCATCCGCGCGGGTTTGGATCGGCCGGTTGTGAGTGAGGATGTAATCGCAGAGCTTGTCCACTCCCTCCTTTTCGTCCTTGGCGATCGGAGCGTCTTTTTTATTCGAGCTTGTGGCGACAATGAGGTCGAGATCCTCGAGCAGGAGATGATGAAGCGGGGTATAAGGAAGCATAAAACCGATTTCATCGAGATACGGCGCGATTCCCGGGATATCTCTTTTTTTCCGGAGGAGCACGATCGGCCGGCTCGCCGACAGGAGTTCGCGCCGTTGAGCCACACCAATGTGGGCGAATTTCCTGATAGTCGCCAAATCCCTGGCCATCAAGGCAAGCGGTTTTCTGTCTCTTTGTTTGACCCGCCGTAGCCTCCTCAACGCTTTTTCGTTGTGCGGGTCGCAGACGAGGTGGAATCCGCCGAGCCCCTTGACGGCCAAGATTTTCCCCTTCTTGATGAAAGATACCGCCTCGGATATCCCTCCCCGGATTTTTTTCCCGGTCCTTGCTTCCTTGAGCGTTATCGAAGGCCCGCAGGCTGGGCAGGCGATGGGCTGGGCATGGTATCGCCTGTCAAGGGGATTCTCGTATTCGCTCCGGCACGCGTCGCACATCCGGAACCAGGACATCGTCGTCTTGGCCCTATCGTAAGGGAGAGACCTGACGATGGTGTAGCGCGGGCCGCAATCGGTGCAGTTAGTGAAGGGGTAGTGAAATCTCCTTTCCCGGCGGTCCATAATCTCCTGGCGGCAGTTCGGACAGGTGGAGATATCCGGAGATATGAAGACAAAGCTCTCGCCCTCTTTTGATTTCCTGATCCTGAAATCCTTGTAACCGCGGAATGAGGCCGGCCTGACCTTGACCTCCTCGATCATGGCGAGCGGAGGTTTTTCTTCCCGGAGTGCTCTGAGGAAAAGCCGCAGGCCTGTTTTTTTCCCGGGTTCGAGGTGGATTTGGACGCCATAGCCGATGTTCTTGACCCAGCCACGGCAGCCGAATTTTTGGGCCAGGCGGAAGATGAACGGCCTGAACCCGACGCCCTGGACGACTCCAAAGGCGGTGATAAGGACGGCGCCGGGCTTACTCTTTGGTTTTTTCTCTGTCACTCGGTCGGCCTTTCAGGTTTTTCTGGCTGTAGACACATCCGCAATAGTCCTGGCGGTAAATCTCCCAGGCCTTGCTGATTTCGACGCTTTTTTTGAACCCGTCCTTTTTCTTGAAATTCGCTTCCAGGAATTTCACCCCATACCTCCGGCCGAACATCCGGCCGATGCGGTTGAGGACATCTGCCTTTTTCCAGGGGCTTAAGCTCATGATGGTGGCGAAAAATTCAAACCCGCTGTCCGAGGCGGCGCGGGCAGCCCTTTCAAGCCTTATGGCATAGCAGACGTCACAGCGTCTTCCTTTTTCCGGCTCGTCCTTGAATTTCTGGGCCAGGGCCATCCAGCGCGCATCGTCGTACTCGTCCTCGATCAGCCGGATACCCAGAATCCCCGCTACCTTTCTCGCCTCGGCCAGGCGCAGGGCATATTCTTCGGCGGGGTGAATATTGGGGTTGTAGAAATATCCTGTGACTTCGTAATCCTCTTTAAGGATCCCGAGGACATAGGCGGCGTCGGGCGCGCAGCAGATGTGAACCAGCATCCGCGGTTTCGGCACGGATATATTCTAATCTGTAAAGGGAGGCGGGTAAAGCGCCGTCACTCAAAGGGAAGCTTCTCCTTTTGTCTGATTCGATGTGCGGAGGAAGCCACCCTCGGCCCCCGGCCCCCTGGGAACCAGTCCCGTCGGTTCCCCCCGTCGGAAAAAAGCCGACGGGTCCTCCTTCCGCTACGGGGGCTTCAGGGCGGCTTCCTCCGCACATCATGAAGATACAGATCCAGAGATGTTCCCCACAAAAGGTTGCACCTCAAGTTTCCTATAGAATCCCGGAGCATGGCCATGGGAGCGAAACCTAAGGCGAAGCTCCACGGACTTTGGGTGATGGAAAATCCAGATCCGGGTTAAACGCCGGTGAGGGTTTCGATGCGGTGCTGGAGCGTGGCGATCCTATGGTTGATGTCGTCAATCTGGGCATAAAGGCCGGCCAGCCCCTGGCATTCCACCCGGTTTCCCTCGACTATCTCGCCGAGCGACAGGTGCAGCTCCTCCTCCTCGGCTTCGATGTCCTTGATCCGGTCCTGGATCTTCTCCTTCCTCCTGGCCCAGTAGCGGGTTTCCTTCTCGATCTCCCGGCGCTGGGTTTTTGCTTCCGCCTCTATCTCGTTGATCCTGTCCTCATATTCGTCGATGCTCTTCTGAATGACGTCTTTTTCTCTCCTGACCTCGTCCACCTGTCTCTCTATTTCCCTGTCCTTGCCGACTTTCTTGAGCGCCTTTTCCTCGCCGTTTTTCCTCTTCATCAGCTCATCGAAGGGCTGTTTTTGAGCCCTTACAGCTTTGACTTTTTCCTGGTGCGCCCGGATGCAGTCCTCGAGTTTCTTGTGCAGCCTTTCGACCTCGCCAAAGGCCTTTTTCCAGTCGGCTTGACAGGCACTTTTTTTCTCAAAGAGAGCCTCGAGCTCGGCGCGGATATGGCCGCATCCGTCCACGGTGATATCCTCATCCCAGGCCATAGCTCCCAGTTTTTTTAAGAGTTGGACCTTTTTATTGTTCTCTTTTTTGATCTTGAATCTCAGCTGGATGAGGACAGACCTTCTCCTGGCCCCAGCCAAAAAAGAGCTCAGCCGCATCCGCAGCGCTTTGTCCCGCAGGAAGATGAAAAAGAGGAGAAGCGCGATAGCACAGAGAAGCAGCCAGAAGATCCAGTAGGGGAGGCCTTCCCGCGGGAGAGTAGGGGATGCCTGGAAAGCAACGAGCTCCAAAATCCCTCCTGTGGCGGTCCTGTTTGCTAAATGTATTTATACTGAAATGAGGGATTTGTCAACGTTTATTTTCCCCCCGACAAGGCTCGGGAGATGTGGCTCGAAGTCACGCTGCGATTTCCCCAGCGAGGAAATCTTGCTCGATTCGCTCCTCGCTCTCCTCTCCGAGGAACCGTGCCCGCTCGTCGCTCATACGGACTTCTCACCACATCATCCCTCGCCTCATCCCC
>CAZLFV010000167.1:0-4386 GCA_964558915.1 uncultured Eubacteriales bacterium | reverse complement strand
GAGCGAAGCGAAGTGATCCGACGAAGTCGCCGCGAGCGCAGCGTGGCGGTCTCACAGCATAGGGCTGGGATCGCCACGCACCCAATGGGTGCTCGCGATGACAGGGAAAACATCCGCCTGTCGGGAATTTTCGGATAGTATTGACTTCGTAAATGCATTGCGATATAGAATTATCATCTAAAAATGTGCTCGTTTTCCCGGACAGGTGCGGATGGTCCGGAGGAGTTTTCCTTAAGCTTAAAAGAATCACGTTGAAAGGAGGGCAATGAAAAGAAAGAAAAAATCGGGAGATGGCAATCATCAAGTCAATTCATTTTAAAAGGAGGGGAATAGGATGAAAAAAGTTGCTATCGTCTTGTTCATCGTCTGTCTTTTTGTGGGAGTCAATGCGCTTTTTGCCCAGGAAAGAGGATCGATCCGCGGCGTCGTCAAGAGCGCCGACGACACCGTCCTCCAAAACGCGACCGTGAAGATCACCGGCAAATTGTTGCCTGCGGGCCGGGAATTCGTGACGGGCCAGGACGGCGTTTTCCTCTTCCAGGCCCTTCCGCCTGGAACCTACACGCTCTCAGTAACCCATGCTGAGATGCAGGACTTCCAGATTGATGTCATTGTCGCTATTGATAAGCAGACTTCGGTCAACGTGAAGATGACTCCCGTCGGCAGGGTTGCCGAAGAGGTCACGGTTACAGCCGCCTCCCCGATTGTCGATTTGAAGTCCACAGAGATCTCGGCAAACTGGCAAGCGACAGTCGTGGAAAAACTTCCGCTGGGCCGGACCTATGCATCGCTCTTCCAGCTGGCCCCCGGAGTCGCCGACAACCGTGACTTTGCCCCGAACGCAGGCGGGAACAAACAGGACAATGTCTATCTTTATGATGGCTCCAACATCAGCAACCCGTTTTATGGCTATCTCGGAGCCAACTTTTCCGAGCTTGATATCCAGGAAGTCAATATCAAGCGCGGGGCTATCAGCGCCGAGTTCGGCCGAGCGGCAGGCATGGTGACCAACGCCATAACCAAGTCGGGGTCGAACACAATCTCCGGGACATTGCGGTTTATACTCGAGCCATCGGGCTTTACCGGAGGTTTCAGGGATCCCAGTATTGTCACCAAGTACAACCAGTACGCCTCCGCTCTTGGTGTTGGCGGTCCGGTCATCAGAGATAAGCTCTGGTGGTACTTTTCAGCCAGCCTGCCGTATTCGAAAACAACCGGCCGCGTTAACCTTTTGGGAGATGTACCTGACGCGAAATCGACCGGCACCGAACTGTTTATTAAACTCAGCGCCAACCCCTTCCCCGCCCATTCACTATCTTTTAGCTTAAGGAACAACGACTACACAAATAAGAACGCTGGCGTCGGCGTTAATGACGCCCCGAGTGCGGCGACGGACGGCAAAGGCCTGGAGCGAATCATCTACGCGTCCTGGGTTTGGACCATTTCTCAGTCCACGCTTCTCGAAGTCAAGTACGACCACGTCACTGAGGATTCCAAAAGCGTTCCCGTGACAGATCTCGGCTATCAACCAACATTTGACCCTACGAATCTTCCCCAGATGGGTTACTTCCGGACAGCGGCTGGTTATATCTATCCGCCCGCAACCCTCTCCGGCCAATATGTCGGAGGGGCTTCCGAGTACAATACCCAGAACTTCTTTCGCAATGAGATCAAGTTCGTCCTGAGTCAGTATCTCGATTTCAAAGGACATTCTCATATCATCAAGGGCGGATTCGCGTATGATGACGGCGGAGAATGGCTGGAACGGCTGGCCAACGGCTGGGGGAGCATCATTAAGACAACGTACGGTGGCAAAGCTGCCTTCAGGGCGCGTCGTTACACCAAACAGGACCCCCAGGATTCGAGGGGAAGAACATATTCTATTTTTCTCCAGGACCAGGCGACAATCGGTGAACGTCTGACCTTGACCCTGGGAGTCCTTCTCAACCGTGATGAATTCAGCACCAAAAAGGGCGACGTAAAAAACACATTTCTGACGTTTAATTTTGATGAAGAGATCCAGCCGCGCATCGGGTTCACCTACATGCTTGACCGGAAAGCCGGGGACAAACTCTATGCCAACTGGGGACGCTACAATAATATGGACAACAAGTCTCTCGGCCGGTCATGGGCGCCCGTTCGAGTTTACAGGAGTGATGCTTATTTTGACCTCACCGGAAATCTACTGGCTGATGCTCCCCAGTCATCTGAGACAGGCAAATATCCACTTCCCGGAACCAAGCCGACTTACTCCGACGAATTTATTGCCGGCTACAGCCGTCCTTTCGCCACTTATTGGAGCATAGAAATCTGGGGCCAGTATCGGACCATGAAGCACATCATGGAGGATTTTCCCACGATCTATAGAGATAGCGGAAGTGCTTCGAAATATGTAGGCGGCAATCTGGATGGGCAAACCGTCTCTTATGCCAGCTGGCCTGCTGACCTACAAGCCAAGTACATTCCTTTCCCGGATTTCCAGGCGAGCAAGGCCTGGCGAAAATACAAAGCTTTTTCCATTGAATTGAAACGGCAGTATGCCCAAAAATGGTCCTTCACAGCCATGTACACCTGGAGCCGGCTCGAAGGAAACTGGGACCTGGATTATGCGCCAGGGACGCCCCTGTTCTACGCCTCCTCTTATCTCGAAGACGCGCCGGGGCTTTATGTGAATGATCCCCTTCGCGAAGGGATTATGATGGGCGACAGGACACACGTTTTCAAGCTGTTCGGGACATGGGAGTTCTACAAGAGGACGACTCTTGGCGTTTTCTGGAGAATCCAGAGCGGACGGCCCTATGAATCCCGCGGCCTCGACGCCTACGGCAACTACTACAGGTATCTGGAAACGGCCGGAAGCAGAAGACTGGCGACATGGGGCAACCTGGATGCCCAGGTTTCCTATTCCATTCCCTTCGGCAGGTTCAGCGGGGTGCTCGAGTTCAGGGTTATGAATGTCTTAGATACCCAGAGTGTCATGAGCCGGGACACTCGGTCCGACCAGCCGACCTACCTCTGGAGAGCGCTATCATATGCTTCGCCGCGCAAGTTCGCCCTGGGCTTCTATATCAATTTTTAGCCTCATCTAAAAAAAGGGGACGCTTCCCGGAAGCGCCCCCTTATCTTTTTTACGAAGGAGAGAGTGACACTCTATTTTTTTATCTCGGCGATGAGTTTTTTGACCTCAGGCTGCTCGGGGTTGAGCCGGAGGGAGGATGCGAGCGCTTCAAGCGCTTCCTTTTTCTTGCCCGCCTTGTAAAAACAGAATCCGAGGGCGTTAAGAAGTCGCGTGTCGCTGTTATAGATCTTGTTACCTTCCAAGAAGCACGCTATGGCTTCCGGATAGGCCCCGAGACTCATGTGCGCTTTGCCTTTGATCAGGTAATAATCAAACCGGAACTTGTCCTCTCCCTTGAGCTTCTCGACGACCTCCAGCGCCCGCGCCGGGTTTCCCGTTTTTAAAAGAAAATTCGCGTAATAGACAGCCCCTTCCCTGTACTCGGGGGCGGCCGCATAAGCCCGGTCGAAAAAGACGGCGGCCTCTGGGTTCATCCCGGCTTTATCATACTGGTCGGCGATCATAAAGGCATAGAGATACCCACTGGCCAGCGGGAATGTCTTGGCGATGGTCACGGGCCGGGCCACTAATTTGGTCGGGGATACCACAAAGTGGACTTTTTGCTCATCCACGACGCGGCCATCTCCGCTGACAATATCCAGCAGGATTTCATAATAGTTCGGCCCCCAATCGGCCGCGGGAATCGAATAGATCACGGGCATGATTTCTTGAAAGCCATAGGCATTGAGCGGAAGCTCAAAAGATTTCTCCTGCGGAGACGTCCCTTCGAGTCCTTTAACGAGCAGCCTGGCTTCACCGCTCTGCCAGAGCTCTCTGGTGACTCCGATTAGAGTGAACGCTATGATGATGTCATCTTCTCTGGCAAATGTGTTTTTGGGGTCGATTGATAGCCGTTTGTCAGCCACCTGGAAAGGCGAATGGAGACTCGGAGGAGCCGGTCCCAATTTATAGCCGAGCAGGAAGCCGGCGATCTTCGGCGCGGCCGATTTGTCAATCCGGATCTGCTTGTTGTAAACGCTAAACTCCTTGCTCACGGAATTCCGCACCAGGACCGCCAGCTCATGGACCCCCTCTATCATCGGGAACGAATCCTCGAGAGCAATTCCGGAAGCCCTGACGATAGGGTCGTCGGCCGGAGAATAATAAAACGGAAACTCTTTGGCGTACTGGAAGATGACTTTTTCACCGTCCCTCAGGCTGACGTCGACAAGATAGTTGCAGAAGTATTGATCCTTCGGCCGGTAATAGTCCAGCGAAAGCCTTTTCGGCCAGAGCGTAAAATGGACGAAGTTGATTCCCTGTCGGGA
>CAZLFV010000166.1:0-4412 GCA_964558915.1 uncultured Eubacteriales bacterium | reverse complement strand
GATGAGGCGAGGGATGATGTGGTGAGAAGTCCGTATGAGCGACGAGCGGGCACGGCTCCTCGAAGAGGAGAGCGAGGAGCGAATCGAGCAAGATTTCCTCGCTGGGGAAATCGCAGCGTGACTTCGAACCACATCTCCCGAGCCTCGCCGGGGGATAGCCGCGGCAGGCCCCTATTCCAGAACAAAATGATCACGGAAACGGAGTGGCTTACTCCTAAACCGGCTGTTGATGGCCTGAGTGCTTTGTGATATATTTGCCGGGATGAGCACACCCGGGCTAAAAAGCATCTCTATCGTTATCCCTGTTTATAACGAAGCCGAAAACCTAGATGAGCTCTATCAGGAGCTTGTCTCAGCGGCCGGAAAATTTGAGCGGTCCGTCGAAATCATCTTTGTCGATGATGGGAGCGTCGATGGCTCCTGGCCGATCCTCAAGGCCATCCAAAAAAAAGACAGCCGGGTCAAGCTCATCCGGCTGCGCAAGAATTTCGGCCAGACGCCCGCCCTGTCTGCCGGGTTCGATCGCGCCACAGGGGAAATCATCATCAGCCTGGACGCCGACCTCCAGAACGACCCCAATGACATCGCTCTTCTCGTCCAGAAAATCGAGGAAGGATACGATATTGTCAGCGGCTGGCGAAAGAACCGCAAGGACAAGATCCTGACACGCCGGTTCCCCTCGGCCGTGGCCAACTGGCTCATCTCCCAGACCACCCAGGTCAAACTCCATGATTACGGCTGCACGCTCAAAGCATTCCGGCGCGATGTGATCAAGAATGTCAAACTCTATGGCGAGCTCCACCGCTTCATCCCCGCTATTGCCAGCCACATGGGGGTCGCCATCGCCGAGGTCGAAGTCAATCACCGGCCCCGCCGGCACGGGAAATCCAAGTACAGCATTTTCCGGTTTACCCGCGTCATCCTGGACCTCTTGACCGTCAAGTTCCTGCTGAGCTATTCCACGCGGCCCCTCCAGATCTTCGGCCTGCTCGGCCTGGCGAGCGGGATCCTCGGGTTTATTATTTCTCTCTGGCTTTCTTACCAAAGGATCATCCTCAAGGTGAGCTCGGCCAACCGGCCCCTGCTCCTCCTGGGAGTTTTGCTGATCGTCATCGGCATCCAGTTTGTCACGCTGGGCCTTCTGGCTGAAATCATGGTCCGGGCCTACCACGAATCCTCGGGAAAGTCGATCTACTTCATCCGGGAGGTCATCGACTCCGAAACCCGGGAGCATCCCTCATCGCAAAATCGATGAAAATCCTGATGCTCGCCCCCGAGCCGTTTTTCGAGCCGCGGGGGACTCCGATAAGCGTCTATTTCAGAATCCTGGTCCTGGGGGAGCTCGGCCACACTGTCCACCTGGCCACGTATCCTCTCGGCCAGGACGTCAGCTTAAAGAACCTGAAAATCATCCGGCCGCCAAACCTTTTCTTTATTCGTGCGGTCAAGATCGGTCCGTCTCTGACCAAGATTCCGCTCGATTTTTTGCTCCTTCTCCGGACCGCTTTCGAGCTCGCAGCAAACCATTATGATATCATCTTCTCCCACGAAGAAGCCGCCTTCATCGGTACCGTCCTGGCTAGAATCTGGGCCAAGCCCCACATCTATGACATGCACTCCAGCCTGCCGCAGCAGCTCGAAAATTTCAAATTCACCCGCTCGGCCTTCCTGATATCCCTGTTCAAAAGGATGGAGGATTTTGTCCTGAGGAATTCCCGCACCGTGATTGTCATCTGTCAGGACCTGCTCGAAAAAGTCGCCCAGTCGGGCTACGGCCGCAAAGCAATCCTCATTGAGAATTTTCTCGACGTTCCAAGCCAGGAATTTTCGGCCGAGGAAATCTGCAGGAAGAAAAAAGAGTTGGCCCCTCACGGAGAAAGGATCGTCCTTTACGCCGGCAACTTCGAGCCCTATCAGGGCATCCCGCTCCTCCTGGAGGCGGCCCGGAATGTCCGAGAGAAAACGATTTTCCTTCTCGTTGGAGGCAGGGGAACGGCGCTTGGAGAGATGAAAGAGATTGCCGAGAAACTCGGGCTCCAAGAGAGAACGGTTTTTGTGGAGCGCGTGCCTCCTTCCCAGGTTCCCCTTTATGTCTCCCTGGCCGACGTTCTCGTTTCGCCCCGCCTCGCCGGGACCAACACACCTCTTAAGATTTATTCCTTTCTGAAATCTGGAAAGCCGCTCGTTGCCACCAACCTCTGGACTCACACCCAGGTTCTCAACCCGGCGAACGCCATTCTTGCTGAGCCCGACGCCCGGTCCCTGGCTGACGCAATTTCGTTTGCTCTAAACAGCGAAGAAGCGCACTCCAGAGCCCGCGCTGCCGCGGAATGGGCGCAAAAAGAATTCACTCTTCAACGCTATCTGGAAAAAATAGCTCAAGTCCTGGACAAGGCCAAATCGTGATGCGTGCTTTCGTCACCGGAGGGTCTGGATTCATCGGCAGCCATCTCATAGATGCACTGCTGAGTAAAGGATGGGATGTCCGGGCCCTGGTTCACAGAGGCGCAATTCTTCAGCACGACCGTGTCGAGACTCTGATCGGGGATATCTGCGACCGCGCTGTCCTCGAATCCGGGCTGAAGGACGTGGATATTGTTTTCCATCTCGCCTCCGCCCTCGGTTCCTCTGTCATCGGCCGGGATGAATTCTCCAGGATCAATGCCTTCGGAACGGAGGTGGTGCTCGAGGCCGCCCGTGAGACGGGCGTCAAACGGGTCATTCATCTGAGCTCCGCGGGCGTGCTGGGCGCTGTCAGAAAAGGCGATATCGCCGCCGAGGATTATCCCCCCAACCCCCTACAGGTCTATGACCGGACAAAGCTAGAGGGCGAAAAGACCGCTCTCCGTTTTGCCGGACAAGGGATGGATATCGTCGTTATCCGGCCAGGCTGGGCCTATGGCCCCCGCGACAAGCGCACGTTCAAGCTTATCAAAGCCATATGTCAAAAGAAATTCATCATGGCGACAAAGGGAGAGGCGCGGCAGACGCCCGTTTTCATCGAAGACCTTGTGAGAGGCATTCTCCTTGCTGCAGAAAAAGGAAGGAAAGGCGAGGTCTATCACCTCGCCGGCAATGAAATCTTGACCACCAGAGAAATCGTCGGGGTAGTCGCGTCATCGTGCGGACGAAGAATTCCACGTTTTCGCCTTCCGCTTATTCCCGCGCGCCTGGCCGCCCTTGCCCTGGAAAAAATGTATTCTCCTTTCCGAAGAGAACCGCCCCTCGGCCGCGCCAAGCTGAGCTTTTTCCTCCATTCCAAGCCCCTCTCCATCCAAAAAGCCAAAACGGAATTGGGTTTTTCTCCTGAGTTTGACTTCGAACGGGGAATCAGGCTGGCTCTCTCCTGGTATAAAGAGCAAGGCTGGCTGCAGGAAAGACCATATACCGCAGGCCGTGGATAATTCTATATTATTTCTATCGGCTTATTAAGCTTTAGCCGGGTTATTTCTTTTCCCGGCGGTCTCTGGTCTTTTCCGCGGGACTTCCCACAGCCACGGAATATTCCGGCAAGGCCTTCGTCACCACCGAGCCCGCGCCGACAACGGTTCCCCGGCCGATCGTGACGCCGTCGAGCACAATGACTCCGGCTCCCAGCCAGACGTCGTCAGCAATAATGATCCCGCCCTTTGAGAAAGACGGCTGGAACATTATAGGGATGGTCACATCGTCAAAAGAGTGGTTTCCTCCCGCCACCAAATAACAATGGCCGGCCAGAAAACAATATTTGCCCAGCCTGATCGCCGTCTCCGAGAGAAGGCTGCAGTTTGCCGAAATATTGCAGTAGTCGCCTATAAAAATGGATCCCTCTTTGCAGCTTAGGATGGAGTTCCTGCCGATATAAACATTTTCACCGAGCTCAAGGCCGATGTTCTTTTCGCCCTTGGCGTCCAGAACAACATTATCATCAATGAAACAGTTGGCTCCCAGGGAGATTTTTTGAGGATGCCGGAGGGTGATGTTTCTCCCCAGGACCGTCCCCTTCCCCACGCTTTTAAAAAGGCAGGGATAGAAAATCCTGCGGAGGGCAAGGCCGAGTGCGCCCGGCACCCAGGAAAAAAAGAGTAGCACAAGCTCAAACCGCAGAAGCTTCCAGAAGCTTTTTTCTCCAAGGAAAAGATCTGTATACTTTGAGAAAAGAGATTTTTTGGGCGCCAATAGCTCCTTTTGAGTGCTGCTCTGAAAATCCTTGGCCATTTCCCTTTTACATATACCACAAAACCGCCCAGGAATCACTATTCGGAGGTAGCAAATCTCCTAAGAATGAGGACAACAATCTGAGTGGCATTTCGCAGTGGGCGGGACGGATGCCGGCCCTAAGCCCCCGTAGCGGAAGGGGGACCCGTCGATTTTTTCCGACGGGGGGAACCGACGGGACTGGTTCCCGGGGTGCGGGGGCAGGGGTCGGCATC
>CAZLFV010000165.1:0-4524 GCA_964558915.1 uncultured Eubacteriales bacterium | reverse complement strand
GGATGAGTCGGAGCGAGTTTCCTCGCTGGGGAAACGAGCGGGCTGACGAACCCAAGCTCCTCGCCTCGACGGGGGGAACCGACGGGACTGGTTCCCCGGGGTGCGGGGGCCAAAGGGCAGCCTCCTGCGCCCTATTGAATTTCACAAACAAATATGCTTCCCTTCGCCCATCCCGATTTGCATTTGCTGGAGATTTGGATTAAAAAAAATTGAAGATGGACAAGCCAGAGATTATTATTCTTCTCAATCCTTCAGCTGGAAAAGGGAATGCTCTTCAGCAAAAAGACCGGTTCGAACACTTTCTCTCAAAATACAGCGTTCCTCATGAACTCATCGTTACCAGGAGCGAGGAAAATTTGAGGGAACTCACCCGGGAGAACGCCCGCCGTGGCCAGACGCTGGTCGGAGCGGGCGGCGATTCCACATTCCATATCATGGTCAATGAGATTATAAAGGCAGGAGAAGATGTCCGCTTCGGAATGATCGGTTTGGGCTCTTCTAACGATATCACCAGGGAATTTGAGGTCGACACCCTGGAGAAGGCCTGCCAAGCTCTCAAAGCTGGGCGGGTTACTAAAATAGACCTGGGCTGCATCTCCAGAGAAGGAAAAATCCTGGCGTATTTTATAGGGCAGGCCAATGTCGGCCTGGGCGCCTGGGTGAACAAATTTGTCGAAGAGCTCGCCGCAAGCAGTCCTCGTCTCGGCAGGCTTCAATCTCTGGCCGGCGCTCTGGGCATTATTCATTCCTACAGAGCCAAAAAAATTCCCCTGTCCCTAACCATAGAATCCGAGGCCGGCAAGATCGAAGGGCCATTTGTCCTGGCTGTTTTCAGCAACATACGGTACTGGGCCACGGGCAGAATGATTAATCCTACGGCCAGGCCGGATGACGGCCGGCTGGACGCCTGCCTAATCAAGTCCTGTTCTCTCCCGCGCCTTGTGCACCTGGCCGTTCTGTCCAGAAAAGGGAGGCATCTGAAGGCCCGAGAGGTTAAGGTTCTGAGGTCGCGTGACTATATCATCTCGTCGGAGCAACCTTTCCAAGTCCAGGCGGATGGGGAAATCATCGGCGGCAAGTGGGAAACGGCTTTCTTTAACACAGTCCAGCTCTCCGTCATCCCCCAAGCCCTGAACGTAATTTGTGAGATAGGGCCGAGAAAGTGAAAGGCAAGTATCGGGCCAGCGGGCAGTTCAGGATCCTTTTCGCCCTGGCTTTTCTCTCTCAGCCCATTCTCATATGTTCCCAGCAGATGCCCGACTTTGGGCCGGACGGATTGGCTGGTTTGACCTTAGAGCAGCGGGAGAAGCTCTCTCGGGGTAAAATCATTATGCCTGAAAGCGTCGTTAAGACGCCCAAGGGAAAAACCCTGATTGAGGCTGCACTTGTTTTTGATAGGCCGCCGGAGAAAGTATGGGAGATCCTTTCCAAAACAGAAGATCAGGTCAAATACCTTGATAATATCAAAGACGCCACCGTCATCTCCCGGGGTCCGACTGAGAATACGATCGAATTCAAAGTCAAAATCCTGGTCAAAACGTTCATCTATCGCCAAATTCATAACTTCGACAAGACGAATCTCTATTTCTACTGGACCCTGGACCCTGACTTCAGGGGCGACCTCAAGGAGCTCAATGGGTTTTGGAGATTCTATCCCTTTGGGTCCGGCAAAACCCTGGCCCGTTATGGAAGCAGACTTCTTCTTCGTTTCTTTGTCCCCGACTTCATCCAAACCGCTCTAATCAGGGACAAGTTACCTGAAGCGCTCCAGTCCGTAAGAAATTATGTCAATTCCGGCGGAGCTGAAAATCGACCCGATTTGGCCGCGCTCAGCCTGTCTTTTTTCAGGCCCATCCCGACTAAAGACTTATTCCAGGAGAGGCAGTCATGATTCAAAAGACGGCTTTCGCTCCTTTCCAAAGAATCCGGACGAAGACCTCTCTGTTCGTCCTGCTACTCCTTGTCTTAACCACCCTTGGCCTTTATATCATTGCCGCCCGGATCATGAATCAACACATCCTCAGCGAAATGATTAAGCGGGCCGAAGCCCTCAGCCGGAGCATGGCGTCTTCGGCAGGGTATAACCTCCTCTCCCAGGATCTTCTCGGCCTCGACAATATCGTATATAAAATCAAGAGCTCCAATCAGGACATCGAATACATCGCCATCGTCAACCCCGCCGGAGAAATTCTCGTCCACAGCGAAATCGGGAAAGCGGGACAAAAATTCAGCCCCGGAGAAGGCCTGGAGATCCGGAAAACCGAGGATGGAACGGTCATCAAAGAACTCCAGCGAAAGTCCGGCACCCTGTTTGAGATGTCAAGCCCCGCAGTATTCATGAACAAGAATCTTGGGTTTGTCATTGTGGGAATAAACAAATCTGTTCTGGTCGCAGCTCAGGGGGACGCTCGTCGCAAAATGCTCTTGGTCTTCGCTGTCATTCTCATTCTTGGCATGGCCGGAAGCCTCCTTCTTTCTTCCTTTATGACCAAACCCATCCAAGAGCTATCTCAGGGAGTCACAGAGCTCACGCAGGGAAAAAGAAGCCGGCCGCTCCGTGTCTATTCGCGCGACGAACTCGGCCGGCTCACCGAGAGCTTCAACGAAATGACTGCTCTGATAACGGCCCAGCGCGACAAGCTGAATAAGTCGGCCCAGGACCTTGAAGAGGCCTATGTCGCCACCGTCCGCGTCCTGGCAGCGGCCATTGATGCCCGCGACAACTATACCTTGGGCCATTCCACTCGGGTGGCGCAGCTGTGTCTCCGGCTTGGCCGAGAATTAAGGTTCAGCAAACAAGAGCTCGATCAACTCGAGATTGCCTGTCTTTTCCACGACGTGGGGAAAATCAGACTTCCCGATTCCATCCTCCTTAAGGAAGGCCGGCTCGACGCCATCGAACAAAGAGAGATGCAGAGACATTCCGAGTACGGGGCTGAAATCCTCTCCAAGGCGTCCTCTCTCTACAAGTATATACCGGCTGTCCGGCACCATCACGAATGCTTTGATGGAACAGGCTATCCGGACGGGCTGGCCGGAGACAAAATCCCGCTGGAGGCGGCAATCATCTCTCTGGCGGACGTCTATGACGCCATGACTTCGGACCGCCCTTACCGAAAAGCCCTGGCCGAAGAAGATGCCCGGAGAAAAATCATGGAACTGGCTGGACGACAATTTCATCCTGAACTGTCGCAAAAGTTTGTAAATCTTTTAGAGAAAAAAGCGGAAAAAGTGTTACAATGACCGCGGATAAATAATCATGAAAAACAGATGCCGCCAGGCGATCCTGCTGCCGGTATTCCTTTTTGTTGCGCTCCTCGTTTCCTGCTCCGCCCGCAAGAAGGCGACCCTCGACCCAGACATCTCCCTCTCTCAGGAATTCCTTCAGGCCGGGGAGTTCCAGAAGGCCCTTGATTCCTCGAGCCGGGCCCTGGAAAATCATCCCCAGGAAAAAACAATTTTGGAAGAATGCATCAGAACTCTTGAGGAGATCAAGAAGCGGGCGGATTCGGCCGTCTCTCAAAAGAAATTCGCCTTGGCCGAAAAAGACTATGTCCTCCTGCAAAATAATTATGCGCGGTTCAAACCTATCCACAGTTCCCTGTCCTTCTCCTCCGCTTCTCTGAGCCGGAATATTAAGGAATGCCGGCTGGGCCTTGGCGAAAAGCAGGCTCAAGAGTCCCTTCAAACAGGAGATTTCCTCAAAGCACTGGATTTCTATAAGGCTTTGTATGGAGAGCATTATAATGACGCAAGTGCGGCCGCGGCGTTGAGGAAAGCCATGGAAGACATCAAACTCCGGGCTGACGAAGGTGCGGCCAGGGAAGACTATATCTCCGCAGGAAAAGGCTATTTTCTTTTAGCGGCTGATTATCCCCTTTATAAGAGGCTGGCCTCGTCTCCGTCATACTCCAAAGAATCTCTGGAAGAAGGGATCAAGAAATGCCGCCTCGAGCTCACCCAGAAAGGGCTGGAGCTATACCGCAAGGAGAATCTGGCCGGAGCGATTGTCTTGTGGCAAGGAATATTGGTGTTCGACCCAAATAACGTGGAAATCAAGAAGGCCATAGAAACCGCCACAGAGCAATTGAAAAAGCTCAAGAAATAAAGGAGTGCTGGACGGGAATGGGACTCGCTTCAGGAAACGAAATAGAAAAAAAGATGTTCATTTATTTCTCTGAGCTCCAGGGCCGGGCTGTGACGGATTCCCAAGGCCGGCCGGTCGGCAAGCTCGATGACCTCAAAGTCAAGCTGGGCGAGCTCTTTCCCAGGGTCACCAGCCTGGTGATCAGGAGAAGCCGTTTTAAAAAACTCTCAGCTCTCAACTGGGCTGATATCGAAAATTTTAACGGAGGGGTCATCAGCTTGAAAGCGGAGGCTGAAAACAGGTTTTTCCCGCCTGAAGTCGGCCAGGAAGAACTCCTTCTCCGGTCAGACCTTCTGGATAAGCAGGTGGTCGATACCTCTGGCGCAAAGATCGAGCGGGTGAACGACATCCACCTCCTCATTGTCAACAAAGAACTG
>CAZLFV010000164.1:0-4537 GCA_964558915.1 uncultured Eubacteriales bacterium | reverse complement strand
CGGGCAACTGGTTGATCAAGAATATTCTTGCGGGGTGGCAGGTTTCCGGAAACTTTCACTATACATCTGGTACGCCTTTCACTATCCGGGGCACTACTTATCTGTCGGACTGGAACATGGACTATATCGGCTACGATAGGCCACTCTGGTTGGGAGGAGACTATCAGGATATCATCACCTGGAGCCAGGGAAAGCCGGGCTGGGACGAGTCTCATTTTGGAATTCCCATTCCTCCCGCCTATGCTGAAGACATGTCCTACTACGTGCAGAATTTTACCCCGCGAAATGCTTTCCGTTGGTTCCCGACCTATAACCTGAACCTTGCCTTCCAGAAGTACTTTGTTGTGCCGATGGGGGGCGGAAGAGACCTGAACATTCAGCTTATCGCTGAAGTCTTTAACGTGTTCAAATGGTTGTTCTGGGACCTGCCCGAAACGTCGTGGGATTCCTCCCTGTTTGGAGCTTCCCAGAGAATGAGCGGCGCTAGGAAACTCCAGGTCTCGGTGCGGGTAATGTTTTAGTTTTTACCATGAAAATCTAACTTGCAATATTCGATTTTCGTGGTATCATAAAAGCATGATCCCCCGGCCTCAACGGCTTGCCGAGCTTCGGAGTGCTCTGAAAAGGAGCCAGGTGGCTGCGCTCGTCGGGCCCCGCCAATCCGGCAAGACGACACTGGCCCGACAGATAGTCCCCCCGGAATCTCCAGCCTATTTTGACCTCGAAGACCCCCGCGCTCTCGCCCGTCTGGCCGAGCCCCTGACGGCCCTGGCGCCGCTTCGAGGCGTGATCGTCATTGACGAAATCCAGCGGCGTCCCGATTTGTTTCCTGTGCTGCGGGTTCTCGCTGACCGGCGACCTCTGCCGGCTCGGTTTCTGATTCTCGGGAGCGCCTCTCCTGAATTGCTCCGCCAATCTTCAGAGACCCTTGCCGGAAGGCTGGAGACGATCACTTTGAGTGGATTCAGCCTACAGGAGTTAGGTTACGCGGCCCTTCGCAGACACTGGAGGCGGGGCGGGTTCCCACCGGCCTACATCGCGCGGTCGGAAAACGCAAGTTTCATCTGGCGGCGACAGTTCATCCAGACTTTTCTTGAACGGGACCTGCCGCAACTCGGCAGTGCCATTCCGGCAGCGACACTGTTTCGCTTCTGGACGATGGTGTCGCATTATCATGGCGGGGTCTGGAACGCTGCGGAGGCGGCCCGTTCTCTCAGCGTTTCCGAGCCCACCGCGCGTCGATATCTGGACCTTCTGACCGGGATGTTTATGATTCGTCAGCTGCCTCCGTGGCACGAAAATATACAGAAACGGCAGGTGAAGTCTCCGAAGGTTTATCTGAAAGACAGCGGCCTTCTGCACGCTCTTCTCGGCCTTGGCACGGAAAAGGAAATCCTATCGCATCCCAAGGCGGGTGCCTCATGGGAAGGCTATGCGATCGAGGAAGTCCTCAAGCTAGTGAGACCGGAAGCCTCATATTTCTGGGCCACTCATACCGGCGCCGAGCTGGACCTTCTTCTTTTTAGGGGAGGACATCGGTACGGCGTTGAGATGAAGTTTCAGGATGCTCCCCGTCTAACGCCCTCCATGCGGCATGCGGTGGCGGACCTCAGCCTGGAACGCCTGACGGTTCTCTATCCCGGAGACCTGCGTTATGACCTTGATCGCCGCGTTTCAGTCGTTCCCTTGGCGGAGCTCGCCAGCGGCAAGCCTGACGCTATCACCCGGGATCTGTCAAAGCGAATCCAACGGCGCAGGTAAAATTCCTTTTTGAGTGAATTTTAACTGGAAGTTGTTTCGATCCTAAATACTTAATATGTCAAGTTAAGTTTGCAGGGCAAAGCCGCGGGTTTATTAACTTAGAGCGGCGAGCCTCTTCTTGGCATCCTCGACTTCAGGCAGGCCTGGATCGGCGTTTTTCCAAAGGTCGAGGAATTTGCGGTATTTCGCGGCGGCGTTGGCCTTGTCGCCGAGGTGCTCCAGGACTTTCCCAAGCTTGTAATAGGCCCTGGCAAGAACCAATGCGCTAGAAGGCCCATCTCCACGGGTCATCATACAAGAAAGGACATCCTCATAAGCTTTTTTGGCCTCCGGCCATTCTCCGGCCTGGCTACACGCCTCTGCCAGATAATCTAGAAATGAACTTCGAAGTCCCCCTATGGCAGCTGAATATGCCCGTTCCTGAATTGCCGTTAGGGACAAAGCTTTCTTTAGGTGGTCCTGAGCGCTTTGCGCATCGTGTTTTTGCAGGGCAATCACACCCAGTAGGGCCTCATAGAACCTGATCCTCTTTTTCGCCGGCCCACTCTCAACGACCCGGCGTAACTCCTCGGCCGACTCTTGGGCGTCTTTTATGTTGCCCTGCCGGGCGTGCATAACTCCCCGGCAATAAAGCGCCACACACTCTCTCCATATATCGCCTGTTTCTTTGGCGTTCCGAAGGGCAGTTTCGCAGGCAGCCAATGCCCCGGCAAAATCGTCCGTTTTTTCCAGAAACAGCGCAAAATCTAGCGACATGGCACCCAGAGTCCTTGAGTCAATCTTGCCCTGCCATTCCTCGAGCCAATTGTCACAGCTTGTTCTCGCATCCTTGAGTTTTCCCTGTAGGGCGAGAGGAGCGCTCCCAAAGCCGATCCAGCTTCCGACTAAGGGGGATGCTTCCATCTGTTTTATGACCGGTTCCAGGGCAGCAAAATCCTCCGTGCACATTAGATAAAAGTGCTTTGAGTAAATATTGGCCTCGGGCGCTTGAACATAAGCCTTGTCAGTTTCTTTTTTTGCCTTTTCGAAATCACCCTGAATGCAATAAATATCTCCTAGCGTCCCCCGGATAAGTGCATTGTCGGCGATCGTGGCGAGATAATCTTCCAAAACTTCCCGAGCTTTGTCCGGCTGTCCCTTGCAAACGTAGCACCAAGCCAATATGAGATACCAGCCATAGTTCTCTTCCCTGTATCGTCTAAGACCCTCATATTTCTCGATCGCCAGGTCCCATTCGTCCATCTTCCAATAGAGAAACGCCAGGGATGATGTGGCTGAAAGATCCCAAGGATAAAGTGTAATCAGCTTGGAGTACGCATCGACGGCCTTATCCCACGTTTTTTCAGAAGTAGCTGCATAATATTCAGCCTCGATGGCCAAGCGCTCGCGCTCAGAAACTCGCTCTTTCAGGTCAAAAGCTTTTCGAATATTGAGAAGGTATTCCTTTTCCGCCCCCCCGAAGTACGAATAAGCATCAAATAATCCCATATAGGCTGCAGCGAACTGGGGGTCGAGGGCCACGGCTTTTTCGAAGTAAGAAATAGCCTGTTTGAAGTCGCCGGCGTTGGCAAGTCGGTTACCCTCGACATAGAGCTTATAGGCTTCGGGCGAATTCGTTGTCACATCTCTGATACTTCTAGAGACATCGGCGGCCGCCTGTTGAAATGTTACCCCCAAATTCGTTTTCAGACGGTCCGATAGGCTATCCACCATGGCAAAAAGGCTTTCTTCCCCTGTGCCGTCTGCGCTTTCAGGAGCGATAATCTGGAGCGTTGAGGCGTTTTGGAGCGTCAGGTCAATCCTGAACCTCTCCCCAGCTTTGGAGAGGCTTCCCCGAACGATGTGAGTGGCCAGGCCTCGCGAGGCAATCTCTTTGAGATCTTCCGGCGTTAAGCTGTCCTGTCCAAGAAGGTCCAGTCTCTTGAGGATTCCGTAGATCTGACTCTGGTCCAGGACACGAATATAACGGGACTGGGAGAGCTTGGTAATCAGCGACAGGCTGAGCCCTTCTCTCCAGATGTCTAGGTTCTTGTCGCCGGTGTTGTTCTTGAAATAGAGAATGGCAACGGAGGGAGGTCCCGAAGTGGAGACCGGGGCCTGCTTGCGTGGAAGGAAGTTCCAAAGCCCCAGGATAATGACTGCCACTAGGATGACGGCGCCGGCCGGGATAAGAAGCTTTCTCGGAGTGAGCTTGACTGTAATTTCGCGAGGGGTGATGGTCTTGCGTTTGGGAGCGAGGCGCTCGGCGGTCGGGAGAGCCGCTTCGACCGCGCCGAGATCGGCCAGAAGTTCCTCAGCCGATTGATACCGCTTCTCCCTCCCCTTCTCCAAGCATCGAAGAATCAGTTTATTCAGTCCCTCGGGAATCTGAGGCACAAGTTTCTTTGGGACCGGCGGAGGCTCTGTCTTATGCTTGTTGGCGATGCTGAACGGCGTTTCGCCCTCAAAAGGCACCCGTCCCGTCACCATCTCGAAAAGGATGATTCCTAAGGCATATATGTCCGCCCTCGGGTCGGCTTCCCTTCCCTCCACTTGCTCTGGTGACATATACTCTGGCGTCCCGATGATCGCTCCTTCGCGTGTGATCCCCTCTACCGCCAGCGTTCGGGCGATGCCGAAATCCATAATCTTAGCGTTCCCCTCTTTGTCGATCATGATGTTGCCAGGCTTTAGGTCCCGGTGGATGATGCCGAGCTTATGGGCTTCCGAAAGGCCCTCAGCAATCTGTGCGGTGATCGAGATTGCCTTCCCCATGGTTATGGTTCCCATCCTGTGA
>CAZLFV010000163.1:1350-4602 GCA_964558915.1 uncultured Eubacteriales bacterium | reverse complement strand
ATCCGCTGCGGCTTATACTGAAAGAGAGACATGACGGTCGCCCGGAGGAAGGTCAGAGACGTGCGGCGTCTCGAACGATTCACCCGGGCATCGACATCGCCGCTGACTCCGGCACTGGCAATGTTTAAAAAGATGCGCGCCGCTGGCCCGTCGCCGCTTGAAAAATCCCTGTATTCGATTTTTCCTAAGTCACAGGGCACCGGTCTGGCCCGGGCCAGCCATTCCACGGCGGCCAAAGGATCGGTCGGGGCTCCCAAAGAGCGCCGCCAATCGCTTCCGGTTCCGACAGAGATGCAGCCGAAAGTTATCCCCGGAACAGGATTTTGGTACAAGGCATTGAGTACAACATGGTTTGTTCCGTCGCCCCCGACCGCGATTAAATGCGTTATTCCGTCCTGAGCGGCGCGATGGATATGACTCGCGACTTCCTCCGGAGTTTGGGTGACGGCAATAAACGAATCTCCGAATACCTCACCCAAACGGTTCTCGATCTGACGAAATATCCTGGCTGCTCGGCCGCCGGCCGCATGAGGATTGACGATAAAAAGTGTTCGCATCATTCTTTCCATCCGGGCGGCAGGCCATGAGCAATCTGCCATATGCTCCAGTAGCGCTCGACTTCCCGGGTCCAGTGGGCATCATCCCAGCCCAGAGATTTCGGCAGCCAATTTTTAAGACTCGAAAGAAGACTCAGACCGCCGTCGGCCAAGAGAATACCCAGACGAAACCGGCGCAAAAGAAGGTCATCGAGGTGGACGACAGCTTCGTTTTGAGCCGCCCAGATGAGCTCTGGCCACAGGTAAGGCGTGCCCTGAACGGGCGTCAGCCGTTCAGGGGCGGCTGCGGCAAGCAGGGGTGCCGCGGAACCGTAGCGGCCACAGAGCCGGAGCTTCATCTCCGGGCTGACACCGGGGATTGGATCGCTCAGGACGATATTGTCAAAGACGCTCATGTCACTATTTGGGGCTGGTATCTCTGTTTTCATTTCGTGCGCTGCGTGCAGGGCATCGATAGCAATCAGGCGGAATGTCGTGAGCTTCCCTCCGGTCACGGTCAGGAGGCCTCGCTCAGGCCAGACGACATAATCCCGGCTTTCCTCTGACGGTTCTTTCTTCCCCGTGCTGACAATGGGCCGCACGCCGGCCTGAGAACTGATGACATCCGTTTTTTCAAGCTCAAATTCGGGGAAACATTCCTGAACGGCACGGAGAAGATAGTCGGCTTCCTCGACAGAGATCATCGGTTCATCCATCAGAAGATATCGATGGTCGACATCTGTGGTTCCAACCAAGCTCACGCCCTCCCAAGGATAGACAAACACCGGACGGCCGTCCTCGGGATGGCTAAAGGCAATCGCCTGATAAACCGGGAACCTCTCAAGGCTGAAGAAAAGATGGCTGCCGCGGAGCGGCCTGAGCCGCCGACGAGCGCCCATCTCGCTTCGCAGCTCATCGGCCCAGACGCCGGAGGCATTGATGACCACAGAAGCCGAGACTTCGGCCGTTTTTCCCGTGACCTCATCCCGGACCTGAACTCCGACAACATGCCGGCCCTTAAATACAGGCCTGACTGCGCGGCAATAATTAAGGGCTACGGCCTTTCCCTTGGCCGCGGCCAATCCATCGTGCAGAACCCGCAGGACAAGACGGGCATCATCTGTCTGGGCATCGGTGTATTGAAAGCCGCGCTCCAAATTGTCCATTTTTAAGCCCGGGGCTCTCATGCTCAAATCGATGGAATCCAGGCGACGGGATTTCCCGGCGTCCGGAGCCAGATGGGTGTAAATGCCCAGCCCTATTCCCATCAGCCAGGGGCCGGGGCTGTCGCCTTTGTAGACGGGATAAACAAAGCTCAGAGGATCAACAAGCCCGGATGCGGCACGGAGAAGATACTGGCGTTCCTGAACGCTCTCCCGGGTCAGTTTCAGATGAAAATGTTTCAGGTAGCGAAGTCCGCCATGGACCATTTTTGACGACCGGCCCGATGTCCCCGAGGCAAAATCAGCCTGCTCCAGGAGAAGAACACGCAGCCCGCAGCGTGCCGCCACGGCCAAAATTCCGGCGCCGGTGATGCCGCCGCCGACGATAATAATATCCCACGCTTGGTCAAGCCCGTTCCAAGCGAGGCTCCGCCAACCGGGCGGCCATGGAGAAAAGTATTCTTGAGGTCTCATTTCAGATTCTTTGCCTCGACAAGCTTCCCCGGATTCATGATTCCGTTCGGATCGAATTTCCTAATAAACTCAGCCAGGACATGCATCCCCAGTGCTCCTTTTTCAGGAGCGAGATAGGGTAAATGATCGACTCCAACGCCATGCTGGTGGCTGATGGTTCCGCCGTGGGCCAGGATCGCCTGGCTGGCGGCATTCTTGAGTCTTCGCCACCGCTCCAGCGTTTCCCCGGCTGTTTCTGCCAGGCGGAAAAGATACGTCGCATAAATGCTGGCTCCCGTAGCATAGACATGAGAAACGTGGATAAAAGCAAGGACTTTCTCGCCGATATCGCTCAATCCACCGCGGAGTTTCTCCAAGATTGCCTCTGCGGCTCGGGGCAAATCTCGCCAGAGAAAAACCGTCTCGAGTGTGTCCACAGCGTAGCCGCAATCCCAGAGCGTATTGCGCAGGTAGGGCGACCGGAACCGGCTCTTGTGCCACTCGTTGCCCATCATCCGTCCGATATGGACCCCGCCGTAAGCCCGGCTGACTTCCAATGCTGCCTGGCGCGTTTTTCTCACGTTTTCGCTTTTGCCCGTGATCCCGACAAGAAGCATGCATTTTTCCTGTCCAAGCCCCCGAGCACGAAGGAGCCGATGAAGAAGGCGCACGACCCGCTCCCGGCCGGCGAGGATCAAAGTGGTGCTTGTTTCAACAGCATCGCTCAGCCGGAGCATGGATAACGGGAGGCGAGATTGAACGGCCTCCCTCACAGCCGCCAGGCCCTGGGTCCAGTCGGGGAAAAAAATAGCGTGGAATTTTTCCTGCTCGGGCAAGGGTTTGACTCGGACGATAGCCCGGGTAATGATCCCGATCCTGCCTTCAGAACCGAGGACGATCTGCCTTAGATCAGGCCCTGCGGCGCTGGCCGGGAAAGGCGGGAGCTCCAGTTTTCCCGTCGGAGCGATCACGGTCCCGCCGGCGAACAGGTCTTCAATTCGGCCGTAATAAAGGGACTGCTGGCCGCTTGAGCGAGTCGCAATCCATCCGCCAAGGGTCGAAAACTCGAAGGACTGCGGAAAATGGCCAAGCGTATAGCC
>CAZLFV010000163.1:0-1340 GCA_964558915.1 uncultured Eubacteriales bacterium | reverse complement strand
GCTTTGTCTGTGGCGCCTGAGCCACAGCTCGAACCACCCGCTCCATCGCAAGGTGCACAAGTTTCTGCGTGCCCTTGAGGGCAGTCTTCCACTCATAGTCAAAAGGCAGCCCGAATTCATCTGGACCTGCTCGTTTGGGATGGGGTTCCCCCATCGGTGCGCTCCTTCACGCCCTTAGACGCCTTGCGCCCGCAACTGGGCTTCCAAATGAGGCCCGCTAACCCCGGCCCCGAAGGTCGCCAGCCAGTTCGTTTCGTCGAGCCGGATCATTTTTCTGAGCCGTTCAAGGCTCACTGTCAGAACAGGCCAGCCTTCTTTGGTTGGATTGATGTGTCCGACAACGCTCGTGCCTCCGCCATAGGGAATGAGGTGGATGTGATTTTTCTCGGCAAATGAAATAAGCTCCTCGACCTCGCCCTCATCAGCCGGCTTGGCCACGCCGTCCGGGAAAAGCCCGACCGTGCCATATCTCAAAGCGATCCAATCCGGGAGAGATTGCCCGCGCGCATGGCACAGCCTCAAGCCGGGATCCCTGCTGATCAGCGGATGGTCGGGCAAGCGGCTGGCCGGACAGCGGAGGACGACGTTATTAAAATCTGCGGTTGGCCCGGCTTGGCCGGGCCCAATAACCTCAGCGAGGTGAGCCTTTGCCGAGGAAGACAAAGAGGGCTCAATCTTATCGCTGCCCCAACCGTTCCAGCGCTTCATTGGAGGTTCTTTCAGGCGGCCTCATTGACCATCTGGATTTCCTTGAACCGGCAGAAATGGGCGAGCTCTTTGGTGATATCGCCATAGCATGTCTGGCGGTGTAATCCGTGCGACCAATTTTTCCAGAGCTTCGCTGCCTCGCCGTCCACCTGAACCTCAATCTTCGTCCGGCAGCCTCTGTTGTGCTCGAGAGAGACCGGCGTGTCGATAATTTTGCCCGTGAAGTACCGAATCAAATCCGGGCCGATGAGAATCGCCTGGGTGACTTTCTGGCCGACCCGCATCTTGACCTGGGGGACGACTCCTTCCTGGCGTTCCATAATCGTCCGCAATTTAAACGAAGCAGCCGGTTTATCCGGGCCATCCATCTTGGTCGTTCCCAAACAGTGAGCCAGAATGATGCTGTTTTTTGATTCGTCCATGGTTGGGTCGGTTATGAAACCCGGTTTTCCGGCCAGCCCCTGAAAGATAATGTGAGTCATCGCCGACGGCAAGTCGGATTCACAAATCCCCCCCAAACCCATATTGTTGAGTCGGGTAAAGCCAAGGCAAGGATAGGCCGGGAGCTTGATTGTCTTGTCCCACATCGTCCCGTAGCAGTCAACCGTCACGACCGTGGCCGTCTCTTCCTC
>CAZLFV010000162.1:0-4607 GCA_964558915.1 uncultured Eubacteriales bacterium | reverse complement strand
AGAAGAAGCAAATCTTTGACGATATTGATCAGCCGTTCCGTGTTTCTCTTGATAATGCCAAGATAATTCTTGTGCTTTTCCTCGACCTCTCCCTCCAAGGTCTCCACAAAGCCCTTGATCGCGGTGAGCGGCGTCCGCAATTCATGGGAAACGTTAAGCACAAAATCTCTTTTGAGACGCTCCAGATGGCGCATCTCTGTCAGGTCATAGATCGTCACAACAAGCCGTTCGGAAGAGGGAAGGTAGGAAGCGTTGCAGATGTAATCTTTTTCATTCAGATTGAATTCGCCTTGGAGGTTGCGCTTCTCCCTTCTCGCCTGGGTGATGAGCTCTCCAAAGCGGGAGCTCCGGACGACTTCCCAATAGAACCTTTCATCAATTTGGCCCTTTCCGACGATGTTCTTCAGGCTCTGGTTGGCCAAGATAATCTGGCCATCCTTATCCAGAACGAGCAGGCCCTCCTGGATAGAGGACAGAATGCTCTCGAGCTCCTCCTTCTGCCGGGACAGATTATTGAAAAGTCCCTTGATCTCTTCTGTCATGGAGTTGAAATTCTCGGCAAGGTCCCGGATTTCATCTTTGGTTTTAGGAAAAACCCGGACGTTGAAATCTCCGGAGGCGACCTTACGGGAAGCCTCAATCAATTCCCTGACCGGACGGCTCAGGCTGCGAGAAACAAAATAGGCCATCGCCACCATAAGTAGGAGGAGGATGGCCACGGCCCGGACAGTATCTTTATTGATCTGCGCAATCAGGCGCTGAATGTCTTTCAAGAACAGGCTGACCCTCAGGACGCCAATGACATTCCCCTCGTTTATCAGGGGCAGGCCGACATAAAGCATCTCCTGTCGTACGGTGTCGCTCCAGCGGATGGCAGTACCGGTTTGACCCTGGAGGGCTTGCTGGATTTCTGGCCGGTAGCGGTGACTTTCCATGGTCGCATAGTTTTCTTCAGAATCGGCCTGGACCACTCCCTCGGCGTCCACGACCGTAATCCGGGTTTGGATCTTTGTGCCGAACTCCTTGATGAAACGATTCATCTCTTCAGTCCGCTTTTCCAGGAGAAGAGGCTGGATGGTCAACTTTAAGGTCTGCGCCAGGTTCTCCAGATGCCTTACCTGGTTCTCGGTGAAGTGCCGCCGAACCATCCGAAAAGAGTAGAAAGAAACGAGCAGTCCGAGGGCCAGCACAATGATCACATACCAGCCGAAGATCTTCCAGAAAAAGGATTTTCTCATTCTTCTATTTTGTACCCCACGCCGCGAACATTCTGAACCAGTGAGGCGGCCCTGCCCAGCTTCTCCCTGAGATTGCGGATATGGACATCGATTGTCCTGTCCACGACAATCTTTTCTTGTCCCCAGAGATGGTCTAGAATCTGGTCGCGAGTATAAACCCGGCCTTTGTTCAGGGCCAGGAAGGCCAGGATTTTGAACTCCGTGGAGGTCAACTCAATTTCACGCCCTTCGACCAGAACCTTGTATCGTTCCAGGTCGATGGCAAGCTTGCCTATGTCCATTTTCTGAGTTAGCGGCCGCGCCTCAAGCCTCCGGAGGACGGCCTTAACCCTGGACACGAGCTCTTTGACGGAAAACGGTTTAGTGACATAATCATCGGCCCCGAGTTCCAAGCCGAGGACCCGGTCCGTCTCGTCACCTTTGGCCGTGAGCATGATAATCGGCAGAGAGGCGAACTCTTTTTTGGACCGCAGGCTCTTGCAGATTTCGAACCCGTCTGCATCAGGCAGCATGAGGTCCAGAATGACGAGGTCGGGCCGGTGGCGGTCAAGATACTTCAGGAAGGTCCGGCCCTCAAGAAAGGTCTGGGTCTCAAATCCAGCCCGCTTGAGGTGATGAGAGACAAGCTCAAGGAGGTCCGGCTCATCATCGACAATGGCAACGGCTTTTGCTAAGGTCAATTTATTCCAGCCTCAAGTCCGTCTTGTGACTCTATTATAAAGAAATTCGCACCCAAAAGAGAAGGAGGGAAGAGTTAGCGAACTTCTCAGGATTTATTCTCGGGGGGGTGCTTCTCTTCAAAGTGGTGCTTGATCGTTCTCCCCTCTACTTGATAGATAACGTCTTCACTGATGTTCGTGGCGTGATCCGCAATGCGTTCCAGATGCCGGCTGATCAAAACGAGTTCCATAGCCCGCGGAATCGTCGTCGGGTCGGCAATCGTGTACGTCAACAACTCTCGAAAGACCTGATCATAGAGGTCATCCACTTCATCGTCTCGTTCACAAATATTCTTAGCCAGGGAGGCGTCCTGGTCGATATAGGACCGGACTGAATCCCTGACCATATTTTGGGCCAATGTGACCATCCGGGGGATGTCAAGCAACGGCTTGAGCAGCGGCACTTTGAGGAGCACTTGGGCCCTCTCGGCAATATTGACAGCCTCGTCCCCCATCCTCTCGAGTTCTCCGGACATTTTCATGGCCGAAACGATCATCCTCAAGTCGCCGGCCATCGGCTGCTTGAGGGCAATGAGTTTGAGAGCCATCTGTTCAATTTCGACCTCAAGGTCATTGATCGTTCCTTCTCTCTCCAGAACCTGCTGGATGAATTCTTCGTTCCGTTCTTTGAGCGCCTGAACAGAAAGAGCAATCGACTCCTCCACCAGCGTGGCCATTCTCATGAGTGCCTCTTTTAGGACGGCGAGATCCTCGTCAAATTGTCTTTCCATGCGCTCTTCTCCTTATCCGAATCTGCCGGTGATATAGTCTTCGGTCAATCTATTGGCCGGGTTAGTAAAAATCTTCTCCGTGAGGTCAAACTCGATCAATTCGCCGAGCATCATGAACGCCGTCAAATCGGAGACGCGGGCGGCCTGCTGCATGTTGTGCGTCACGATGACAACCGTGTAATCCTGCTTGAGTTTATGGATCAAATCTTCAATCTTGGCCGTGGCGATGGGGTCGATGGCCGAACAGGGCTCGTCAAAAAGGATGACTTCGGGCTCGACGGCCAGGGCCCGGGCAATGCAGAGTCGCTGCTGCTGGCCGCCCGAAAGGGCAAAGGCGTTTTCCTCAAGACGGTCCTTGACCTCATCCCAGAGGGCCGCGTGACGGAGGCTCCGCTCGACGGTCTCGGCCAGCTTGCGGCGGTCAGTGCGACCGTTGATCCTCAGGCCGTAAGCAACATTATCAAAAATCGATTTGGGAAAAGGGTTGGGCTTCTGAAATACCATTCCCACGCGCTTGCGCAGCTCGACGACGTCAACTTTGGGCGAGAAGATATTCTGGCCATCGAGATAAATTGTGCCGCTGACTCTTGTATTCGGGATGACATCATTCATCCGGTTGAGAGTCCGGATGAACGTCGACTTGCCGCAGCCAGATGGCCCGATGATCGCCGTCACCTTTTTCTCGGGGCAGACGATATTGAGGTTCTTGAGCGCCTGCGTATTTCCATAGTAAAAATTCAGGTTTTTAGCCTCTATCTTGGACGCGACGTTTGGCATCTCAGATTCTCCTTTTTTTCCTCAACCTGTACCTAATAATGACAGCGACCATGTTCATCCCCAGCACCAGGGCAATCAGGACCAGAGCTGTGCCGTAGGCCAGCGGCCGGACCTTAGCGATATCATGATGCTGGGTGGCCATGATATAAAGATGATAAGGGAGCGCCATGAACTGATCCTTCAGCGATTTGGGGAGATAGGGAAGATAGAAGGCCGCGCCGGTGAACATGATCGGAGCTGTTTCCCCGGCGGCGCGGGCCAGGCCCAAGACGGCTCCTGTCAGCATGCCGGGTAAAGCATACGGCAGGACGTTTGTCCGGATCGACTGCCATTTTGTCGCTCCCAGGGCCAATGCTCCTTCCCTGTAGGAATTGGGAATAGTCTTGAGAGCCTCCTCGCTGGCCGTGATGGTCCAGGGCAGGGTGAGCAGGCCAAGGGTGAGTCCTGCGGAAAGAATGGACGTCCCGAACTTCAAGATATTAACGAAGAGAATAACCCCAAAAAGCCCGTAGACAATCGAGGGAACGCCAGAGAGATTCCGGATCGACAGCCGGATAATCCGCGTGATCCGGGTTTGCCGGGCGTATTCATTCAGATAGATCGCCGCAAACATTCCGAGCGGGATGGCCAGAATCGCGGTAACCACAGTCACTAAAAAAGTTCCTATAATAGCGGGAAAGATTCCGCCCTCGGTCATGCCCCGCCGCGGAGCTTGGCTTAAGAACTGCCAGGTAACCGCGCTCCCGCCCTTCGTTCCGACATCGTAAAGAAACAAAAGAAGCACGGCCAGGACGAGATAGAGACAGACTCTGAGCAGGAAAAATCCAGCCCACTGGACAATTTTCTTTTTCCTCATCAGCCGCGGGCTCATTGTTCGCGCTCCTGGTATTTCTTCAAGAAGATATCGGCAATGAGGTTGACGCAAAAGGTCATCAGGAAGAGGACCAGGCCGATGGCGAACAGAGCGTAATAATGCGTGGAAAAATACGGGACTTCGCCGAGCTCAATGGCGATATTCGAGGTCATGGTCCTGATGGACTGCAAAAGCCCATGAGGGAAGGACCGCGCGTTCCCTGTGGCCATCAGCACGGTCATCGTCTCGCCGATAGCCCGGCCCATGCCGAGCATGAAGGCAGCGATAA
>CAZLFV010000161.1:0-4614 GCA_964558915.1 uncultured Eubacteriales bacterium | reverse complement strand
GCGTTTTTAGACCAGGAGAGCGGTGAGGTTGTACTCTTGACACCAAAAAGGAAAGGGTATTTTTGTCCATCCCGGCTCTCTTCCGAATTTTGAAAATGCTTCCCTTACCATGGGATTATCATTGTTCTAATGAGAAAGGATCACAGAGGCTAGGGGAAAGCCGCGCAAACCCGACGAATGTCGAGGAACAATCGGTACTTCTGCAATGATGTGGCCAGACGAAGGACAAGCCGGCGACCATGCCGGACCAGTCGCCCCGCCGTTTCGATCAACTGCCAACGCAATGTCGCGATCGTCTTCGAACGCCACCCCTCTTCCAGGAAGAGAAGCTTCTGCGCTTGCGTCAAGTTATAGGCCAGTACCCCCAGCGCAAACCAAAGCGCATTGGCGGAGAAGTCACCGCTGGTCATCTGCTCCATCCCAAACCCGATCTTCAACTCCTTGATCAGGTTCTCCACTTGCCCCCGCTGATTATGAAACCAGACCACCTCTTCCGCCTCAAGCTCATCCCGGTTGCTGGCGATGACATGGTAACAATAGCCGTTTGGCTCAAACAGTGGAAGCTGAGGATCGCGCCAGCGTTGGACCACCAAACGGACAGGCTCCCGGGCTTTGCTCAAAAGGTGAATGGCCGTGCCGACCTCCCGGTCCGAGGCCTCGCCCTCCGGCCCGAGAAGCGGCTTCCAGTCCCTCACCGTCTTGATAACTTCTTTAACACCAGCATCTTGGTCGGCCGTGATGGTAAACCCAAGCCCTTCTTCCTGGCAAAAGTTGAATACCTCCGCCTGATAGAAGGCGCTGTCGGAACGAAGATATCTGATCTTGGGACAGCGTTTCAAACACCGCTTCAGGAATCTCAGGGCCCCGCTCTGGGCCGCCACGTTCCCTTCGCGAAACTCATGCGCCAAGCAAACACCGGTCTCCGCTAAAAAGCCCAAGATCGGCTGATACCCCCGCACCTTCTTATAGGTCCACTGGGCCTCCCGCTTTTCCGCCTCGATCACCGTCGCATCCACATCCAGCGTATACTCCGCCGTCGCCATCCGCTTCCAGATCGTCTCCGCCACCTCCTCCGAAATCTGACCCATCGCTTCCACCCCGCCACTAGCCCCCATCCGGACCAACCAGTCCCCAAACGTCGACAGCGACGGCATCCGAGAAAGACCCACCAGCCACCGCAGCGTCTCATCGTCCCGTATCTCCCGCAGATCCTCGATGTGACGCCCGCCCCCTTCCACCATCAGAAGCAGCGGCTCAATGTAGCTCCAGGCCCCATATCCCCGGTTCGAGCCGGGCCGAGGAAATGCCTCCCGAACTTTTTGATCCACCCTCAGTGTCCGCACCACCTCTGCAAACAAGGCCAGGCCGCTTCGCGGCGTGATCAGTTCATCGGCATGTTCAAGCTTGAAAGGCAAAATCCCTTGCTGTATCATAAAAATACCCTCCTGGTTAAGGTCTCACCCATCGGGTGATGTTGTGTTTCCATCAAAAACAACCTTATATCAGGAGGCTTTTCGTTTCAATAACGTTTTCTATCGGCAATCTACCCTCTGTTGCATTTTCTTGAAAGACGCGAAAAAATACGGTATAATGCGCTTTAATCATTGGCCGCTGCATCTAAACAAAGCGCGCCGGGAGGAGGAACAAAATGAATAAAAACCGGGTCTCTTATTTTGCAGCCATTGTGCTGCTGGTCGGTCTGGCTTTCGCCACAGGATGCGCAACCAAGAAATACGTCAACCAAGAGATTGTCCCTCTGGACAAAAAAATCCAGGGCATCGAGACGGCCATCGAGGAAAATCAGAAGAGAATCAGGGAGCATGATGAGAAATTGGCGTCGATCGGTTCTCTGATCACCCAGCAGCAGGCTGAATTGAAGTCTGTGGACGGCAAGATCGAAGAGGTCAAAAGATACGCCCAGGGAACCTTGATCTCCAAGGAAATCCTCCAGAATAAAGAGTCCAAGTTCAAGTTCGACAGCTACGAATTGAGCCCCGAGACTAAAGCCGCTCTGGATGCTTTTGTCCAGAAACTCATTGAAGACAACAGGGGAGTTTATCTAGAAATCCAGGGGCATACAGACAGCACAGGCTCTGACGAATACAATCTGGTCCTGGGCAAGAAACGAGCTGACGCGGTGATGGAATATCTCTATAAACAATATCATGTTCCCCTTCACAGAATGCAGGTGATCAGCCTCGGAAGCTCTGCGCCAATTGCAGACAATGGGACCAAAGACGGAAGAGCCCAGAACAGACGCGTAGAAATTCTGGTCTACGAATAGGATTTAAAACTCTTCTCTCGTCTGTCCCTCCTCGGGCTTCGGAAAGCAGGGATATTTCTCTCTGATTTTATGGGCTGGCCAGCCTGAGCATCGCAAAGTTGACGACCTCGGCCTGAGGGATGTCTTCGTTATCTCCCAGACAGTCCTCGATTCGGACCTGGATCGCTTCGCGAATATTCACCAGAGCTTCCTCGTAGCTCCGGCCGTGGGCCTCGCAATCCCCAAATTCCGGGCAGACCGCCACCCAGCCCTTGCCATTTTTCCCGATCACCACTGAGAATCGATAATCATCCATTGTCTTTCTCCTCTCCTTCTAAAACGTTTTTAAGAAGGAGCAGTTGTGGATCTTGACCACACCGGCGCCGTCGCGGCGGACCTCCCCCCTCAAACAGCAGACGGGCGGCGAGCCGAAGCTCAGGCACCGCTTCTCCCCCACTCCTTCGAGAAGGCCGGTCTCGTCCTCAAAAAGATAAAAGTACTTGCGGCCGCCGTTCGTCTCTTTGAGACGGGCATCCACGACGCGCACCACGAGCTCCACCTGCCGGCCAGCGTAATTCCCTAGGTCTCCGATCCGGAGCTCTGGCCTTTTCCCTTCATAGAGCTCGAGCGAATCCGGGCCCGGGCTGAACCCGAGGGAATCGACGAGCATCTTGGTCTTCTCGTGCGGGTTCATGTCCGCAACCTCCTCCATGTCCTCGAGCCCCTGGAAATAGCGCAGGATCTGCCGGGTCCGCCGCGGCTCCAGGGAATCGAACACCCCGGCCTTGATGAGCGACAGGAGCTCCGCCCTTCCGAGATGGACGCGGCTGAGGAAATCCTCGACTGAATCGAACGCGACGTCTTTCCGTTCCTCGATGACCTTCTCCACCGTCTTCAGCGCCAGCCCCTTGATTGAGGTCAGGCCGACGCGGATATTCGGCCCTTCCACTTCGAACTCGAATCCGCTCCGATTGATGTCCGGCCCCAGGGATTGAATGCCGCGGCGTTTCGCCTCTTCGATGTACTCGGTGAGCGGATAATACCCGCCGCCGGCGTTGAGCGCGGCCGCAAGATACGGCACGGTGTGATGGGCCTTGAGATAGACGGCCTGGTAGGCCATAGCCGCGTACGAAGCGCTGTGGGCCTTGTTGAAGGAGTAGGAGGAGAATTTCTCCATGGTCGTCCACAACTTCTCGACTTCAGCCGCAGTGTAGCCCCGCTCGCGCGCCTCACCAAAAAATTTGTCTTTGAGCGCCAGCCGTGTCCCATTTTTCTTCTTGAGGGCCCGCCGCAACAGGTCACCCTCCTCAGGCGGCATCCCGGCCACCCGCTCCGCCACCTGCATGACCTGCTCCTCGTAGAGGAGAAGCCCTTCCGTCTCGGGAAGGATCTTCCCGAGGAGAGGGTCACGGAACGACTGCCTTTTCTCCCGGGCCCGGAGGAGCGCTTCTTTCATCCCGCTCTCGGTCGGGCCCGGCCGGATGAGCGCCAGGGCCTGGGTCAGCTCGTAGATATTTTCCGGCTTCATCCGGCGCAAAAGGTTCATCATGGCCGGGCTTTCCACCTGGAAGCAGCCGATGGTCTGGGCCGTCTGGAGCATCTTGTATGTTTTCGCGTCATCGGGAGGGATGCTCCGCAGGCTCAGCCTCTCTTTGGTTTCGGATATGGCCGCAAGACCGCGCACCGAAAGCAGATCGAGCTTGATGAGCTTCAAGTCCTCGACCGCATCCCGGTCAAAATGGCTCATCGTGAGTCCCTTGGCCGACTCTTCAAGCGGGAGGTACCGGGTCGCCGGCGCCGGCGTGAGGATGACGCCCCCGACATGAAGCGAAATTTCCGCATAAACACCCCCCAGCTCCGAGGCCATCTTCCAGATGTCGAGGTGGCCGGCTGCGGGCTTGTCGCGCCTCAAAAAATCGGGCTCGGCGAAATAGGGGATTCTTTTTGTCAGCGACCGCGCTTCCTCGGGCGGAATGCCGAAGGCCCGGGCCGTCTCGTAGAGGGCTGAGCGGGCGCGGTAATTCTTCAGGCTGCAGACAAAGGCCGCTCCCGTCCTTCCATGGCCGTATTTGTCCAGCACATACTTGAGGACTTCATCGCGTTTGCGAGAGTCAAAATCCAGGTCGATATCAGGAGGGTCGTTGCGGCCGCTGTTGAGGAAGCGTTCAAAGTAAAGGTCAAACTCGATCGGGTTGACGTGGGAGATGCCGAGCAAGTAAGCCAGGTAAGATGAAGCACCCGAGCCCTTGAGGTTGTGGAGGATGCGGTGACGGCGGGCAAACTCGATGACGTCATGAACGATGAGAAAATAAGGCGCGAACCCGGATTTCTCGATGACCTCGAGCTCGTGG
>CAZLFV010000160.1:0-4764 GCA_964558915.1 uncultured Eubacteriales bacterium | reverse complement strand
CTCGAAGAGGAGAGCGAGGAGCGAATCGAGCAAGATTTCCTCGCTGGGGAAATCGTAGCGTGACTTCGAGCCACCTCTCCCTCCCCTCTATTTGCAAATTCGGTCGTTATATGTATTCTATTAAGCTGATATTCCTTGAGCCGAGAGACGACAATGAGACACGAGCCAGGAAGAAAAATAAAAATCACGTCCACCGGCTTTTATGCGCCGGAGAAAATTCTGACGAATGCCGACCTCGAGAAGATGGTCGATACGACCGACGAGTGGATCATCACCCGGACGGGCATAAAAGAAAGGCACATTGCTTCAGAAAGCCAGGCCACTTCCGACCTCTGCCTTGAAGCCGCCAAGCGGACCTTGCGGCATGGGAACCTCCATGTCAAGGACGTTGACCTCATTATTGTGGCCACGTCAACGCCGGACACAATCTTTCCCTCGACGGCCTGCTGGGTGCAGCAGGGGCTTGAGGCCGACCATATTCCGGCGTTTGACATCAGCGCCGGGTGCACGGGATTTCTTTACGGTATGATTCTCGCGGAAAGCCTGATCCTGAGCGGGGTTAACAAGCGCATCCTGCTCATCGGAAGCGAGCTCTTGACCAAGATCACGAACTGGAAGGACCGCAACACGTGTGTTCTTTTCGGCGACGCTGCGGGGGCCGTGGTCCTCGAGGAGAGCAAGGATGATTCGGGAATGCTTTCTCACTACTGGAAGGCGGACGGGTCCCTGGCCAGCCTGCTTTTGCTTCCGGCCGGAGGGTCGAGAATGCCGGCATCACTCCAGACGGTGGCCGGCGACCTTCACTGTCTTCAAATGAAGGGAAATGAGGTCTTCAAGCACGCCGTGAAAAGGATGGGAGAAGCGGCAATTGAAGCGTTGAAGAAAGCCGGGCTGAGCAAAGAGGACGTCCGCTGGCTCATCCCACACCAGGCCAACACAAGAATCATCGACGCCACGGGCGAACGTCTGGGCGTGCCCGCCGAAAAGGTCTACGTCAATATTCAGAATTACGGGAACGTGTCTGTGGCTTCCATCCCCATAAGCCTCCACGAGCTTCACGAAGCCCGGAAGCTCAAGAAGGGGGATATCGTTTTGATGGATGCTTTTGGGGCCGGGTTTACCTGGGCCGCGGTCGTTTACCGCTGGTGAAGTTGCAGCGCCAACTCTGTTATTGAAGCATGGCGGTGAGGCGGGAAAAATAGCCCGCGACGAGCGCTACGCCGACGATAATTAATAGAACCCCCCCACCGATCTCGATCGCTCTGAAGTATTTCCGGACTGATTGGAAATACTCGAAGAATTTGTGGAGGATGAGGCCCGTGACAAAGAAGGGAATGCCGAGGCCGGCCGAATAAACTGCCAGCAGGACGATCCCTTCGAGCACGCTCTGTGTGGTGGCAGCCAGAGTCAGGATGGACCCGAGGATTGGCCCGACACAGGGCGTCCAGCCCGCCGCAAACGCCATGCCCACGAGGAAAGTCCCGAGAAGGCCGAGGGGCTTTTTTTGGATATGGATGGCCCGTTCCTTGTCCAGAAATCTGAGCCTGAAGACGCCCGCAAAGTGAAGGCCCATTAGGATGATGATCGCCCCGCCGATGACCTCAACCCAGCGGATATTATTTGACAGGACCTTCCCGATGAACGTCGCCGACGCGCCCAGCGCGATAAAAATGAGCGAAAACCCGAGGATAAAAAAGAGTGAGCTGAGAATGACCTTTTTCCTGACCAGTCTCAGGTTTTCCTTTTGCGAGAGCTCTTCGATGGAAACGCCGGTGATGAAAGCCATATACGAGGGGATGAGCGGAAGCACGCAGGGCGAGAGGAAGGAGAGAAAGCCTGCAGAGAGCGCCACTAAGAGAGATACGTTTTCGGCGCCCGACATAGATACCGACTATTCCGAGGCGAGCTGCTGGAAATACTTCACGAGCATCTCCTTGCTCATCTGGCCCACGTGTTTATTCCGGATCTGGCCCTGTTTGTCGATGATGATCGTCGTGGGGATAAACTGGCCCGGTCGATAGTCGTTGACCAGCTTTTCGGTCATGTTTCTTGTTTCCAGGACCACGGGATAGTTGATTTTATATTTATTGACAAACGCGGCGACCGCCTCCTTGCCTTTAGAATCCAGGGAGATGCCCAGGATTTCGAGACCTTTGGCTTTTTGCTCGCCGTACACTTCGACGAACTCGGGAATCTCGGCCCGGCAGGGAGGGCACCAGGTGGCCCAGAAATTCAGGAAAAGAACCTTGCCTCTGTAATCAGATAAGGAAATCGATTTCCCGGTGAGGTCTGTCACTTTAAAATCCGGGGCCTGGCTGTAATTGCCCCGGGAATGAGCCGGCCGGATTAGGACAGCCGCGAACAGGAGCAAAAAAATTGCAACCGCTGCCACCGCAAGTAGCTTTTTCATCTCCGTCTCCTTAAATATATATATAAATTATAGGAATAATCGACTTTTTTTTCAAGACAAAATGGGGACGGTTCTATTTTTTTTCTCTCTCCTAATCTTAAAAAATAGAACCGTCCCCATTTTTCTCCTCTTACTTCGTTTCGCATTTTTTGAGGAGGCGCTCCCAGTTGCGGTCGACTTCGGCCTGCATGAACGCGATGTCCTCATCCTTCAAATGGCGGAATCGTCCCTGGAGCCGCAAATAATCAACGATGGGTTTCTTCTCGCGCGGCCGGATATTGATAGTATATTTTTCTCCGTTCTCGACCTCGTACAGAGGAAAGATGCAGTTCTGGACGACCATCCGTCCAAACTTGATGGTATCCTCCGGTCTGGCCTTCCATCCCGTCGGGCAGGGGGCGTAAATATGGAAAAACCGCGTCCCCTTGATATCCTTGGCCTTTTTCATCTTCTTGTAGAGGTCTTCGGGATAGCTGGTATTAGCCGTTGCGATATAAGGAATCCGGTGGGCCGCCATGATGGAATCAATATCTTTTTTCGGCCTGTTCTTGAAATGCTTCACTGGCGTTGTCGTCGTCCACGCTCCATAAGGAGTGGCCGAACTCCGCTGAATCCCCGTGTTCATGTAAGCTTCGTTGTCATAACAGACATAGATGAAGTCGTCATTGCGCTCGGCCGCCCCAGATAGCGCCTGTATGCCGATATCAAAAGTGCCTCCGTCTCCCGCCCAGGCCACGACCGTCGTCTCCGTATCACCCACCGTTTCGAGCCCCGCTTTCAACCCGGAGGCCGATGCGGCCGCCGTCTCGAAAGCGCAGTGAAAAATCGGCACAGCAAGCGTGGAATAGGGGACTGGTCCGTCGATCACCGACCAGCAGCACGCTGGTATGCATAGCGCAGTCTTCTGTCCCAGCGCCTTGAGCACATACCGCATCGCCAGAGTGGCGCCGCAGCCCTGACAGGCCAGGTTGCCGGAACTCATCAATTCTTCCGTCGGGAGGGTCAGCTTCATCGTCCTTTCTTTTTTCATTTTTTCACTCCAATCCAGGTGATCTCCTCTTCCGGCCTGCTCTTGGCCATCGTCAGCCCGGCGACCTCCTTGAATGTGTCCGGCGTGACATCCCGGCCGCCGAGTCCTGTGATGAACCCGAAAACCGGCACGTCGTGATCCGCGCCGTACAAGGCTGATTTCACTTCCTGATAGAAAATTCCGTGATGCCCGTAGCTGATGTTCCGGTCAACAACCGCGACCTTTTTCGCTCCCGCCACAACCTGACGTACTTTCTCGAACGGGAATGGCCTGAACACCTTTATCCTCAGATTCCCCGCCTTAACCCCTTCCTTCCTCAGCAAATCAACTCCGACTCGCGCCGTATACCCGGCCGTGCCCGACGTCACAAGAATGAGGTCGGCATCCTCGCACAAGTAATCTTCGACCAGCCCGAGGTAGCGGCCGAACATCTTTTCGTATTCCCGGCCCGTCTCCTCGATCAGAGCCGGCGCTTTTTCCATGTCTTTCTGAAGCTTGTACCGGAATTCAAAATAGTGCTCGGGCGAAGTCAGCCCGCCGAACGCATGCGGGTCGGACGGCGTAAGCCGCACAGGCGGGTTGAACCGGGGAAGGTAGGCATCCACCTTGGCCTGGTCGGGGATGTCCACCACCTCATATGTATGCGAAAGGGCGAACGCATCAAGCACGACCATGCTCGGGATGAGAAGCGCCTCCGAAACTTTGAAGGCCTGGATGACCGTATCGAGCACTTCCTGGTTCGAGGCGCAATAAAACTGGATCCAGCCCGTGTCACGCTGCGAGAGGCTATCGTTCTGGTCTGTCCAGATGCTCCAACCGGGGGCCATTGCGCGATTAATATTGCCCATGACCACTGGCATCCGTCCTCCCGAAGCCCAATGCAGAAGCTCGTGCATGAGCGTCAAACCCTGGGCTGAAGTCGCCGTGAACGTCCGCGCTCCCGCAAGCGAAGCTCCAAGGCAGGCGGCCATGGCAGAATGCTCGCTCTCGACCTTGATGAACTTGGCGTCAAGCGTCTTGCTCGCGCACATCTCTGAGAGAAGCTCAACGACCTGGGTTTGCGGCGTAATGGGATAGGCGGCTATGACCTGGGCGCGGGCGAGCTGGGCTCCCCAGGAGAGGGCGTGGTTTCCCATGATGACTTTTTTCATTTCAGTTCCTCCACCATGGCGATGCACTTCGACGGGCATTCCTCAGCGCAGATGCCGCAGCCCTTGCAGTAGTCGTAATCGATGACGGGGAATTCGTTTTCGATATAAATGGCCACGTCGGGGCAGAACTTCCAGCAGATGCCGCACTGGATGCAGTTCGCGAGGTCGATCTC
>CAZLFV010000159.1:0-4813 GCA_964558915.1 uncultured Eubacteriales bacterium | reverse complement strand
GCCATATCCCGCTTGACCAGGTGGAAATGAACGTCCACCTGCAAAAGCGCGTCTGCCACGAAGCGCCCTTCTATGTCCTCGGCCCCCTGGTCACAGACATTGCTCCAGGTTATGACCACATTGTCTCGGCTATTGGAGGAGCCATCGCAGCCGCAGCCGGCGCCGACTTCCTCTGCTATGTGACCCCGGCCGAACACCTCGGCCTCCCCTCGCCTGACGATGTCCGCGAGGGCCTCATCGCCTCAAGAATTGCAGCTCACGCCGCCGATATCGTTAAAGGAGTCCCCGGAGCTCTCGACCGGGACCTCAAGCTCTCGCGCGCCCGCAAGAAACTCGACTGGGCCGCCCAGCAAAAACTCGTCATCGACCCCCATAAATTCGAAGAAATTCGCAAGAAAAGAAAATCAAGAACAAAGGCCTGTTCCATGTGCGGCGATTACTGCGCCATGCGCATCGTCAGCGAATTCCTCAATTCAAAGGGAAAGGCCGATGACGTCTGCTTCTAAAGGGCTTCTCTTTGGGACCGCGGGCGTTCCTCTGTCCACTCCCGGCACATCTACTCTCGCCGCCATCGAGCACATCAAGAAGCTTGGCCTGGACTGCCTGGAGGTCGAATTTGTCAAGGGCGTGAATATGGGGAGCGACACGGCCAGGGCGGTCAAAGAGAGGGCAGCGGCACTCGGAATCCGGCTCAGCGTCCATGCGCCCTATTATGTCAACCTGAACTCCCCGGAACAGGGAAAAAGGCTCTCCAGCCAGGAGCGCCTGATCGCTTCCGCCAGGATGGCCGAGCACCTCGGGGCAAAGGACGTCGTTTTTCACGGCGGCTATTATGGCCATGACACTCCCGAGAAGACCTACGAAACGATAAAAAAAGGCATCAAGGAAGTTATCTCCACCCTCAAGGCCGGAAAAAACACGGCGGTTTTGAGGCTTGAGACGATGGGGAAGAAATCCCAGTTCGGCTCGCTCGATGAAGTGCTCTTCATGTGCCGCGAAGTGGAAGGCCTCCTCCCCTGCCTTGATTTTTCCCACATCCATGCGCGTGAGGGAGGGGCAAATAGCTACCGCCATTTTCTCCGGATCCTGAGGAAAGTCGAAAAGAAGCTGGGAAAGGATTCGCTGGCGAATGTCCATATCCATATTTCAGGGGTCCATTATGGCCTGAAAGGCGAGGTCAAGCACCTTGACCTCAAGGAATCCGACTTCCACTATGAAGACTGGGTCCAGGCGCTTAGAGACGTAGGCGCGGCGGGGATGGTCATCTGCGAGAGCCCCAACCTCGAGACCGACGCCATCATGCTGAAAAACCTGTATCAGTCTTATAAACTGAAAGGGTGAGCGGAAAGGAGAATAGCATGCTGGAATATAAACTGCTCATCAACGGCAAGTGGGAGGAATCAAGAAACGTAAGGGAGATAAGGTCTCCTTACGATCAGAGTGTCGCTGGTAGAGTCCATTTCGCTTCTGCTCAGCAGGTCGAAGAAGCGCTTGCGGCAGCCGACAACGCCTTCGCCAAAACTCGACAGCTCTCGAGTTATGAACGCGCCGCAATCCTTGAAAAAATCTCCCACGAAATAAAAAAGCGCAAGGAGGACCTAGCCCGTTCTATAACCCTCCAAGCGGGGAAAGTCATCCGGGATGCCCGGGCCGAAGTTGATAGAGCTGTGATGACTTTTGATATCGCCTCGGAGGAGGCCAAGCGGATGGGCGGAGAGCTCATCCCGCTCGACCTAAGCGCGCAAACAGTCAAGCGCTGGGGATTGGCGCGCCGATTCCCCATAGGCGTCATCACGGCCATTACGCCCTTCAATTTCCCCCTTAACCTCGTCGCCCACAAAGTCGCCCCCGCCCTTGCGTCCGGAAACACTGTGGTGCTGCGGCCCGCCTCCCAGGTGCCGATCACGTCCCTTATTCTTGGGGAAATCATCAACGAAACGGGCTATCCGCATGGCGGGCTCAACGTCGTTCCCTCGGGCTATAGGGAGGCCGAAATTTTGCTCACCGACGATGTCGTCAAAAAAGTAACATTCACCGGAAGCCCGGCAGTCGGCTGGGAGATCAAGAAAAAGGCCTACCAGAAAAAAGTGACCCTAGAGCTTGGCGGAAATGCGGCCGTCGTTGTTGAGCCTGACGCGGACTTGGAATTCGCGCTTCCCCGCATCGTCACAGGCTCCTTTTCATACTCAGGCCAGATTTGTATTTCCATCCAGCGCGTTTTCCTCCACGAGAAGATCTATGACCGCTTTATGGCCGATTTCATCGCTCGCACGAAAAGACTCAAGATGGGGAATCCACTCGATGAAAGCACAGATATCGGCCCGATGATCAACCTCGATGCGGCCAAGCAAACTGAGGAATGGATCGAGGAGGCCATAGCGATGGGCGCGCGCATTGCCTGCGGAGGGCGGAGAGATGGTGCGATGTTCGAGCCGACGATACTCGAGAATGTTATTCCTGACCTGCGGATCTCCTGGCTTGAAGCTTTTGCTCCGGTTGTTGTCGTTTATCCCTGCAAGGAATTCACCAAAGCCTTAGAAGCCGTGAATTATTCGATCTACGGGCTGCAGGCTGGCGTTTTCACCAATGACCTCCGCAAGACTTTCCAGGCCTACGAGACGCTGGATGTGGGCGGCGTCATAATTAATGACATTCCGACCTTCCGCATTGATCACATGCCTTACGGCGGGATGAAGCAAAGCGGGGTCGGCCGCGAAGGCGTCCGCTATGCCATCGAAGAAATGACCGAACTCAAGCTCCTCGTCCTCAACCTTAAATAAGGCGAAATTGAAGCATAAGTTTCCGTGTCATTGCGAGAAAAAAAGGGGACGGTTCTATTTTTTTGGATTATTTTTTGCGGCTGCTTCATGCTTAACGCAAAAAAATAGAACCGTCCCCTTTTTTTGAATAAGCCCATTCTGCTTGACAGCATTTCCCGGCCGTCCTAAACTAGAACGTCATTCCGCACTTTGATCTCATTTGGGAGGAGGTATCTTTTGAAAGTCGTAAAATTGTCCGAAGTCAGGGACAGAATAAAAAATATCGTCCAGGAGGCCAATTTCGTGCTCCAGGAGGATGTCCTGGCTGTCATCAAGGAGATGGCCGCCAAGGAGGAATCCCCGGCCGGAAAAGAGGTCTTTAACCAGATGCTCCAGAACGCTCAGATCGCTTGCGAGGAAAAGCTCGGGCTCTGCCAGGACACGGGACTGGCAGTATTTGCGGTAGAGATCGGCGAGGATGTCAAGCTCAACAAGGATGACGGGCTGTCGAGCCTCCGTGATGCCATTTTCGAAGGGACTCGCCTGGGCTACGCTGAAGGCTATCTCCGCAAATCCGTCGTCGAGGACCCCATCCGGAGAAAAAATACCGGCACTAATACGCCCGCATACATTCATTGGGAGCTTGTTCCCGGAGATGTGTTCAAGGTGACTTTTATCGCCAAAGGGGGAGGCGCGGAGAACATGAGTGCCGTCCGGATGTTTGCGCCGGCGGCCGGGCAGGAAGGGATTGAAGATTTCGTGGTCGAGACAGCGGATAAGGGCGGCTCCAACCCATGCCCGCCGATAATCGTCGGTGTCGGCGTAGGCGGGAACTTCGAGTATGCGGCCTGGCTGGCCAAGAAAGCGCTCCTGCGGCGGCCGCTCGGCTCCCACAATCCTGACCCGTTTTACGCTGATATGGAACGCCGCCTGCTCGAAAGAATCAACAAGCTGGGCATCGGGCCTCAGGGAATGGGTGGAAGAGTTACGGCCCTAGCAGTCCATGTGGAGTCGTTCCCCTGCCATATCGCCTCCATGCCCGCAGCTGTGAATATCCAGTGCCATTCGCACCGTGTTATGGGCTTTGAACTGTAAGAAAAAAAGGGGACGGTTCTATTTTTTGGACTATTTCCTGGAATTGCTTTATGGTTAGTGAAAAAATAGAACCGTCCCCTTTTTTGCTATAATAGATCGTTAGGCTCGCATGATTTAGGAGAACAAGATGGTTGAGATCAGATTCCACGGCAGAGGCGGCCAGGGGACGGTCGTCGCCTCCAAAGTCCTGGCCGACGCCCTCGCCAAAGAAGGGAATTATGTCCAGGCCTATCCTGAATTCGGGGTCGAGAGGCGCGGGGCTCCTGTTTTCGCCTTCATCCGCATCGACAACAAGCCCATCTACGACAAAAGCCGCATTTATGAGCCAGATCACGTCGTGGTCGTGGACCCGACCCTCGTTGACGCCATCGACGTGACCGAAGGGTTGAAGGAAGGCGGCGTCATCATCATCAATAGCGACAAACGGCCGGAAGAATTCAAAATCGCCAAAAAATACCGCGTGACCACGATTAACGCCACTGGAATCGCGGTGAAGCACAAGCTGGGCACTCTGGCCGCGCCGATCGTTAATACGGCTATCGTCGGCGCCGTCATCAAGATCTTGAACCTGACCAGGGAGGAGTCCCTGCACCAGGCCATCCGGGAGGGAATCCCCTCTAAGCCAGAGGATAACGTCGCGGCGGCCAAGGAAGCGTATGAGCTCGCCGAGAAAATTCTGTAATCTCGCCTAAGGATTCAGAATCATGAAAAATAAGAAGAAAGCTGAAAAAATCATCTTTCAGTCGGAAAAGGACGTCCCCCTCATGCCCATGTCGGTCGGGTCCATGCTCTTCAACAAGACTGGAGCATGGCGCAATATCCGCCCCGAGATCGACCTTTCAAACTGCATCCAGTGCGGGATCTGCTGGAAGTTCTGCCCCGACGTGGCCATTTATATCGAAAACGAATTCCTGTCTCTTATACACATCTCCGAGCCCACGAGACCGTACTAGATCTCG
>CAZLFV010000158.1:3558-4837 GCA_964558915.1 uncultured Eubacteriales bacterium | reverse complement strand
GATGTCGGAAACGGCCTTGACAGATTCGACAACGCCGATGGTCTGATGGACGTCAAGTTGCTTGCCGATGGCAGGAAGCTCGATATAGACGACGTCGCCCAGTTGTTTCTGGGCAAAATCAGTCACCCCGATGACCGCTTCTCCTCCTTCTATCTTCACCCACTCATGATCCTTGGAGTAAAAATAATCTCCTGGATACATATCCATCCTCCTCTTATAATTCATCTCGAGCTCAAAGCTTTCGCCCAAGTTTTAGTATTCTACTATATTTCTGCAAAACATGGTAGAAACAGCAAGCACCCTGATTTGCCGATAGAATCACCCGACGGGTCCTGTCGCGGTTCACCCCCGGCGCCCCTTCGCGGTCGATCTTGTTTGTTATCAAGCTGGCAGATAAACGGCGTCAAACGCTCGGGCAAGAATTCCGAGACGCTCCCAAACTTAATTTCTTATGCATTAATCTTCCCAACCCCTCTTAGGCAATTAAGAGGGGATCGCTGGTCAGCGTCTCGGGTAAGGTCGGCCCCCGAACCGCGCCACCCATCGGGTGCCGGCCTGTTGTGCTTAGTTCTGTTGAAAGCCAAGCACTTGCAGCTGATGCCCAATTTCTATCGGCAAATTTGGGATTAAGAGGGGACAAGCGTCACCGTCTCGGACAAGGTCGGCCCCGGAATCGCACCACCCTCCTCTTATGTTAGCACAGAATTATCACAAAATCAGAAATGGAGCCGGCTCCGCTGAACCGCTTTCCCTTTTTTTGCGCAATAGCTATAATGGAAGCTCATCTGGGCGGAGTCATCAAAAATGAAGACAAGGCAGAAGAAAATCGCCATCCTGGACAATTCCGTCAACCCCGCCATTTATAAGCCCATCGAACACTGGCGAACCTACCTGGCCGCGCGTTGGGAATCCTTTCGCGCCGCCGAAGGCCAGCTCCCAGACTTGGCCCATGAATACAGCCACCTTCTCCTCACGGGCTCGGAAACTTCTATCGTCTATAGGGAGGATTGGGTTGCTGAAGAAATTGAAGTGATCAAACAGGCGCTCGAAAAGGGTTTGCCGATTCTGGGCAGCTGCTACGGCCATCAGCTCTTAGCTCTGGCCCTGCGCGGGCCCGCCCACGTCCGGCGCTGCCCGCAGCCCGAAGTGGGCTGGATTCCAATTCGGGTTCTGCGAAGAAGTGACCTCCTGGGGGAAGCGGGGACGGCTTATACATTCTCCATCCATTTCGATGAAGCCATAAACCTGGACGAGGATTTTGCCATTCTCGCCTCCACAC
>CAZLFV010000158.1:0-3548 GCA_964558915.1 uncultured Eubacteriales bacterium | reverse complement strand
CACCGGCCTGCGCCGTTCAGGCCTTTAAACTTAGGAATAGGCCGGTTTGGGGGGTTCAGTTCCATCCCGAAATCGACATCCCGGCGGGTCGAGAGTTGCTCCAGAACCTCGCCAGCCTCAGCCTGGAAAATAGTCCGCTGTTTGAGCGAGCCCTGAGATCAAGACCAAAGGATTCCGGTCTCATTCGGAAAATCATTCGTTGCTTCCTCGAAGCCAAGGGATCTCTTGAGTGAAGCCCGGGGGCGCTTTTTTCTTGACAAAGAGTGCATTTTTTATTATCTAACGTAAAGGAACAATAAGAACGATGGGGTCCGCGCATTGCCAATTGCCACAATTATTATTAAATCTATAAGGAGGTGTTCGTGAGAAACAAAAAAGTCATCCTTCTTATCGTCTTCTTGATGGTTCTATCTGCCCTAAGTTCTTATGCCGAAACCAAAAAGCTGACAAGGATCGGACAGTATACATTCGCCCGAGTAAGAGGGAAGATACCTACTCCTGAAGTCATGAAGATGCTCGTGGACCGCTACGCGGGTGACATCAAGTACGGGTTTGACCTCGCCGGCTACGGGGATCTCTATCTTCCTTTCCTGGAGCAGCTCAAGGCCGCTTCTTTCGAAGAAAGAGCTCTGCCGGTGGGAGATAAGCTCATGTGGATGCTCTTCCGGTCTCAGAACAAAGTCAAGATCGTCCAGGATATCGAGTGGGCTGGGAAAGAACCGCTCGAGGTTTATGTGTTTAACGTGACCAAGGATTACAAGACGTATGAATTCGTCATGCCCAGGCCGTGCGGGAACATCGCCCTTAGGACGATCACGGAGATGGTGCCCGAGGCCGTCTGTGCCATCGCCGTAGCTCCGGCTAAGCTCAACCTGAAAGACACCGTGACTGTCGATATGAGTGGCAGCCAGCACGCTAAGTCTATGGAAGTGGAAGTCATCGGGCCCGACGGAGCCAAGATCACAACACACGCCTTTACTCCTGAATCTCCCAGGTGGCAGACCAGCTTCGACAGAGCGGGCAACTATACCTTTAAGGGCAAAGCCTTCAACTTGAAGGATGAGGCTTCGACGAATCCTTGCGAGGCCAAAGTCTACGTCAATGCTCCTCCAACCTGTAGCCTGACAACTTCCTGTCTTCCCTGCAAAGACTATGTCGGCAGGCCCGTCACCATCGACGCTTCCGCCTCGAGCGACCCTGACGGAAAGGTCGCGCAAGCCGATTTTGAGATCACCGACCAGTTGGGGAACGCCGTCGATAAGTTCATGGATAAACAGGCGCCCTTTGTCTGGGACAAGATCTTCGATAAACCCGGTATCTACACCATCAGCCTGGTTGTGACCGATGATTTCGGCGCTATTTCCGAGCCTTGCCGGCTCAGCCTCGAAGTTACCCAAAAGCGGAGCTATTTCTCGATTGAGGGCGGTCCCTTTTTCGCCCGAGGCTGCTATGGACAATACATCTCCGGTCTGGTGGGTTGGCTCTACTGGATCACGCCGGGCAAGTTCGATTTCACCCTTGCTGGCGGCGGAGGTCTGGCTCTCAAGGGTGATCCGTGGAAGTCGATCCTCCTGGCTGATGCGACTGTGGACTATCATGCCGGACCGGTTTACTTTGGCGGCGGGTTCGGTTTAACCACTGCGGTCAAAGAGGGCCGCGATGCGGACTTCGAGCTGGTCGGCAAACTCGGATATAACGTGTTCAAGACCTGGAGCAATACAGGCTCCTTGGTCTTCACAGTCCGATGGCCGCTTGGTTCTGAGCGCTCGTTCTCCAAGAATCATAAGTTAGTACTTGGTTTTCGCGTCCTCTTTTAAAACGGAAGATTAGGTTCGACGGGGACTGAGTCTTTGGCCTTTCTTTCTGGCTAGCGAGCGAGAAATGAGGATTGTTGTCATCGGCGCGGACGGACAGCTCGGCTCAGACCTGATGAAAACGCTTCACGGGGACGATGTCGTCCCTCTTTTTTACCCCGACTTTGATGTTACCAAGCCAAAAGAAATGCGGCAGACCTTGTGCCACCTGGGGGCGGATGTGGTCATCAACACGGCGGCCTACCATCGCGTCGACGAATGCGAGGATAACGCGGCAACATCTTTCCTGGTCAACTCCGTGGCGGTTAGAGACCTGGCTCTCGCGGCGCGGGAATGTGGTTTTGTGCTCGTCCATTTCAGCACAGATTACGTCTTTGATGGCCGAAAAGGAAGTCCGTATGTCGAGGAGGACCCTCCCCATCCTCTAAACGTCTATGGCGTTTCCAAGTTGGCCGGAGAGTTTTTTGTCAGAACCATCCTGGAAAAGTATTTTCTGATCCGCACCTGTGGCCTATACGGAGAGGCCAGTTCACGGGAAAAGGGGTATAATTTTGTGGACAAAATCATCGGCCTGGATAGGGAAGGGAAACAGTTGCGGGTCGTCCACGACCAGTGGGTGACGCCAACTTCCTCGGCCGAGCTCGCCCAAAAAGTCAGCGAACTCATCAGGACAACAGACTACGGTCTCTTCCACATGACCAACGAAGGCCGGTGCACCTGGTATGAATTTGCCCGGGAGATTTTCAGGGTCATGGGCAAGGATGCCCGTCTTGAACCCGTCGATTCCCAGACCCTTAAGGCCGCAGCGCAACGGCCGCGTTACTCTGTCCTGGAAAACAGGCGGGCCAAGTCGCTTGGCTTAACAGGATTCTCTCCCTGGCCGGAAGCCCTAAGAATCTATCTTAGAAGAAAGGGCTACCTCGGCTAATCAATCGGTGAGGATTCCCCTGGGGAGCGGTCGGATTATTCAGAGACTTTGCCCAACTTGGCCAGTTCTTCGTTGTAATATTTTCTGTAAAGGATTTCCCATTCCCGGCTTCCTTCTTCGATGGATTTTTTCTGCGACTGGATTTTTTCTACGGCCTTCTTATCCAACGAGTCGTAGAGCCTCATCTCTTCCTCAATAGCCCGGACAATGGTCAGCCGGATTTCGTTGGGATCGTCCATGAATTCGACCTGCTCGTTGTTATAGAGCAAGTTGAGAATCTGCCGGGAAAGAAAGTTAACCTTCTCCCGGGAAAGTCGGCCGCTCACAAGACGATGTTCCTTTCTTTGGCCAGCTTTGTCTTGATCATCCGGAACATGGTCTGGTATTCGATGTTCTCTCGTCGAATTTTTTCCATATGCTTGCTGAGAATATCCCGGACCTCCTGGTCGAGCTGGTCTTCTTTCTGAAATTCTTCAGTGATGAGGCTGATGATGTCTTCGACAATCTTGCTCTTATCCTCGAGAGTAACCTTACCCTCTTTGGTCAGACTCCTGACGATCACGAAAGCCATGTGTTCGATCTGGTTTCTGTTCAGCCTCATAGCTTTTTTAAAATACAATAAGTGGCTCCAAAATTCAAGGAGTCCGGGATGCGAATATATCAATAGGAACGCCGAAGGGTCCCACCTTACTTCACCCTCGGCTCTTCCCCCATGAGGAACTCCGAATCTTGCCATCAATCGGGCGCCGCTACATAAAGACAGGCGAAATAGGATCAAAAAAAGGAAGAGCTGGCTAGCCCAGGAT
>CAZLFV010000157.1:0-4858 GCA_964558915.1 uncultured Eubacteriales bacterium | reverse complement strand
GGCTCTACCTGGGCCTCATGGGAGCCATAGAGTTTGAAAAGAAAAACTATGTTGGGGCAGCCGATCATTTTGAAAAAGTTATGGATACGCTGACAAAAAATCCCTACGAGCAGTCTGCCTTCTTCTTAAACATGCTGGCTGAGGCCTATCTCAAGGCCGGAAACCGGGAAAAAGCGCAAGAGCAGCACGAGAAGATTACCCGTCTGACGGCCGGGCGGGGCGACGACGGAGAAGCCTATGCCAAGAGCTATTACAGGTTGGGCATGATTTATGAGCAAAAAGGCGAGCCAGCCAAAGCCGTCGAAAGCTACAAAAAATTCCTTGAGCTCTGGAAAGATGCTGACCCCGGCCAGCCCGAAGTCCAGGATGCCCGTCAGCGCCTTAGCGGTTTGCAGAAATAGCCTGACAATTAATAATAGACCTCCCTGCGGTGACCTACCCGTACAACCAGGATAATGAGCCGGGCTTCGTCTTTCTTGAAGATAACCCGATAAGCCCCGATGCGGAGGCGATAAAGAGCTTCTTCAGGGCCGCTGAGCCTTCTGATGTTATTCTTGAGTGCCGCCGGGTTTCTGGCCAGAATCAGGAGCTTGGCCTTGATAATTTTTTGCCTGGCCCGGTCGATTTTTTTAAGCTCATCCAGCGCCTTATTCAGAAACACAAGTCGATACACTCATATCCCCAGGTCCTTCCAGACATCTTCGGCATCTATGAGCTTGGCCTTACCCTTTTCGAGATCCTTCAAGCGCTTCCGAGCGACCTTGAGATCCAGAAGGTCAAAATAGACCTCTAAAGCTTTTTCGATCAGAGAGCTCTTTTTTTCCCCCAGCTCCTTGGCCAGGCTTTCCAGTTCTTCGGAAACTTCGGCGTCGATGGTAATGTTATGCCGCACCTGCATATCCTAAGCCTCCTTGGCTATACACCGATTATACACACATTTTGTGTATAGTCAAGGGGCTTCGATGAAATCGCTCTCCATATCAGCCCAGACGCTGGGGCCGCGGCGGCATTCTCATCGGGCATTTGCTTGGTTTGACTATTTTCCTAAAAGTTTTTATGCTATACGCATCCCAGCAAGGGAAAATCGGCCATGAAATGCCCCAAGTGTCAGTTTGAGAATCCTGAAACTCAACGGTTCTGCGGCGAGTGCGGGACTCAATTGTTCTCGACCAAGGGTGTTCCCCCCTCTCCGACCGAAACTCTGCAGGCTCCCGTCAAAGAACTGACCATGGGTTCCACTTTTGCCGGACGTTACCAAATTATTGAAGAGCTCGGCAAGGGCGGGATGGGGAAAGTCTACAAAGTCTTCGATACGGATATCAAAGAAAAAGTCGCTCTAAAGCTACTGAAGCCGGAAATCGCCTCCGACAAAGAGACGATCGAGCGGTTCTCCAATGAACTCAGGTATGCCCGCAAAATCAGCCACCGGAATGTCTGCCGGATGTATGACCTGGGCAAAGCAGAAGGGACGCACTTCATCACGATGGAATATGTCGAGGGCGAGGACCTCAAGAGCATGATCCGGATGACCGGAATGCTCGGGATAGGGACGGTGTTGAGCGTTGGAAAACAGGTCTGCGACGGTCTCAGCGAAGCTCACAGCCTGGGGGTCGTCCACAGGGACTTAAAGCCTACAAATATCATGATCGACAAGGGCGGGAACGCCAAGATCATGGACTTCGGCATTGCCCGGTCAATAAGAGAGAAGGGGATCACCGGGCCGAGTGTGCTGATCGGGACTCCGGAATACATGTCTCCCGAACAGGCGGAGGCAAAAGAGGTCGATCATCGGTCCGATATCTACTCGCTGGGAATCATCCTGTATGAGATGGCGACCGGGAGGGTACCGTTTGAAGGGGAAACAGCCTTAAGCGTCGCCATGAAACACAAGGGGGAGATACCGAGAAACCCGAAGCAGATTAATCCCAACATTCCTGAAGACCTGAGCAGAGTGATTCTCAGATGCCTGGAAAAAGACAAGGCCAATAGATACCAGACTGCCGCTGAAGTCCGCTCCGAGCTGGAAAAGATCGAAAAGGGAATTCCAACGACAGAACGCGTCGTACCCGAAAAGAAGACTTTCACCTCCAAGGAAATCACGGTCAAATTCAGCCTGAAAAAAATCCTTGTGCCTGTTCTTGGGCTCGCTTTGCTTATCTTAGCTGCAATTGTAATCTGGAAGGTCTTGCCCAAAAAAGAAGTAACGCCTGCAGCCTCGGCCAAAAAGTCAATCGCCGTGCTTCCTTTTGAGGATTTGAGCCAGGCCAGAAACAACGAATACCTGTGCGATGGCATTTCAGAGACGCTCATTAATGCCCTGACTAATATCGAAGGCCTGTGGGTTCCAGCCCAAACCTCGGCGTTTTCCTTCAAGGGGAAAACCCAGGATATCCGCGAGATCGGCCAGAAGCTCGGTGTCGAAAACGTACTTGAGGGAAGCGTGCAGATAGCCGGGGATAATCTCCGGGTCACGGCGCGGATCAGCAATGTCCAGGAGGGGCGCCAGGTTTGGTCGGAGATCTACAATCGCAAAATGGCCGATATGTTTTCGATTCAGGACGACATTGCAAAGGCTATCGTCACAGCGCTAAAGATTAAGCTGTTGGGGGAGAAGGGCGCGCCGCTCGTGAAGAATTATACCGAAAATCTCGAAGCTTACAGTCTCTATTTGCAGGGGCGCAATTTTTGGAACAAGAGGAATGCGCCAGACCTCATAAAATCCATTGAATATTTTGAGAAAGCGCTTGAAATTGACTCGAATTACGCGCTTGCCTATGCAGGTCTGGGCGACGCATATTACATCCTTGGAAACAATGGCCTATGGCCGCCTGAAAAGGCATATCCCAAGGCAAAGGCAGCGGCATTAAAGGCATTAGAAATTGATGACAAACTTGCTGAGGCTCATGCGACTTTGGGAAGCATTATGAGTGATTATGAGTGGGATTATGCCGGCGCTGAGAAGGAATTCAAGCTGGCTATTGAACTGAATCCCGGCTATGCCACAGCCCACCAGTTTTATGGCTACCATTTGTCAAACCTGGGCCGGCATGAGGAGGCCATAAAAGAAATTCGGATCGCTCGGAGTCTTGATCCTTTATCGCCCAGGATCAGCGCCAATGTGGGCCTTTTCCTGTATTATGCACGTCGCTATGACCAGGCCGTTGAAGAATTGAACAAGGCGCTTGAGGTGGACCCAAATCACGCGGCCACCTACTGGTTCCTAGGATGGACTTACGAAGCGCTGGGAAAATATGAAGATGCTCTTAAATGCCAGCATCGGGCTAACGAGCTCATGGGAATACCCATGGGCGAAGGTCCGAATGTCGCAAGTAGCTACGCGCTTATGGGTAAACGGGAAGAGGCAGGGAAAATAGTCAATAGTCTCATAGAGTATTCAAGAACGACCTACTTCCCTCCCACAGCCGTAGCGTGGACTTTTTCGGCTTTGGGGGAGAAGGACCAGGCCTTTGCCTGGCTCGAGAAAGCTTGCCAGGAGCGCGATCCATTTTTATTAATGTATCTGAGAAATGTCCACCTGTTTGACCCGTTACGTTCCGACCCGCGATATGGGGAGCTGCTGCGAAAAATGGGCCTGGAAAAATAAGGGGGGAAGATGAGGCCGACAGAAATCCTCAAAGAGGAGCATAAAGCCATCAAGCTTATGCTCAGAGTGGCTGAAAATGTCTGCCAGAGGCTCGAACGGGGAGAGGCCGTCCCGGCCGAACATCTCGCAGAAATTGTCACCTTTATCAGAGGGTTTGCGGACAAGTGCCATCACGCCAAAGAAGAGGACCTGCTGTTTCCAGCCATGGAGAAAGCTGGCATTCCCAGGCAGGGAGGACCCATTGGCATCATGCTTGCCGAGCATGAACAGGGCCGGAACTATGTCAGGAACATGACAGAGGCGGCGGAGAAATATAGCCCGGGCAATCGTCTAGCGGCGTCACAGTTTGTGGAAAATGCCAGGAAGTACATCGGCCTCCTGACTCAGCATATCGACAAAGAAGACAACATCCTCTATGAGATCGCTGACAAACGCCTTTCAGAAGCCGCCCAGGAAGAACTCGAGAGCGGGTTTGAAAAAGTGGAGAAGGAGGAGATGGGCCCGGGGAAACACGAAGAATTCGCACAGATACTCGATCTTCTGAAAAAAATTTACTATTCTTGATTTAAGAATAGCTCAATTATTCGAATCACCAAGATCAAGTGTCCGAATTAAGTTTTATGTCCCTCTATTTCAGGAAGGAGATTTAAAAAGGCCAAAAGTGGAAAGAGTTGGGTGGGATCTGGACTTTAGGATGACGAGCCTGATCTTCCGGGATGTGACTTCAGGAAAACGAAGCAGCCGTTTGTGGCCGATCGTCGTACCTCTGGCGAAGGCCGTCCACTCCTTGCCATTCCAAGCTTCGAGGGAGAATTCCTCGATTCTCTGGCCGACGCGGACATGTTCCTGGAGCATGGCCACATCGAATGTCCGCGCCTCCGGAAAGTCGAATTCGATTGTCGCTGATTCGACTCTTTCTTCTGTCGTCCAATAAGTCATCTTATCGTCATCAAGGACTAATCCAGCTTGATGATCCTTTGCTTCATTTGAAGCTTTGACGGCGGCGCCTTGCGCCAGATTCTCGGCGAAGGTTCGGTCGAGAATTCGGCGCATTCCCCGGAGGCTCCTAATATCATTCTCGTGAATGAGGCCCCGCTTGTCCGGCGGCACGTTGAGGAGGAGAACGGAGTTTCGGCCCACAGAGCTGAAATAAATATCCACGAGTTTCTCCGGCGTCTTGACCTCGCCATCCTGGCTTCGATGATAAAACCATCCCGGCCGGATGGAAACGTCGGTTTCAGCGGGATACCAGGC
>CAZLFV010000156.1:0-4882 GCA_964558915.1 uncultured Eubacteriales bacterium | reverse complement strand
ACCCAGGCCAACGATGGGATCGCCGTCATCCAGGATGAGATCATTCAGTACGCCAACCCCACCCTGGCGGAAATGGGCGGCTACGCGCCGGACGATCTTGTCGGCCACCCTTTCACCGAATTCCTCTCCCCTGAAGACTTTCCGACTATGCTCAAGGTTTATGCAAATCACATCGCCGAAGAAGCAGACCAATCCAAGTATGAGGTCCACTTCCAGAAGAAGGACGGAGATTTTATCTTTGTTGAAATCAACGCCAGCCTCATCCCTTATCAAAAAAAGCCGGCGGTTCTTGTCGTCCTTCGCGATTTCACAAGCCGTAAAAGAATAGAAAACCTCAAAGATTCCATTTTTCGCATCTCCGAAGCCGCGATCTCCTCAGAAACACTGGATGACTTGTTCCAGTGCATTCACAAGGTCATTGCCGACCTGATGCCCGCCAACAATTTCTATATTGCTCTCTACGACGCCCCGACCAATACCGTCAGCTTTCCCTATTTTGTCGATGAGTACGACCCGACCCCGGCACCGAAGAAGCCGGGAAGGGGCTTGACCGAATATGTCCTGAGGACCGGCAGCCCGCTTCTGGCCTCCCCTGAAGTGTTTGCCGACCTGGAAAGGCGGGGGGAGGTCGAATCCGTGGGCGCGCCCTCAATCGACTGGCTCGGCGTGCCCCTGAATATCAACGGCAAGACCGTTGGAGTGCTTGTCGTCCAGAGCTATACGGAAGGCGTCCGCTTCGGTGAGGAAGAAAAGGATATCCTCAAGTTTGTCTCGGACCAGGTGGCCATGGCCGTGCACCGCAAGAAAGCCGAGGACCAGATCAAGGCCTCCCTCCAGGAAAAGGATGTCCTGCTCAAAGAAATCCACCACCGGGTGAAGAACAACATGCAGGTCATCTCCTCCCTCTTGAACCTTCAATCCCGCCATGTCACGGACCCGTTCGTCCTGGATATGTTCAGAGAATCTCAGCGCCGCATCCGTTCCATGGCGCTCATCCACGAGCGTCTTTACCAATCCTCCGACCTCTCCCGGGTTGAATTCTCCCAGTACATTCGCAACCTGGCGATTCACCTCTTCCATTCCTACCAGGTGGATTCCAGCCGTGTCCGTCTGGCCATGGACGCCGAGGAGGTGTTCCTAAATATCAACACGGCTATTCCCTGCGGGTTGATTGTCAACGAGCTGATCTCCAACGCGCTCAAGCACGCTTTCCCGAACGGACGGAACGGGGAGGTCGCCATTGAATTGCACCAAATCGAGGGGGACAGGTACCGTATACGGGTCAGGGACAATGGTGTTGGATTCCCGGAGGGGCTCGATTTCCAGCAGACCGGAACCCTGGGAATGCAAATTATCTCCACCCTCGTCAACCAGATTGATGGACGATTAGATTATCAAAGTCAGGACGGCACCTCGTTCATCCTTGAATTCAACGAGCTCCGGCGAAAAAAAGGCAGTTAACATTATGGAACGGATCCGCATTCTGATTGTCGAGGACGAGAGCCTCGTGGCCCGTGACATGGAGAATATGGTCATGGGCATCGGCTATGAGGTTTGCGGCATAGCCAAGACAGGGGATGAAGCCGTTGAATATGCGGCCCGGTTGCGCCCCGACCTCATTCTCATGGACGTTATTATCAAGGGGACTTTGGATGGAATCGCTGCGGCGGAAAAAATATGGGAAGCGTTCCATATCCCGATCATCTATGTTACCGCTTATGCTGATGAGGTCACCTTAAAACGGGCCAAGACCACCGAGCCCTTTGGCTATATCCTCAAACCATTTGATGAAAGGGAGCTCAAGATCGCCATTGAAATGGCCTTCTACAAATCGCGGATGGGGATGAAGCTGAAGGAGAGAGAGGAATGGCTTTCCGCCCTGGTCAAGAGCATTGCCGATGGCGTCATCGCCACCGATAGGGAAGGCTTCGTCACTTTTATGAACCCCCTGGCTGAGAAGTTGACGGGCTGGCGCCAAGAAGACGCCTTGAAAAGGCCGCTTTCCGAAGTGTTCGCCGCCACCGCAGTCCCGAGCAAAAAAGAAGAAGCGCGGGAGTCCGGAGAAGAAGTCTTTACTGATCCAAGCCATGTCGCTTCCGAGATTGTTCTTTGCTCCAAGGACGGGACTCAATTCCCGATCGAAGAAACGGTCATGCCCCTCAACAGCTCTCCCCAGGGCGGTGGCCATGTCCTGGTCTTCCGTGATATTAGCGCCCGCAAAAGGACTGAGCTGGAACTCAAGGAGAGCTGGGAAAAACTCCACCAGGCGCTGGAAGGAACGATCCAGGCCATGGCCCTAACGATTGAAATCAGGGACCCTTATACTGCCGGCCACCAGCGCCGGGTGAGCAAACTCTCCTGCGCCATCGCCAGGGAACTCGGAATGCCCGAAGAGCAAGTCGAAGGCATCCGTGTCGCGGGGGACATCCACGATATCGGCAAGATCTATGTCCCGGCCGAGATCCTCAGCAAGCCCGGCCAGATCACGGCCATCGAGTACGGCATTATCAAGACTCACCCTCAAGTCGGGTTTGACATTTTGAAAACAATCAAATTCCCCTGGCCAGTGGCGCAGATCGTCCTTCAGCACCATGAACGTCTGGACGGCTCCGGATATCCCCTAGGTCTCAAGGGCGATGAGATTCTCAAAGAGGCCAGGATTCTGAGCGTCTCGGATATCGTCGAAGCCATGTCCTCGCACCGCCCTTACCGGCCGGCCCAGGGAATTGGCAAAGCTCTTGAGGAGATCATCCAGAACAAGGGCGTTTTTTATGACTCCGATGTCGTTGACGCCTGCGTGAAGATTTTCCGGGAGAAGCACTTCCGCTTCGACGAACTCACGGCGCTCATTCCTTAGCGGCCGGGCTTAAAGTCCTTAATTTTTCCCGAAGTCTTAAAGTGTTCCATAGAGCCGTAGAGGTCGACCAATCTCTTGAACTCTAGCTCATCATAAAAAGCACATCTGCCCTCGCCAAAAGCTTTGGCCACTTCAATGACAAAGCGAGCGGCCATTTCGATATCGAAAGGATGATTGGCCCCAGTGGCACAGCCCGGGACTGCTACTTCTGTGGTGATGGCGACGCCGACAACAGGGGCGTGCGTAGCGGTGGCCGGCTGCATGATGCTGTTGAGATGATAGACGCCGTTGCCGTAAGGCGTGATGTCCTGAGTCGTGATGGGAAATACGACCGGCAGTTTTCCGGTGACATTCTGCATGATTTCCAACAGGCTCTCGCTCACCCTCAAAATATAGCCATCCTTCACTGTCGGCGAGATGGCGAAGCCGCGACTGTTGATGACCCGGTTGCCTTTGGTCGTGTCAATGGAAAGAACGGCGTCCATAGCGGGATCCACTTCATGCTTATTCATGTCCTCCATGGAAACGGGCGCATCCATAAAAGGCACGGGCTCGTGGGGGATGACCGGAGAACACGGACAAAGGTGCGTCGCGATGCTCACATCTCCGTCCAGAATATCCCCCCGGTCTCTCATCTCCACAATTTTCAAGCCGGACGCCAAAGCCGTGATGGCGCCGTCCGCATCCGAGACCAGGCCAATCTTGTGCGGGCGCGCCCCGATCCCGCCTAGACGGCCGATGATACCCAGAGTCGGCGCCCGCCTGTGCTTAGATTTTGCTCTTTTTCCGGCGATTCGGATCCTGACGAACTGGGTTTCTCCCGTCCTGCCCCTGACCCTGCGGGATTCAAACTCAGAAGAATCAAGGCCGCGCCGAAGGAATATGTTCTTGAGATCTCCGCAATTGATTTTTGGACGTTCCAAAAAGTCATAGATTTCCATAACCTGTTTCAAAGCCATGGTCGACCTCCCTCTCCGCCTTTATGCAAATTCCTGAATCGCCCTGGCCAGGACGCTTCGCGGCCACAGCACCGGCTTCCCCAGAAGATGCCTTATTCTTTTTTTTATCTTCCTGGAATAGCCGATGCAATCCAGCACCACGAGGTCCACCTTTTTGTTTCTCATTCTCTCAATGGCCTGGTCCTGTTCAGGAGATTCGAGATAGGGATTTAAAGCTTCGACAACAACCCGCAATCTAGTCCTCTTCCACTTTCTTTGTGTCTCTTGTATTTGTTCCTCAAGCGGCACAAAGACTCCGAGGGTGCCTTTTTCCAAAAATGAAACCACAGAGTGAAAAAGAAGTTTTGACGGCTGGAGCAGGTTGCAGTGAAGCTTGAGCCGGGAAAAATCATCAGTGCAAAGGAGAGCGATGAACCGGACGTCAAGGTCCGCCAACTCCTTAATTTTTTTTTCGAGGAGCGGCGTGATTTTCTTTTTCCCCACCACGGCCGCCGAACCATCCCTGAGCCTCGTGACAAGCGGAAAATCTCCCCTCTCTGGCTGAAGCCGTTCAATCTCTTGTTTCAAACACCCGTCCAACGCTCCCCTCTCTAAAATTCTCATGTCCGGACCCAGGATCCGGGCGATTTCAGGAACAATGTCATCTCTCGGCGATTGACCGATGGTGACGAAACCGATCTCTGTGGCCATGCTATTTCCTGTATTTTACAATTTCCTTGCTGACGGCCTTTTCAACCTGTCTTAAAAGCTCATCATCCTTCAGGCCTGTTCCGAGAGCTAACTGCCCTGCGGGAACTGCAATCACAACCACCTCGCGGTCTTCGTTCATCTGGGCGCTGATTATGGGCAGGCACGTTTGAGAGTCGAAGGTCATTATCAAATCAGGGAAAGTCGCCAGCCGCAGATCCTCTCTCTCAAAAGTCATATATTCATTCCAGAACGTGAGCTCATATGAAAAAGTCCGGCCCTTCAAATGGATTGTACCGATATCCAGTCCTCCTTTTGTTATAAGGCTTATCTCTTTGACTTTCATTCTGACAATATAGTCTACTCCCAGAAAATCATA
>CAZLFV010000155.1:0-4975 GCA_964558915.1 uncultured Eubacteriales bacterium | reverse complement strand
GAAAGGTTGCCCCTTTGATTTTTGGGAGGCAACGCGTTATGCTATACAACGTCAAAAATGGCTATGAATGAAGAAAAAATAGAGGAACTCGCGAACATTCTGCGCGGCAAGCCCCGTATCGCCGTGCTCACAGGCGCCGGGATCTCCGCCGAATCTGGGATTCCCACATTTCGCGACCAGGACGGGCTGTGGAGACAATTTCGGGCCGAGGAACTGGCGACACCCGAAGCGTTTCTCCGCAACCCCCGCCTGGTTTGGGAATGGTATGACTGGCGCCGGGGAATCATCGCCGCGCGGGAACCGCACGCCGGGCATTTCGTCCTGGCCCGCTGGGAGCGAATTTTTCCCAATTTCATCCTGATCACGCAGAACGTAGACGGGTTGCACAGAAAAGCCGGCTCAAAAAAAATCCTCGAGCTCCATGGGAATATCTGGCAAGTCCGCTGCGCCAAGGAAGGCACAATCACAGAGAACCATGTCACTCCGCTTAAGGAGATGCCTCCGGTCTGTCCCTCTTGCGGCGCTCTTCTCAGGCCGAATGTAGTCTGGTTTGGCGAAATGCTTCCCCAGGAAACGATCGAGAAAGCCTTTGCCTCGGCCGCTCTCTGTGAGGTAATGTTCGTCATCGGGACTTCGGCCTTTGTGCAACCGGCGGCTTCCCTCCCCCTCACGGCGGGAGAACGGGGAGCCAGGATCGTCGAGATCAACCCCAATCCCACTCCCTTGAGCCACAGTGCAGAGTATTGTTTTGAAGCCAAAGCAGGCGAAATTCTTCCTCTGCTCGATGCCCGTTTAAATATCAGCGCCAGCGGGTGAAAGGAAAAGAGAAACGATGAAATACGCCTATTTTGATGCGTCGGCGGGATTGAGCGGGGATATGATCCTCGGGTCTCTTCTTGACCTCGGCGCCTCACGGACACTTTTTCGGAAAAAGATGGCCGAGCTCCGGCTGCCGGTGGACATTGATATCAGGGAAACAAAAAGAGCCTCGCTCCGGGGCCTTAAGGTTGACATCCGAGTGAAAAAAGGGAGAGAATCCCAACCGCGGCGCTGGCGGGATATCGAGACGTTTATTCAGAAAAGCCCTTTCCAGGACTCAGTCAAGACCAAAGCCCTGGCTGTTTTCAAAGTACTCTTTCAAGCTGAAGCCAAAGTCCACGGCGGGACGTTCGCAAACGTGCACCTCCACGAAGCTGGGGCGGACGATGCGATCGCCGATATCCTGGGAAGCTGTTATCTGGCGGAAACCCTGAACATCGGCCGCTTTTATTGCTCCCCCTTGAATGTTGGCCGGGGCTGGATCAAGACTTCCCACGGAGTTCTTCCGGTGCCTCCTCCAGCCGTGGCGGAAATTCTTAAAAAGGCGCCCGTTTATTCCGCCTGGGCGGAGGATGAACTTGTGACCCCAACCGGCGCGGCCATTATTGCCACCTGGACATGCCAGTTCCTCCCCTTTCCGGAGATTCGGTACGAGAAGATCGGGTGCGGCGCCGGGCGCCGCGATTTTAAGAATTTCCCAAATATTTTGAGGGTTTTCTACGGCGAAGAATATGACTTTCAGCCGGAAAAAAACGTTTACCAGATCGAGGCCAACATCGATGACTCAAGCCCTCAGCTCCTCGCCCACTTCATGGAACGCGCCCTGTCTCTCGGAGCTCTTGACGCCTTCCTGACGCCCGTGGTGATGAAAAAAGGCCGGATGGCCACAAAATTGACCCTGTTGGCCGATGCTGCTAAAATGGATGAACTTATAGAAGCTGTATTTCACGAAACAAGCTCGATCGGCGTGAGGCACTTTCCTGTTGGAAGAAGAGTGCTCGGCAGAAAATTCGCCCGGGTCAAAGTCCTGGGAGAGCCAATCGGCATAAAGATCGCGACCATGGGAGCGGGCGAAGCCAATGCCCAGCCTGAATTCTCCGATTGCGTGAAAGCCGCCGAAAAAAAAGGCCTGCCGGTCAAGGTGATTCACGAGCTGGCCCTCAGGGAGTACCACAAGACAGGCTCAAAAAAGAGACCAGGAACATGAAGAAAAACATGGACCTAAAAAAAATCGAGAAGGGTGTCAGGCTCATTCTCGAAGGAGTAGATGAAGAGCCAAAGCGGCCCGGACTCAAGGACACACCCCGGAGGGTTGCCCGCATGTTTTCTGAAATCCTGGGAGGCACTGGCGAGGACCCGGCCAAACACTTCCGGATGATCCAGCATGAAAAGCATGATGAGATGGTCATCATCAAAAACATTCCCCTCTATTCCATGTGCGAGCACCACCTGCTCCCGTTCGCGGGCGTAGCCCACGTCGCCTATATTCCCAAAGGAGGGAGAATCGTCGGGCTGAGCAAAATTGCCCGGGTCGTGGATATCCTGTCCCGCCGGCTTCAGGTGCAAGAGCGGTTAACTAAACAGATCGCCGACCTCCTCGACGTCCACCTCAAGCCACTTGGCGTAATGGTTGTGCTCGAAGCTGAGCACATGTGCATGTCAATGAGAGGCGCCAAGAAACCCAAGTCCCTGACCGTGACATCTGCTGTTAGGGGGTCGTTCCGAACGCACAGCGCCACGCGCGCGGAAGCGATGATGCTGATCAGAGGAGTTGTCAGCAGTGGCAAAGAAGCCTAACGAGACATTCTACGTTACAACGCCTATCTATTATGTGAATGACATCCCTCACATCGGGCATGCCTATACAACTATAATCGCTGACGCTTTGGCCCGGTTCAACAGGCTCAGGGGGAAGGACGTTTACTTTCTAACGGGAACAGATGAACACGGGCAGAAGATTGAAAAAGCAGCGGCAGAAAAAAGCCTCAGTCCGCTGGAGCTTGCCAACAAGGTCGTCGGACGCATCAAGGATCTCTGGAAGGATCTTAATATCTCCAATGATTTTTTCATCCGCACAACTGAACCTTTTCATGAGAGGGGGGTCCAGAAGATCTTCCTCAAGCTCAAAGATAATGGCGACATCTACAAGGGCACCTACCAAGGCTGGTATTGCGTCTCCGACGAAAATTTTCTCCCCGAGGACGTGACTCTCGAAGCCGAGGGCTGTAAGATCTGCCCCGACTGCGGCAAAAAATCCGTCCTCGTGTCCGAAGAATGTTACTTCTTCAAACTGTCCCGCTATCAAGAACCGCTTCTTCAGTTTTATTCGCAAAATCCCGAATTCGTGCGGCCCCCCAGCCGGATGAACGAGGTGGTCAGTTTCGTCCGCCATGGACTCAAAGACTTGAGCATTACCCGGACAACGGTCAAATGGGGCATCCCCGTTCCGTATGACCCCCAGCACACAATCTATGTCTGGTTCGATGCTTTGCACAACTACCTCACGGGCGCTGGCTACGATTGGGATCTTGGCCGGTTCCAGAGATTCTGGCCCGCGACCATCCATCTCATCGGCAAAGATATCCTCCGCTTCCATGCCATTTTCTGGCCAGCGTTCCTCCTCGCGGCAGGGTTCCCTCTACCGAAAACTGTCTACGGCCATGGATGGTGGCTCCGGGACGAGGCCAAGATGTCTAAATCCAAGGGAAATGTCCTCGACCCCTATGTGATCCTGAAGACATTCGGCCCCGACCCGCTGCGTTATTTCCTACTCCGGGAAATTCCCGTCGGTCTCGACGGCAACTTCTCTCATGAGGGTTTCCTCCACCGCGTCAACTCCGACCTGGCCAATGACCTGGGCAACCTCGTTCATCGAACCCTGACTATGATTCAGGACTATTTCCAGGGGACGGTCGAAGCCGGTGAGCCCGAACAGGAAAAGGACAAGACTATCCGCGAGGACTTTGAAGCGCTCAAAGAAAAAGTGGCGAGCTTCTATGAGGACTACGCTCTCAGCCGAGCCCTGGAAGAGGTCTGGGTTTATGTCAACTCGGTGAACAAGTACCTCGCGGATAATGAGCCCTGGAAGCTGGCCCGGGACACGGGCCAGAAAAAGAGACTGGCCAGGATCCTCTACCAAACGGCGGCAGCTATCCGAGGAATCAGCTATCTTCTCTATCCCGTTATGCCTGAATCGAGCCGGAAGATGTGGAGCTATCTCGGTGAGGACAGAGCCATCGAAGAGACGCCCTTTGCCACCTTCCGGTTTGAGGACTTTCAGACAGGTCAGCGAATCCAGAAACCAAAGCCTTTGTTCCCCCGGGTCAGGCTCGAGGATTTTTTAAAAGAAGAGGCCCCGCCGGCCTCATTGGAGAAGAAGGAGGTAAAGATGGACATCGTGACCTTTGATGAGTTCAAAAGGATGGACCTCAGAGTCGGGGAGATCATCAAGGCGGAGAAAGTTCCGGGGACGGACAAACTCTTGAAGATCGAGGTCAACATCGGGACCGAAAAAAGAACAATGGTCGCTGGCGTTGGAGATATGTACTCCGCTGACGAGCTCGTCGGCAAGAAGCTCGTAGTCATCGTCAACTTGAAGCCGGCTGTGATCCGGGGCATAGAATCGCAGGCGATGCTCCTTGCCGCCGAGGAGGGAGGGAAGGCGGTCATTCCTTTTTTTGAGCGGAACGTCTCAGCCGGAGCCAAAGTCAAGTAAGATACCGGCTGAGCTTTGACTGCGGGATCGCGCCCTCACGGACGAGGAAAGGTTTCCGAGAGGTCAGGTCAACGACCGTAGAAGGCATGACGCCGGCCGTCCGGCCACCGTTTATAATCAAGTCCACTTTGTGGTTAAATACATCGATGACTTTTTCCGCAGAATAAATCTCTTTCCTGCCAGAGATATTAGCACTTGTGGCTATGAGCGGAAACCCAGCTCGCCTGACAAGCGCCCTCAACCAAGGAACAGCGGGGAGACGAATCCCTATAGTCTTCCCAGGCCCGATGAGCTCGGCCGGAAGGACATCTGCGGCTTTGAGGACGATGGTTAGCGGGCCAGGCCAGAATTCAGCGGCGAGGGAGTGGAAGAGAGGCGGTACTTGGGCGCTGATTTTTCGAACCGAGGCGACATCCGCGACCAGGACGGGCAACGCTTTGA
>CAZLFV010000154.1:0-5011 GCA_964558915.1 uncultured Eubacteriales bacterium | reverse complement strand
TTTTCCTCCGGACCCCTGGCGGACAAGATGAATTCACGCTGGAGAATTCGCCGGATTCCCCGGTCAGGGTGGTTTTTGACAAAGCCAGCCGAATCCGAGAGATCAAGAATACCGAGGCGCTCGAGGAACAGAATCCGATGAATTTTTCGATTTTAGAAGTGCTCCGCTGCTATTGGCCTTCTTTGCCGGACCGACCCATTGCTGCAGGTGAGACCTGGAAGGACCATAAGAGGCTAGAGATCCCGTTCCAGCAGATGAGCCTAAATGTTGAGCTGGAGATAGCCTATACCTTGGACGCCGTCGTCCCTGCACCGGAAGGACAATTGGCTCTCATTAGCGCCGCATACACCGCTACCGTTTCTGGGGAACGCGAGTTGGAAGACTTCAGAGGATCGTTTGAAGGCCATGGCAACGGCTCCGGAAACTTGTACTTTCAGGTGGAGAGTGGATACTTCAGCGAGTACCGGCTGGATTACGTCATTAACGGGGAGATGGTCATACGCAAGGCTGAGGCAAAGGTCGTCGAGTGGCCCTTCAAGCTCTCTGCTGACGCCTCCCTTCTCCTCCTTGAATGGCGATAATCCGCGCTCTGCTATTCCTCCATTATTAGCCCAGCACCCCCTGGATGGTCATATCGCTTTGGATGTAACGCTCAGCCGAGGCCTTTTCCCCGGTTGTCCTGGTAGCGCAAGGATTGCCAGGAGGTTCCCGCGGCGGAGAAGACAGAAAACGCGACTAAGGCCCATATCCAAGGTTCTTTTAAGGCAAAGAACAAGAATAAAACCGGGGGCAGTGCGAAAAAGACAAGGTAGGTAAGCCCAAGGTAGATCCAAGGCAATTCTCTTGTCAGAGCCGATGAGCTGTCAGATTTGGGATTCTTAGACCTATGCGTGTAGACTTTAGAGGCAATGATGGTTGCCGCGGCCAGAACCAGAAGAACGACCCGAATCCCGCGGTCGCGCGCCAGGACGATGACATAAACAGTTGCGCTAAGCAGGCAAAAAGTTGCGATAAAAGCGGCCGTCTTCAGCGCCGATCGCGCCCGCTGCAGTCCGGCTTGAACGGCATAGGTCCGGGTTCCACTTTTCAAGTCCGCGTGGTAATCCACCACTTGATGAAAATGAATCTGGATCCATTTATCCGACCCGACAGCGGCCGTCAGGAATATCAATTGCCAGAGTCTCGCATTGAACCAAGTCCAGGGAACCATGACATAAATACACAGCGCGGATAGGGCGTAAATAAGCAACCCCAGGATGCCGCGTTCTTTGAATCTTAAAGGTCTTACGGAATAGGATAAGCCGAAGAGAACGCTCGCCGCGTAGGCCAGGATCGTTGGAAGGGATCCGCGCCCGAGGAAAACAGCGATCACACCTCCAGCCAGGAATAATATTACAATAATGTCACCCAAACGTTCGGGCAAAAATGTGATCCATCTTTTTTTGCCGGCAGCAAGGTCGGCCCTGCGATCGCCGAGGTCGTTGATCAGGATGCTAAACTGGACTTTGCAAAAAACTGCCAGGATCAGAGGAAGAGAACTATTAAAGGCTGTTTTTAGACCGGTTGTGGGAACGGAAGAAAGGAGTAGAGCCAGAGGAAGCCAAAGATGGGACATCTTCGGGATTCCCCTCGCTCCAAAAATAATCTCATTGAGGCCAAATTTCCAGAGGGACTGAACGGGGGTTGTATTGCTGCAAGCCTCTCCGGTGGATTTCCGGACGTTAGAATCGTGAAAATCCATTGACCCGTAGGGATCGATGTCCTCAGAACGGCGCGGAGTATTATATGATGAATTCGCTGAATTGGGAACAGGAAAGACAATTAGCGGCTTGATTTTTAAATTCATTCAGTAGTATATATATATTGTCAGACAGATAAGCAGATAGTGACTTTCTCAAATTTTCCGGGCCATCCGGAAAAGAAAGGAGGTGGATATAGAAGCGCTCAATAAAAAAAGGCTTAAGGCAAAAGGTTTTTGTGGATTTTGGAAGGAGGAAAATATGAAGTTTAAATCGCTTCTAGCATTGCTCGTTTTTTCTCTCGCACTTTCCGGACTCACTTTCGCCCAGTCCAAGGAAACAGGAGCGATCGTTGGGACAGTCGCGGATGAGCAGGGAAACTTCCTTCCCGGAGTCACGGTCACGCTCTCCAGCCCGAGCCTGATGGGCGTGAGGGCGCAGACCACAGGAGCCAACGGCGGTTTTCGTTTTCCTGCTCTTCCTCCCGGCGTGTATTCATTGACGGCGGAATTGCAGAGCTTTGCTAAGACGGTGCGTGAGAATATCCGTCTGCAAACAACCGTGACTCTTACGGTGGATATCGTTATGAAGTCCGCCGTTGAAGAACAGGTCACCGTTATTGCTCAGGCGCCGACCGTCGACCTGAAATCGACCGAAACAGCGTCCGTAACTCTCTCCAGCTCGATTCTGAGGAACATGCCCTACAGCCAGTTCGCCTCGGACATCGTGAATCTGGCCCCCGGCGTCAATGGCGATTCCGCCTATGGTGCTTCGAGCGGCACCGGAATTTCCTGGCAGATGGATGGAGTAGGTGTTGGCGATCCGCAAGGGGGAACGGACTTTGTTTTCATCGACCACAACATCGTCGAGGAAGCCAAAGTCATGGGGGTCGGCTTGCCCGCTGAATACGGGAATTTTACGGGCGCCATCTTTAACTTGATCACCAAGTCCGGGGGCAACCAATTTTCTGGCCACGCTGAAATTGATTTCCAGAACGCCGCGACGACAGAGGATGAGCTCGGCAATATCGTCCCAAAAACCGGGACATTTTGGACGGCCACTAACCTCCAGGACTATCTAACCGACTTTCCGGAGATGACTCCTCCAATGGAAAGAATGGTGGATGCCAGCGCCCATCTCGGCGGTCCAATTCTTAAGGACAAGCTCTGGTTCTATGGTGGGTATCAATGGTATCAACGCTGGATTTGGACTACCGGTTTTCCGTTAGCCGATGATCGCAGCCAGCCCAGGGCTTTCTTAAAGCTAAGCTCGCAGCTCTCTCGCCCAACAAATATAAGTTTTTCGGTCGAACGCGACGGCTACGACCGTACGAATCGCGACTTTGGTGCCGATGTAGCCACCGATGCCACAACGAACCAGCATGGCCCGGAGGTTGTGCTGAATTTTAGCCTAACTCACATTTTCAGCTCCAGCACATTTTTTGACATCAAGGCCGCTTATTTCAACGGCTACTATGACCTGGAGCCGAAGAACGGCAGGAATATCAGCGGCCATTTCTTTCTGAACGACGCGCCCGACATGCCAGGAAGCGGGAACAAACGCCATTACAATCCCTGGCGGTGGGCCGAGCATGACCGATACAGGTTTCAGTTTAATGCCAGCCTGACGCACTACGCCGAAGATTTCATCAAGGGCAACCACGATTTCAAGTTCGGAGTCGAATTCGAAAAGTCCAAGGCTAGAGATGCCTACGGCTATAACGGTCCGAATCACAGGTACTATTACGATTATTGGGGTCCGAGCTACTACGAAGGATATCCTTATACGGGAAATTACTATTGCTGGCAGTACGAAGGTTATGTAAGCAATGCACGTCTCGGCCGAGTGGAGGCCTTCGTTCAGGACGCCTGGCAGATCACGCCCCGTCTGAATATCAACCTCGGCCTGCGCTTCACCTCCGTGTGGGGTTGGTTCATCGGCGTCGGAAGGCCAGCTTACGACGGCGGTCGTGTCGCGCCGCGTATCGGGTTCACCTTCGACCTTCTGGGCGACAAGACCACCATCCTCAAGGCTCATTATGGCCAGTATACCGAAGGCGTTTATACTTATACCTTTGACCGCCTGGCCGCGCAATGGTCCGATAAAATTTTGTATTATTGGGACCCGGTAGGCCTATATTGGTACAAATATCGGACGATACTTCACGGGCAATGGAAGATTGACAGCGGTATCAAGCATCCCTATATGGAACAGTGGACATTGGGGATCGAACGCGAGCTATTCAAGGACGCCTCATTCTCTGTGACCTACATTAACCGGAACTACAAAAATATCATCGGCGCTGTAAATAACGCGGCGAGATGGTCGACCGTACAAGTGACGGTGCCGGGGTACACGCAGCCCTTTACAGTCTACAACCTCACCTCGGGAAGCGCCAATGACTACTATATTAAGAACATCAAGCAGGGCGACAATGGAGTCCTGGTCAAGCCCTATCGAAAATACTGGGGCCTTGAATTCCTGTTTAACAAGCGTTTCTCGAACAGATGGCAGCTGCTGGCGTCCTATGTTTATTCGCAGAGCACGGGGACTATGGATAACCTGAGCTCCGATGATATTGGCTACGGCTTCCCCGGCAATTATTTCGGTGCTGACCCGAATTTCTGGACCAACGGCGAAGGACACTCTACTTATGACCCAACCCACATGGTCAAAATCCAGGGGACCTATCTCCTCCCCTGGGGAATCTATTTCAACGCCTATTTCCGCGGGATCACTGGAGATGCCTACACTACAAGATACAGGACAAAAAGATACGGTCAAGGCCGCGTCACGTTCTTTATTGAGCCCCGGGGATCCTATCATTATCCCATGCCGATCCTGATCGACTTGAGGCTCGAAAAGGCCTTTACCTTGGCTAAGAAGTATCAGTTGGGCCTGATCCTTGACGTCTTCAACCTCCTCAATGACAATTCGCCGGATGATTGGGGCACGCGAATAAGGTACGACTACCTACCCGGAGAATACCCTTCGACTGACGGCCATGAGCTCTACAGTGCTATCTATCCGCGCCGGGTTAGGATCGGAGTCCGGTTCACGTTCTAGCAGAAGTTCCTCTTCGAGTTCAAAGGGGTGGCGGGCAAGCCCGCCGCCCCTTTTTTTTATCCAAGGAATCAAAACGCTTGTTCAATTATTAAATAGAGTCTATTTCGCTGCTGGGGGAGGGTCCTGTCGCGGTTCACCCTTGCTTGGGGGATGAGACGAGGGATGATGTGGTGAGAAGTCCGTATGAGCGACGAGCGGGCATGGTT
>CAZLFV010000153.1:0-5049 GCA_964558915.1 uncultured Eubacteriales bacterium | reverse complement strand
AAGGAGCGGCTGTTTCGGCCCGGGCAAAAACTTGCCCGGATTCCTGAATGCCCGGCTCCGTCTTCGCCTTCCTCCCGCCCATCACCCGTTTGATCTGGTCACGGGTCAGCGGCCCCCGGAGATAAGAAAGAGTCCAGCGGGTGTTCAGGAGGACGGGCCTGTCCTCATGGACATTGTGCATCAGGAAGACGCGTTTCTGGAGCCCGCTGATGATATTGGAAACTTCTTTCAGGTCGATATTCCCGCCGACTCCGGCCAGTCCGTCAATGAGCCGCTGCTTATCATTCTCTGTTTGAAGGCGTCCGATGAACCATGTCCCCGCGTTGGCCAATCCTTTGTAATCCAAATCGACGGGGTTCTGCGTGGTTAAGACAAGGCCCAAGCCAAAGGCCCTAGCCTGCTTCAGGAGCGTCAGGAGAGGCCGCTTGGAGGGAGGCTCGCTCACCGGAGGGAAATAGCCGAAGATTTCATCCATGTAAAAAAGCGCGCGCAAGCTCGACGTCCCGGGCTGCCCGCGCATCCAGCCGAGCAGCTGATTCAATAGCAGGGTGACGAAGAACATCCTCTCGGCATCCGAGAGATGGGCGATGGAGAGGATGCTCAAGCGGGGCTTTCCCTCTGCCGTGAACAAAAGGCTCGATATTTCTAACGGCTCGCCTTCCATCCAGGACTCAAAACCTGGCGCAGCCAGGAGATTGTTGAGCATCATGGCCAGCTTGTAGCGCTCCTGGGCGGGATAAAAAGAATCCACATCAAAGACACCGATTCGTTGAAGGGGCGGAGTTTGAATCCTCTGGATGAGAGAGGCGAGGTTGAGGTCTTCACCCGAACCCCAGGCCGCTTCGAGGATATTGGAGATCAGGATATGTTCACGGCTCTGGAGCGGGTCCGCCTGAATGCCCAGAAGTCCGAGCAGACCGGAGACAGTGGTAGAAATGCGTTGACGGAAAAGCTCCGTGTCCTCGACAAGATCGCGGGGCGGAGCAGCAAAGGTTTTTAGGACCGAGAGGGGCAATCCGGCGTTGCTTCCCGGCGTGTAGATGGAAATGTCCGTTTTATCGAGGAGCATTTTGATGCGGCTCGCGTCCTGGCCCCATTCGGCCAAGCCCCGCCGCCACAACTCCGCCTGCTCACCGGCATACTCATCGGGCGAAACGCCTTTCTGCGCCGCTTCGTCTTCATTGACCCACGGCCGGAAGTCCTGGGGATTCAGGTTGGGAAAAAGCAGGGCAAGGTTGGTTAAATCTCCTTTGGGGTCCACGATCAGGGCTGGGATATTGTCGATCGCCGCTTCTTCTAAAAGCGCAATGCACAGGCCAGTTTTCCCGCTGCCGGTCATCCCGACACAAACAGCGTGGGTCACGAGGTCTTTGGAATCATAGAGAAGATAGTTCTCCGTGAGCCTCTGAGTCCGCGGGTCAACACTCTTGCCTATATAAAAGAGACCAAGCTTTTCGAACACCTGCATTTTCGCTTCTCCCTTAGAAAGGAATTGCCGCCGTCAATGCAGCCAGTTATGAGGGCACGGGGAGCCGTCCGGCCGCATTTTTTCTTACTACACCGAACGGCAGAGTGTCAAGCCGAGCGGAAGTGGACGTGCCGTAACAGGCCCCGAGCCCTTACTTTTTTCCGCCCCTCAACAGCTTGGCAGGCAGAGTGATTATCGCCTTGAGCAAGTCAAAAACAGCATGTACCGTGATCCCGAGGAGCCGAAAAGGTAGTAAAATGATCCAGACCAGGGGATAAAGGATTAACGCCAAAAGGGCCAGGGGCCAGCACAGAACAAACAAGATGAGCCACAAAAGGAATTTTACCATAGCATGTCCTCCCATGAATTCCCGAAAATCCAGCAAATAATACGTAACTGAAATACGAAATTCATCGTATGCTCACATTATATATACGAAATTTCATAAAAAAGGTATTATTTCGTGCTGGAGCTCGACGCCAGAATCTTTAGCTGGGAACTAAAACCGATAGCTTATGCCCATAAGCAGGGAAATCTCTTTCGAAAAATCGGCTCCCAGCCGGTCGATGGTAATAAGCAGGGACGCCGACCTCAGAAGATGGATCACGGAAGAAATGCCGTAGCGGCTGGTTGTGGGCCTCATTTCGACGCTCCAGGTATTATTGATGATCCTGAAGACGGAGACGGAAGAAGAATAATAGGCTTCCAAATAGACATTTCGGCCGAGGTTTCGGCCAAGAGAAACATATAAGGCATTATAGGACGAATTCGTGCCACCGGAATAATTTGAGTCCGAAATCCTCAGGTCAAAACCCGACTTGAACAGGTTGGCAGCGAAAAAACCAAAGGTGGCATGGTTCATTCTCTGGTCCAACCGGTTGGTCCGGTCCTGGCCATACCCGGCAAAGATCTGATAACCGGAGAAAAACCGGAAGGTCAGCCGCCCTTCCAACGACTCATAACAAAAGCCCTCTAAGGTTTGCTCGTCAATCGGCTTGCCATTGAGCTGATACTCCGTGATCATCCGCGTATCGATGGACCAGCCCCGATGATAGATGCCCTGAAGCTCGAGGGGCCGCCAGGGCGTGAAGCGCAGGTTGGCGAAAAAATAAGTCAGCTTGCTCGACCCCAATCCTGCAGGTCCGGTGAGGTCATACTCGAGCGTCTGGTAAAGAAAAAACGACCTCTTCACCGGGATATAGTTGGTAAAGAGAAGGACAGATCTTTCCGTGAGTCCCTGATTCTGAACATTGACATACCCCAGGATGTGCCTGCGGGCCCCATCGCCTTCCAGGCTGAAGAACCCCCCGAATTTCGTAACATTTGAGACATAGCCCGCCTTCATAATTTTCGGCTCCAGCCCGCCAAAAACGCTGAATGTCAGCTTGCCGATTCCATTCGGCAAACTATTCGAAAGGACAACCTCGGCCTCAGCTCCTCCCAACGAGCCCAGCCCCCCGAGGTCGTTGAGCCACATCTGCCCCACCTTGAAGGCGAACCTGCCGTTGGGTGCTCTCCAGCCAAGATAGGCATCATAGAGAGAGAGCCTTTGGGAGCGGCCTTCGGCGGAGGGATAACCATAGGCGCGAAGGTCGAGCGCATATTCGAACCCACCCTTTTCCTGGATGGCCGACCGGAATGTCAGAGTCGCCACGATTTCACTGAAGGTTGAGCTGTCGGCGCCTTCGAATGACCTTTGGGCGGCCTGCCCAAAAAGCCCTATTCTCGCGTAACGCGGGCTAACGTCGGCAAAAGCGCGAGAGGAATAAAATAAACAGAGGAGCAGAGATCCCAAAAAGACCAAAGCAATAGACTTATGCCTTCTCATCCTTGGCCCCGGGGATGACAGCTGTAACAGGCTGGGGAGCTGTAATTGTAGCCAGAAACTCCCTGGTGATGAGAGTCCGTGCTGCCGCGGTCATGACAGGTCAGGCAAGTAAAAACCTTGTAGTTCCGCGAATCCGTGTGGCAGGCGGAACACGGGTTTCCGGCGTGCCTGCCCGAGCTGATGGGAAACCAGACATGATCAAAATGGGCTTGGTCCCAGGATGTGTCCGAAGCCCGGTGGCAGTTCTCGCAGGTCGTCGGGAACCCGGCGGCGACGTGGTTCGGGTCCCTCGCCTGTTCATAATTGGTCCGGTGGCACCCATAGCAATCGCGCGGCGTGCCTTTATAAACATTGTTCTTGTGGCAGGCGCTGCAATCGAGCGTCGCATGCACCCCCACGAGAGGATAGACAGCATTATGATCTATCTTGGCCTGATGCCAGTCAGTGTCGCTGGCCCGATGGCACAGTTCGCAGGTCGTCGGGAACCCCGCGGCAACGTGGTTCGGGTCCCTCGTCTGTTCATAGTTGGTCCGGTGGCACCCGTAGCAGTCGCGCGGCGTGCCTTTATAAACATTGTTCTTATGGCAGGCGCTGCAATCGAGCGTCGCATGAACTCCCATTAAGGGATAGACCGCGGCATGATTCAGGCGCGCCTGGTTCCAGCTGGACTGCGAGGGAAGGTGACACATATCGCAAGTTGTAGGAAACCCGGCGGCCACATGGTTGGGGTCGGAGGCTTCCTGGTAATCTTCCCGGTGGCAAGAATAGCAGTCAACCGTGACGTTTTGGAAATTCTGGTCCTTATGACAATCCTCGCAGCTCAATGTCTGATGGGCGGAATTGAGGGGCATTCCGGTATTCAGCCCGTGATTCCACCTCACGTCGGCCCAGGTGGTCGGCCGGTGGCATTCGTCGCAGGCACTCCCCAGCCTTGTCCTGTAAAGGTCGTCCTGCCGGCGGATCCAGTGACAGTCATAGCACCGGTTGGGCGTGCCCTTGACCTCCCCGTTCAGGTGACAGGACGCGCAGGGAACGGTGAGATGGCGGCCTTCCAGCGGGAAAACACCGCCTTTGTGGAACCCCCTGGCAACGTTGCTCCATCCCAAAGGTGTGTGGCAGGCCTCGCAATTCTGCAGCATAGCTCCCTGGTGCGGGTCGGCATGGCAGAACTGGCAATCCTTTTTGTTGGCCATGTAAGAGCGCGTCTTATGGCATTTGGCGCAATCTTTGGCCAGAGCGGCATGTTTTCCTTGCAGGGCAAAACCGGTTTCCACGCCGTGGTCAAAATATTGGATGTCCAACGGCCGGATATCGGCATCGACACCGCCGTGCTCCTGGTGGCAGGCTTCGCAATCTCCGCTGACCTCACGGTGAACACCTTTTTTGGCCGCGATCTTTTCGCTGATGACCTGATGGCAGGCCAGGCATTTGGCCGAGCTTACGGCCTTGCCCTGGGCATGACACTTCTGGCAGTTGGCCGCGCCCTCAAGAGAGCTATGCGCCTTAGAGAGCGGACCGGGCGGTGTGGTCTGAGTCTGCTGGCTCCCGGCGGAAAAAGAAACAAAGGCCAGGACAAAAAGGACTCCGGTCACAAACACAAGGCCGGCCAGGATTTGGGACGAACGTTTTGCCCAGGAGGATTTCATGTCAGGCCACCGTTTGTAGCTCGCAAGGTCTCGGCTCCTACTATTCCTATAGTGTTTATAAGTATACTATATTATAAAAAAAACGCTAGTCCTGACTGCGATTTGGA
>CAZLFV010000152.1:0-5210 GCA_964558915.1 uncultured Eubacteriales bacterium | reverse complement strand
CCGATCATCACGCCGGCGCCCGTTATCCCCTTCACCTTGAGCGACCGCGCTATCCCGAAATCCATGATCTTGGCGTTCCCGGCCTCATCCACCATAATATTCTGCGGCTTTAGGTCCCGGTGCACGATTCCCAGGCCGTGGGCTTCGGCCAAACCTTCGCAGACCTGCCTGGCAATGGAAATTGTCTTCCCCGACGACATCTGGCCGACCTTCCTAATTAGCCTCTTTAAGTCCTCTCCGACGACATACTCCATGGTGAGATAATAAGAGCCCTCCTCTTTGTTGAGGTCATGCATGCGGCAGACATTTCTCTGACTGATTTTCCGGGCCAGCTTGAGCTCGTTGCGGAAACGCTCGATCATCTCCTCATCGACGCCGACCTCGGGCTTGAGAAGCTTGAGGGCGATTTTTTCCTTGATTTCTGTGTCAAGGGCTTTGTAAACCCGACCCATCCCGCCTTTCCCCAGCTCCTCGATGATTTGATAACGTCCGGCGAAAGTTGAGCCGGTTGTCAGCTCGCGAACAGGAGTTTGAAGGGTTTCGGTGACATCCGGGCGGACGTCTCTGGAGGAAGGCAGCGGAGTCCCGCAATCGCCGCAGAACTGCTTGGTCTCAGGATTCTCGGAATGACATTTCGGACATTTGATGGCCACTTATTAACCCCTTTTATCAAGGTTGGTTAGAGATTATCAAAGAAGGGAGGCGGAGTCAATGGAATCCAAGTGCACATAAAAAGGCTTGAAAAATCGGACGATTTATCACCTGACATTTTCTGACATTTTCTTTGAAATCTCATGACCTGCGATTTATACTTTCCAAGGTAAGCGGAGGAACGCCGCGCCAAAAAAGAATGTCGTATCCGTCGGCCTACCTTAGCCCAAAAAAGGTCGGATGTCTTTGGCGGGAGGACACATGCGAATCCTAAGGAAACATGATCAGGTTGCTTTTGGGATTCTTGCCTTGTCATTACTGCCGCTTCTTGTTGGCCAAAACTGCAGCAGACCCGGCACGTCCCTGGAACTTGAGTTTCATGAAGGCACGGATATGGAAGCATCGCCCTCGCCCGACGGCCGCTATCTGGCGCTTCAACTCTGGTCCCAAATTTGGATCCTTGATATGAGCAACGGAAACGCGCGCCTGCTCACAGATGCCATCACTCGTCCCGATGAACATATGTCCCCACGCTGGTCGCCCGACGGCGCATCCATAGTCTTTTCTTCTCTTCGATCAGATGGGGGCCTCTTTGTCGTACCCGTGTCTGGAGGCAAGCCGCGGCAGCTCACATTCCACGAATTGGACTCCCAGCCAAATTGGTCTCCAGACGGTCGCACCATCGTTTTTTGGGGAGCGGGCCGCGGAGGCCTGTGGACGGTCCCTGCCGAAGGTGGAAGCCCGCGGAAGATCCAGTCTGAAGCAGAAGAGACCCAGTCTCCTGCGTGGTCACCCGATGGGAAATGGATCGCTTGCACCTGGCGGGGTTGCGTAACAGTCATGGCTTCTGACGGAGGCTCTGTTCGGCAAATTACAAAGGGACCCGCCGACCTAGCTCCTTCGTGGTCGCCCGACGGCCGGCAGCTCTTTTTTCTCTCGGTAAAGGCTGGCGAGCTGCAGGTCTGGTCCGTACCCGTGGAGGGTGGCAGCCCTATCCTATTGACCGACGAACGGCATCTATCGGGCTATGCACCTCAATGGATACCGCGCCGAGACCTCCTGTTATTTGTCGCAGGGGGGAAGATCCGCACCTTGGATATAAAAAGCGGAACCCTCGGCACGATCCCCTTTTCCGCCAAAATTATATTAGCGCGAAAAAACTACAGGCGGATACCTCCGAAGCTCCCTGTCCCCGGGGAGCGGCTTCCCGTCCGGGGCATTTGCAGTCCAGTGCCATCACCTGACGGCCGGCTGATCGCTTTTTCGGCTCTAGGAGATCTCTGGCTTAGAAATGCTGACGGCAAGACGGAACAGCTTACATCAGGACCTGAGGATGATGCTGACCCGGCCTGGTCTCCGGACGGCTCCCAGCTGGCGTATGTCTCAAATCGAAACGGGGACTATCAGGTGTGGACACTGGATATCGCCGCTCGCGCTATAAGGCAGGTTACGACCGCGGCGGGCAATGCCATGACGCCAATTTGGCAGCCGTCTGGAGAAAACATCGTCTTTGTTCAAAGTTCATGGGATCAACAAACGCTCTGCAGCGTCCCGGCGTCCGGCGGCGATCACCGGACAATCGTTCCGGCGGGAACGGAGCGGCTAACGCCGTTGGGCTGGTTCCCCGAAGATCAAAGCTTGGTTATCGAGCATTTGGTCAAAGACTCAAAGACATGGAGGAGCACGATCAAGCGCATCCGTCTTGACGGCAGTGCCGTTTCGTGGACGATGGACCTGCCGGATCAGGTTGAGTTCGCCGCCCTTTCAGCCCAGGGCGATACGCTCGCTTATGTTTCACATGGGGAGCTCTGGATCCATGATCTGGCGTTGGAGAATGGATCGGGAAAACGTCTCATCCAGGGGCCGGCTTTTTTCCCTGCTTGGTCGCCAGATCGTACCTTGCTCTTTGTCAGCTCGGGAAAACTCTGGCGGGTCGACTCCCGCACCGGAGAACAAAGAACTCTTCCTGTCCAGATTTCTTTTGAAATTCCCCGTATCAGTGAATCTTTGCTACTCCATAATGCTCGGCTGCTTAAACCTGAGCCGCGCGAAGGCCTCTGGGACGTGTTATTACGGGATGGACGGATCCGATCTCTTCGCCCGGCCGGAATGCAACCTGAGGCCGCCGACCGAATCATGGATCTTGAAGGAAGGACTGTCATTCCCGGATTGATCAACCTTCACGAGCACCTGGGCCGTGGCCATCCCCTGGAGGGCTTTCTCTATTGGGGCAACACATCGGTCGCCAGCGCCGGTGATGAAGGTCACTGGTCTGTCGCCCAGGAGGAAGCGATTTACAGCGGACGGCGGCAGGGCCCACGTCTTTTTCCCTCCGGCGGGTTTGTGGTACCGAACCATGTAAAAGCATTTCCCGAACGCCTGCGGGTGAGAACCTCGGAACAACTACGACGGTACATGGATCACCTGAGCGGGAGCGGGGCTACGCAGATCAAGGCCTCGCCCTTTGACCATCGCGATCCCCGGGTGGAAACGGAATGCATCGAGGCCGCGCACCAGCGCGGGCTGCCGGTTCTCTCCCATTTTTTGCGGCCAGCGTCGGTTGCCGCAGGCTTGGACCGCAAAGAGCATGCTTTCTATTTCGGCCTGAATGAGGAATTTTACTCGGGTGTATCCGCACCTGTATTCTCGCCCTTTGCTCAGGACACTATCGAGATAATGTTGAGAGCCGACATCAGCATGTGCTCGACGATTGTTACATTCTTCATCGGGTCGTCGGAAGGGCGCATGCGCTTCAAAGCCGTGTTTGCCCAGGAGGATATCGTGAACTTTCTCCTTCCGAATCACGCCGAGCACCTGCACAAAAGTACGGAAAGTCCGCCAAACCCAGACCGTTTGGCATTAATGGACAAATTTATTAGGGTATACCTGGCCAATATAACGGCCGCTCATAAGGCAGGAATAAGGATCGTCGCTGGAACCGACATCTTTTTCCTTCCCCCGGGTTTACACTGGGACCTAGAGTTACTCGTAAGGGCCGGACTGTCTCCCTTGGAAGCATTGCGCACGGCGACGAGCAACGCCGCCGCCGCGCTGGGCCTTGAGGGCCGGCTCGGATGCATTTCTCCCGGGGCCGCTGCCGACCTCGTCGTACTCGATGCCGATCCGCTTGAGGACATCCGGAACACGCAGAAGATATATGCCATTATACAGGGGGGAAACCTTATTGACCGGGCCTCCCTATTGAAAGCAGCGAAACGAGGCAAGCAGCGCTACGGGGATTCGAACCCCGGTCCGATGGCTGAGAAACGCCTATCCGCCGCCATCTCTAGCCCTAGGCCGAAGAGTCCCCGTAGACAGGCCTCCCAAGAACGCCAAGTCGCCAGGTCACGGAAGAGAGGGGCGAAGACTTCCCGGCTATGCATGGCGTCGATGATGTTCAAACCCCTTCCTTCAATCCACAAAGTCTGCCCCTGGCCTTCGGATTGGGTTGACTCTGCTATGAAACCCGTGATAGGTTGATTTTAATGAGGGAGGCCAAATATGAATGTTAAAATCGGGGAGCTTACTGCGTCCGATTTCCCCGGCATTGATGAGGCCAAGTTCAACGAATGGAAGGCGCTCAAAATCAAGAAGAACCGTGAACTGAGAATTGTCTTTTATATTGGGGCTGGAATATTGCTCATCTTGAGCGTCGTGAGCGTCCTGACTGCTAATCCCATATTCCTGGAGATATTCTTGATTCTCCTTATAATTGATGACCTTATCTTTTTTTTTATCATTTTTTATCGCAGAAGATACAGGCACTTGCGCCAACTTGGGAGGGAACTCAAGATGTCCGCCCTGTTGAGGGCAAAGAAAAAGGGCCAAGCGTTTACCAGGTAGGCGAGGCAATCCGAATCTAATTATCTCTCAATAAGGGAGGTTGGCATGGAAGCCACGAAAAACAAATCATCCCAACTGGCGTCCACGATCCGGTGGGTGGCGAGGATCCTTTGCATTCTGGCCATTGGCTGGATCGCCATGTGGTCTGTCGAGGCCACTGAGGGGAAAGTCGGCCTCGGGCGGCAGATCCTCGGCTTTCTGATGGCGCCGCCCTTTTTGATGTCCGTCGTGCTGATCATCATCCTGATCATTGCCTGGAAGCGTGAGCTTATCGGCGGCATCCTGATAGCGCTCGGCGGGCTGGCGACTGCTGCGTTAACTTACATTCTCACTTACCACCGTCGTCTCCACATGGCCTCGCAAGGCTTTCGGGTCGGGTCCCCCGGCCGTCCCAGTGTGGCCCTCAACTTCTTCGTCATAATTTGCCTGCCTCTCATCATCCCGGGCGTCCTCTTCATTATCAGTTACTTCCTGCATCGTCCAAAAAAACTGACGGCCCAAACCCCATAACTATATTTTACCGGGCACAACTTCCGGATGAGGGTCGTGGCCTCGCTCGGGCCGCACCAAGGCAGCCTTGAAATATCGAGGACCGCACTCAGGGAATAAAAGAGCGCGCCCGGAGGGACTCGAACCCCTGACCTTTGGATTCGAAGTCCAACGCTCTATCCAACGGTTAGACTATGAGCTGAGTAATAAATTTGGTTGAATTGTAC
>CAZLFV010000151.1:3394-5239 GCA_964558915.1 uncultured Eubacteriales bacterium | reverse complement strand
CTATTTCTGCAGCCAGGGTGCCTGTCATAATGTCTCCTGCTTCAATTACGAAGACATTTTTTTCCTTAGCTCTGATATCGTTTAGGTAATGACTCGTTGCCTCCATGCCGCCAACTAATCGCTCGCCGTTTTCCTGATTTAGTTTGTATAGCTCAAAGTTCCCGTGAGTGTCGTTGGAGAAAAGAATGACAATCTCTTCTGCGTGCGGTTTACAAGCCGTGCCTGAGACCAAGGCCACGGCCAGGATCAGAACTAAAATACTTAGGCAGTCTTTCTTCATTGGACTGAATCGTCTCCTTATCGATATGAAATCATCTTCTACTCTTTAAGAGCCTGGTCGAGGTCGGCGATGATGTCATCCGGGTCTTCGGCGCCCACGCACAGCCGGATGAGCTGAGGCGGGATATCGGCCCTGCGGCGGGCCTCTTCGCCATGCTGCTGATGCGTGGAGATGGCTGGGATGGTGGCCACGCTTTTGACCCGTCCGAGGTCAGTGGCGCGGTAAATAATCTGAAATTTATCGAAAACCCGGCGCGCGTTCTCGGGCGGTCCGTCCACCCGGAAGCTCATCAGATGGCCATATCGGTTAACCTCATTGCCCTGGCCATCGTCTGAATCCACAAGCTTCATGTACTGTTTCGCCAGCTTGTGATAGCGGAAGCTGGGGAGGCCCAAGTAATCAACCTGGTAGACGCGCGGATGGCCGCTTAAAAATTCCGCCACTTCCTGGCAGTTCTGGCTGACAAGGTCCATTCGCGAGCGCAGGGTGCGGACATCGCTGAGGGCAAAAAGCGCGTTCATCGGCGAGGGCGAGGGCCCCTGATCCCGGTAGGGCAGGAACTGGATGTACTCAGCAAAGCTCTCCTTAAAGAGGGGATTATCGTTCTTAACTTTGGTGACGATGGGCTTGCGGCTGATCAAGGCGCCGCCGATGGCTAGACCGCTGGCTGTGATCGATTTTGTGAGCGAATGGATGACGATGTCCGCGCCGTAGGCGATCGGCCGCATCAGGGCCGGCGTGGCGCAGGTGGCGTCGATGATAAAAGGAATTTCCCACGAACGGGCAAGATCCGCCAGTGCCTTGATGTCGGCAAACGACTGCTGCGGGTTACTGGGAGCTTCCATGTAGAGAAAGCGGGTGTCCTCGTCGATCCGGGATTTCCACTCCTCCGGGTCGTCGGGGTTGAGGACCCAGCGGACCTCAATCCCCCGCTCCAGCCTCTTCCTCACGTTAAAATTCTGGAAGGTGCCGCCGTAGAGCTGGACTGAGGAGACAAAGTTAATTTTTTCCGGGCCGCTTTTCTGCTTGACCAGGAAAGCGTCCGTGGCCAGGGCAATAGCGGACATGCCCGAAGCTGTCACGATACAGGACGTATCAGCGCCGGTCCTGTAGCCTTCGAGCAAGGCAAGGACATCCTGAAGATAGTATGTTGTCGGGTTGGCGATCCGTGTGTAACACCATGTCGGGATCAGATAGGCCAGGGCCGCCTCGAGCTCATCCGCATCCCGGTAGGCCTGGGATGCGGCAAAATAGACGGGCTCGATGATCGCGCCTTGATTCTGGTCGAGGGCCACTTCGGGCGAATAGAGCCCGTGCACCGCGATTGTGTCGAATTTGTATTTTTTTGCGCGCTCGATGAGAGCCTGCCGCCGGGCGAGGAGCTTCTTGGATTCCTCGATATACCGCATGACTCCCGGGCTATACACTGGAGCATCACTCATGATTCCTCCCAAAATAAATATAATATAAATCCACCTCTTTATTATCTTTTTTGGGGGCTTTCGTCAATCCTGTGAAATTATTAAACTGGAAATTTCCGATGAGGCGGCTTGTCTTCGAGGAAA
>CAZLFV010000151.1:473-3384 GCA_964558915.1 uncultured Eubacteriales bacterium | reverse complement strand
CCGCTTCTGTTTTGCCTTGGTCAGGATTTCCAGGTCGATTTTATCCTCGGCCCGCTGCGACAGCATAGGAGCCGATGATGCAATATTTCGCCTTATGCTTGTTGAGTAATCTTAAAAACTCTTCGTAGTCCTTTTCTACGCGCATGAGCGTTCTTCTTCTTCACCTTGAAAGCCATTTGTCGCAGGGGCTGGACGGTTTCGAGCCTTTCCTGCTGGTCCATACTGAGATAATAATTATCGTCGAAGCTCCTGGCCTCAGCAAACGAGCCGCACTTGTGAAACCAGATTTTTTTCCGCAGAAAAGGCCTTGCTCTCGGCAATTTTTTTAAATTATAGCGAAAACACAGCGAATAGAAAAGGGCCGTGCATCTGGACAAAGAGAGGAAAGCAGTGTGCCATTCCCTTGCTCATCGGCTCAGGTGACTGTGGATGGCCAGGATGTCGGAGAGGATGGAATAGCCGGTTTCGATTTTTCCGGCGCCGGCTCCCTGGATCGTGATCTTGCCCATCAAATCGAGGTCGAAGGAGAGGGCGTTTTGGGCGCCCATTACGCCCGCCAGTGGGTCAGATATGGGAAGTTTTTGCGGCGATACGCCGGCTTCGATTCGGTCCCCGGCCCTCCTGGCCTGGGCAATAAGTTTATACCGGAACCCCTCAGATCTTGCCGCCAGCACCTGGTCTTTGCTCAGAGCCGCGATCCCTTCTCTCCGGACGTCGGCGGGGGAGATGTTTCCGTCAAGAAGGACATTGGAGAGGATGACGATCTTGGCCACGGCGTCATACCCCTCTACGTCGGCTGCAGGGTCGGCTTCGGCGTAGCCCAGTTCCTGCGCCAGCCTAAGGGCATCGGCATAATCCATGTTCTCCTGCTCCATCTTGGTCAGGATAAAATTGGTGGTGCCGTTAAGGATGCCTTTGATCTCCCGAAGGTCGTTTCCAGCCAGTCCGGTCTCGAATAAGCTGAACACGGGCGTTCCGCTCATCACCGTTCCCTCGATCCGGAAAAAGAGGTTGTTATTATCCGCCATTTTCTTGAGCTCGTGATAATGAAGGGCGGCTGGCCCTTTGTTGGAAGTGACAACATGCTTCCCTGAACGGAGCGCTTTTTTGATGTAACTTGTGGCCGGCTCGCCGGTCTTGATGTCCGTATAGGTCAGCTCGGCGATGACATCGGCCTCGCATTTTTCAATCAGGTCTAAGGGATCGAGGGTCTCGACTGGTCCGCCTTCTCCAAGATACTGATTGATCCTCTTTCCTTGATGGAGGAGGCCCAGGAGCTTTTTGATATTGATGCCTTCGGGGAGACAGAGCGACCCTTTGAGCTTGTCGGTCACGGCGACGAGCTTGGCTTCAAAATCAAGTGTGTCCCTGAGGTATTCTCTCTTTTTATCCAGAATTTCTAACAGCCCGGTGCCGACCGTGCCGCAGCCGATAAGACCGATTTTGAATTCCATTGCCCTGACCTCCACCTGATAGGTGACAACTATACCATAGAATCGTCCAGACTTCGAATTTTGCCACTGGGAAAAGGGAAGACCCTCGGGGAGGGCCGTCCCTGATAATCAGTCTTCCGGTCTGTTGACTACTGTTTGGGCGCGGCAGCTGCTTTGATCTGTTCCTCGATCCACTCGGTTGTGATGCTCTTGGGTCTTTCGATCGGCAGCCCGAGAGCGCGGCTCCAAATAAGCTGGGGCAGGACGCCCATGGCTCGCGAGACGCCGAAGAAGACGGTGTAGAAATCGTACTCGGTGACTCCGTAGTGCCAGAGGAGGCAGCCGGAGTGAGCATCGACATTGGGCCACGGATTCTTGGCTTTGCCGTGCTTCGTCAGGATATCCGGAGTGACTTCATAGACCATGCTCACCACCTTGAAGATGGGGTCTTCGGGAAGGTGCTTGAGGGCGAACTCCCGCTGAGCCATGTAGCGGGGGTCTGTCTTGCGGAGCACGGCATGGCCATAGCCGGGCACAACCTTGCCGGCGTTGAGCGTGTCCCAGATGTACTTCTCTAACTGTTCTTTGGTCGGAACGCCGCCCAGGTCTTTCATCAGGTCCATGATCCAGCGGAGGACTTCCTGATTGGCCAGTCCGTGCAGCGGGCCGGCCAGCCCGTTCATGGCCGCCGACAGGGAATAGAAAGCGTCGGAAAGAGCAGACCCGACAAGGTGGCAGGTGTGGGCCGAGACATTGCCGCCTTCGTGGTCGCTGTGGATGACGAGATACAGCCGCATCAGTTCCTTAAAGGCTGGATGTTCGACGCCGATCATGTGGGCGAGGTTGCCTCCCCAGTCGAGATTCGGGTCGGCGGGAATATGCTTGTTTTCCTTGTAGCTCCGGCGGTAAATGTAGGCTGCGATGAGGGGGAGCTTGGCCAGCAAGTTCATGGCGTCTTCGTACATCGGGTCCCAGTAGTCCAGTTTGTGCATCCCGGCCGTGTACCTTTGGGCGAAGATTGAATCTCTCTGGAGGGCCAGGATGCCGTGGGAGAATTGGGTCATCGGGTGCATGTCAACGGGGAGGGTGTTGAGGATATCGATAAGGTACTTGGGGAGCGCGCTTCGTTTCTGCCATTCCTTGGTGATTTCCCGGACATCGGCCTCGGTGGGCAGCTCGCCAGTCAGGAGAAGATAGAAGATGCCTTCGGGCAGCGGCTCTTCTCCGGCCGGAGCCTTGGGCAGCTTCTCCCGGAGCTCGGGGATGGTGAAACCGCGGAAGCGAATGCCTTCCATCGGGTCGAGCGCCGAAGTTTCCCAGACCATGCACTTGACACTGCGCATCCCGCCGTAGGCCTGGGCGACGGAAACATCGCCAACCTTCATTTCGCCGTACTGCTTGAGAATCCCCTGCACTCTATCGCGCATGGGGCCGATTTGGGCAGCAAGTTTTTCTTTTAATGAAGGCATAAAATGACC
>CAZLFV010000151.1:0-463 GCA_964558915.1 uncultured Eubacteriales bacterium | reverse complement strand
AAAATTCGGGGGACATGAGCCGAATTTCCGAATTCGGTATCGTGTCCCTTGAATTTTCTTGGAAGGAGATAACAATGGGAGGTTTGTTTGTTCTTTTTATCATCATCGGCATCGTTATCGTCGCGGCCATCGGGATTTATAACGGCCTCATCGTTCTGAGGAACCGCTGCCAGAATGCCTGGTCGCAGGTGGACGTGCAGCTAAGGCGCCGCTATGACCTCATCCCAAACCTGGTGGAAACGGTCAAGGGCTATGCCAAGCACGAGCGCGAAGTTTTTGAAAAAGTGACGCAGGCGCGCGCTCAGGCCATTAATGCCAACTCGGTCAAAGACCAGGCCCAGGCGGAGAACATGCTGACCGGCGCCCTGAAGACCCTCTTTGCCGTCGCTGAGAACTACCCCGACCTGAAGGCCAATCAGAATTTCCTTTTGCTTCAGGAAGAGCTGAGCGGCACGGAGAGCAA
>CAZLFV010000150.1:0-5268 GCA_964558915.1 uncultured Eubacteriales bacterium | reverse complement strand
TATCTGCGAAGCATTGAATTTTGCCCCTGACTATGGTATTTGACTAGGGACGGTCGGCCGATGCTCCCGGAGAAAAAGCCCGCGGTCAGTATCATCCTTTTGATCTTCCTCTTTTTTCTGGGTTTTTCTCTTTTCATCAACATCCCGGCGATCAACGAGAACTTTCTCTTCGCCGACCAGGCTGTTTATTTCGCGCTGACTCAGAGCATCGCCTACGACGGCGACCTTGAATACACCAGAAAAGACCTGACCCGCTACTATCACGACTTCATGGCCGGTCCCCAGGGAATCTTCTTGAAGAAAGCAAGAAACAACAAGATCTTTTACGCCAAGTCCTGGGCCTACTCGCTGTTCGCCGCTCCGTTTGTGAGAGTTTTCGGGTATAACGGCTTCTTTTTTTTTCACTCCCTGCTCCTGTTGCTTATCCTGCTCATGGGCTTCGCCTACCTTACTCTCGCCAATCCGCCGCCCGGCTCCCTGGCTTATTTTCTTTCTTTTCTATTTGCTTCTGTGACAGGAGTCTATTTTCTCTGGATTTCCCCCGATTTCTTTAATTTTTGCCTCGTCTTCACGATTGCCTTTCTCTGGATTTACAAACTCAAGCGCCGGAGTCGGGCGGAGGCGGGCTGGACCCAGAAGAAGACCCACTCTTTCCTTGACTCTGCCGGCTCGGATTATTTGGCTGCATTCCTGGTGGGCGTCGCGGCATTCTCCAAGCCCCCCAATATCGTCCTCTTGGGTCCCCTGGTGTTGTCGGCCCTGTTCCAGAAAAAATTCTTGAAAGCCTTGCTGATCGGGCTGATTCTCACGGTCAGCCTGAGTCTCTTTTTCGGAGCGAATTATTTCCTGACCTCGGATTGGAATTACCAGGGCGGCGAGCGCAAATCGTTCATCGGGACCTTTCCTCTAGAAAAAGAAGGCGTCACCTTTGACTCGACCGGGTCCACCATGACCACGGAGAGCTACTTCGAGCGGTTTCTCCTTCCTTTCAAGTTTATCTTCTTGAACATTTTCTATTACTTCTTCGGAAGATTCACCGGCATAGTCTGGTATTTCTTCCCGGCCTTTCTTGCCTTGATCCTCTTTTTCTTTTCCCGGCGCCGCGTCTACGATTGGCTGACCTTTCTCACGATCTGCGCCGGAATTCTGATCTACATTATCCTGATGCCCGACAACTATGGAGGGGGCGGCGGAACTCTTGCCAACCGCTATTTTTTGAACATCTATCCCCTCTTTCTTTTTTTGCCGCGGGAAGAAAAGAGCCGGAGGCAGGTCGTCCTCATCTGGATCGTGGCGGCCATTTTCATCTCGCAAATCCTGGTGAGCCCCTTCCGTTCATCAGCGCGTCCAGCTACCCATGCCAAAAGATTCCCGATCAAGGCTCTTCCGCTGGAACTCACTCAAGTGAACAACTTCCCCACGAATACCAACCCGCTAGCTTATCGTGTCAACATCTGGCCGCAAAATCCCCCGCCCCAGAAAGAGTTTCTCCATTTCCTGGACGATAATTTTAATCCCAGGCTGGAGCCCAATGGAATCTGGACCAGGGGCACCGGCACTTGCGAGATGGTCCTTAAGACGTACTATCCTCTCCAAGAAATCGTCGTCCATCTGCTCAATAACCCCCGCAATAGAAACCGGATCCGCGTGCGCATGGGCGGGAAGACCCAGACAACCGAGCTGATGTCTATGCAGTGGGGAACCCTAAGATTTCCCGCCAGCGGCGGGTTCAAGATGAAGGGCGTGCACCTCTACCATATCAAGATTAAGGCTCAAAAGGGCTCGATTCCTTACTTCGAAGGCAAAACAAGCGAGGAAAGGCGCTATTTGGGCGTCTTCTTCGAGCTGGAGCTCATCCCCAAAAAATAATGTGCGGTATCTGCGGCCTGGCCAAACCCTCAGCCGGTGAGCCAATCTCTCCTGCTCTTCTTTCTTCCATGTGCCAGACCCTCATCCACCGCGGCCCCGACGATGAGGGGGTCTTTATGACTGCAGGAGCCGCCCTGGCCGCTCGCCGCCTCAGCATTATCGACCTCGAGGGCGGTCACCAGCCCTTGTTTAACGAGGACCGTTCTGTCTGGGCGGCTCATAACGGCGAAATATACAACTTCCCCACCCTTCGGGAAGAGCTCCAGGGCCGTGGCCATGTTTTCTCGACTAGGACAGACACTGAGACCATCGTCCATGCCTACGAGGAATGGGGCGAAGAACTTGTTCACAAACTCAGGGGGATGTTTGCCTTCGCGGTCTGGGACGAAAAACAACAGAAGCTCATCCTGGCCCGGGACAGGTTGGGGATCAAGCCGTTGTATTACACGCTCCTCAAGGACCAAACTCTTGTTTTCGGGTCAGAGCTCAAGGCGGTCATTGCCCATCCATCTGTCGTCCGGGCTCTGGAGCCGAGAGCTCTGGATTTTTTCCTGACCCTGGAGTACATCCCCGCCCCGCTCAGCATCTTCCAGGATATTTTTAAGCTCCCGGCAGGCCACCTTCTGGTCTACAAAAAAGGACGTGCCAAAGTCAAAAAATACTGGGATATACCGCCGCCCTCTCCGCTGTCAACCGAAGTCCGGGAAAAAGACCTTCCGGAGGTCATGGAAAAACTCTATGCCCTGCTCAAAGAGTCGGTCAAGCTGAGGTTAATCAGTGATGTGCCGCTCGGAGCGTTCCTCAGCGGCGGGATTGATTCGTCGACGATCGTCGGACTGATGAGGGAACTCGGAGTCTCCCCGCTCAAGACATTTTCAGTCGGGTTTGATGAAATTTCCTATAACGAACTCCCGCATGCCCGCCGGATCGCCCACATATTCCAAACCGATCACGAGGAATTCATCCTCGAACCCAAAGCTCTGGAGCTCGCAGAAAAGCTGATCCGTCATCTTGACGAGCCCTTCGGCGATTTTTCCATTTTCCCCACTTATCTCGTCTCCCAGACGGCTCGCACCCGCGTCAAGACGATCCTTTCCGGAGACGGCGGAGACGAGGTCTTTGGCGGCTACGAGCATTACCAGGCCCAAAAAATCGCCGGCCGATGGGTTGTCCGGGCTGCCAGCCGGCCCGCTTCAAAAATCATCAGCCTGTTCCCGCCTTCGGGCAAGAAAAAAGGCTTCTGGAACAAACTGCAGCGCTTCCTTCAGGGACTTGAGTACAACCCTGAGAACAGGCATTTTCGCTGGATGATGTTCTCTTCGCCCGGATACAAAAGCCGGCTTTACTCTCAGGACTTCAAGGATCAATTGGGCCAGGTCAAGGAGATCTTCAAGCGTGATCCCTTCCGGCCGATTTTTGAAAAGCTTTCTTCTTTCGACCCCACAAATGGAGAGCTTTATCTGGACCTGAAGACTTACCTCGCCGACGACATCATGGTCAAGGTGGACCGGATGAGCATGGCCGCTTCGCTCGAGGCCAGAGAGCCTTTGCTTGACCACCAGCTGGTCGAATTCGCGTTCGGCCTTCCCGGAGAGCTGAAGCTGCGCGGACTCATAACCAAATGGATTTTCAAGAAGACGATGGAAAGGCTTCTGCCGCGTGAAAACATCTACCGGCCCAAAGAAGGTTTTAGCATCCCGATCAAGCACTGGCTCCGCCATGAGCTGAAGGAAATGATGCTCGACTATTTGAGTGAAAAGCGGATCAAGGAAGACAGATATTTTCAGTTTGACCCCGTCAAAAAGATGATCGGGGCCCACCTTGACGGTCGGAAAAACTTCAGTCACGAGCTCTGGGCACTTCTGGTCTTTGGGATTTGGAAAGTAAATTACCTATGAAGATAGCGCCTTCATAGTCTTTCAACAGCGAAAATATCTTTTGTTTTCGAAGTCACCTTGAAGTCTTCCGCCACCGGCAGCCCCAAAACCCAGACGATCGTTCTTCCGGAAAGAAAAACGGGATATCCCGACCTCTCGCCGGCCGGAATCCTCCTAGAGCGCATGATTTCCTTAAGCTTGCTCCGTCCCGGCGCGCCCAAGGGCCGGTAGTAGTCGCCCGGCTGCCGGCTGCGGACGACCAGCGGAAATCGCAGTTTGTCGCAGTCAAAATAAGCCCTCGCGGTGTTGTCGAAGGCCAGGGAGGACATTCCCGAGTTGGCCATCTTTCGTCCGGAGAACCGGACTCCGATCTCTTTGATGCCCAGTGTTTTTCGTCCGTCCCAAGAATACTTGTACCGGGCTTCGGCCCGGCGCTTTTCTTGGGAGGAAATCAACCCGTTCTGCCGCCGCAGAACCAGCCGGCCAGGAAGATGGAGCTCTTTCCCGTCCTTCAGACAGAGGATGGATTCGACATCCGCAAAAGAAATCCTCCTCAGGTCACCCTTGACGCTGGCGAGATAGTTTCGCACCGCCCGCCGGGCCAGGCCGCGAGGCAGTCTGGAAAGAGCCCTGGTTTCGAGACAAAGCTTCCCGTTTTTTTTTAACAAAGGCTTCTGAATCTCCGGCCCGCCGGCCTTCTCCAGGAACTCGTCTTCCAGGCGGATGATATCAGCCAGACGGCTGAGCTGCTCGACAATCCTGCGCCCGAAATTTTTCTTCAAATACGGGATGAGCTCCAGGCGAACCCTGTTCCTGAAATAGCGGCGGTCTAGATTGGTCTCATCTTTGCGGAAAGGAAGACCTCTGGCCCTGAGATAGGCCTCGACCTCATGACGCTCTATCTCGATGAGAGGACGAATGATCCAGCCATCGACGACGGGCGAAATTCCGGCCAGGCCGCGCCGGCCGCTTCCACGCAGCAGCCGCATGAGCACGGTCTCGGCCTGGTCGGTCATGGTGTGGCCAGTGGCGATTTTTGTGGCCCCGATCTTGACAGCCGTTTTCTTGAGGAATTCATACCGGCGTTTCCTTCCCGCCTCCTCGATATTCAAGCCATGTTTCTGGGCGTAGTCTCGGATATTCTCTTTTTTAAGGTAGAGGGGGAGGCTGTATTTTTGGGCCATGGTGAAAGCGAACATCTCGTCCTTCTGTGCGTCCCGCCGGAGCAAGTGATTGAAATGGGCCAGCGCCAGCTGGACCGGGTAGCGGCGGCGATACTCAAGAAGAAGCGCCAGAAGCGCGGTCGAATCCGGCCCTCCGGAATAAGCCACCAGGACCTTGTCGCCCGCCGCGAGGAGGCCATGTTTCTGGATGGTTTTCTGGAGGCGGGCCAAAAGTGGTGGGGTGATCTTATCCCTAGTCATTCGATCACTTCGATAAAATTACTAACCATTCCTCCGGGGGTAAGAAGTGGCGGTGGAGGGATTTGAACCCCCGACTCTGCGGATATGAGCCGCATGCT
>CAZLFV010000149.1:0-5277 GCA_964558915.1 uncultured Eubacteriales bacterium | reverse complement strand
TATCTGGCTTTTTCCCGTTTGGAGTCGGCGCCTTTTACAACGGGGAAATCGTCAAGGGCTTTGTTTTCCTGATCATCTTTGCCGGATTGGTCACGATGCAGGATCACGGCTCAGCCCAGCCTTTCGCCGGCCTGCTCCTGGCGGGATTCTATTTCTATCAGATTATCGACGCGGTCACTGTGGCCAAAAGGTTAAACCGGAGAGCCCTCCAGATCGAGGAAGCAAAAGAAGAGGAAGTCACCGTTGAAGCCTTCAAGTCCGGGTCCATATTCTGGGGAGCCCTGCTCATCGTGCTCGGCGCCATTCTGCTCCTGGGGAACTTCGACGTGATCAGCTATAAAAGGATCTTTGATTTCTGGCCGCTGGTCATAATCGTCATCGGCGGCAAACTTGTTGCAGAGTATTTTTCCAAGAACAAATAATAGGAGGATACAATGGCCAAGAAACATCGAGACGCGTTAGCCTGGGGGATTATCCTTATCGTCATCGGGTTGATCTTCTTGCTCGACCGGTTCGACGTCGATGTCTGGGATTTCGTTGCCCGTCTCTGGCCGGTCGGCTTGATCATCTGGGGGGCCTGGAAACTCTATTTCGGTTTGAAGGAAAAGAAGGAAGAATCTAAAGCCCTCGACAAAAAACAGGAATGACGATGAGACCCAAACAAATTGTCCTGCTCATATTTATCATCGTCGCCGGCGTCATTTTCTATCATGTCCAGACCGGAAAAATCGATATTGACGGGAACCTGGAGGACTTCATCGGACTCGGCCTCGTGGAATTCACCGCCACCGAATCCCAGGTCATCGAGCCACCTTTCCCGGCATCTCTCAGAATAATCAACGTCCATGGAGATGTAGAGGTCCAGGGCACGGAGAGCGAAAAGATCACTGTCACCTTGGAGAAGAAAGTATGGCGCAAGGATGAGGAGAAAGCCAAAGAAGCGCTGGATAGCGTCCACCTTGTTGTCGATAAGGACGAGCAGGCTGTGGTTCTCAAATCCAACCGGGAGGAACTCAAGCCGAGGCACACATTTATCGGAGTCTCCAGAAGCTTCGAGACTAATATTCGGGTGAGTGCTCCGTTGAACATGGATGTCGATATCGTGAATTCGCATGGCCTCGCTCAGGTCACTCGAGCTGGAAAAGTGGCGATGCGGAATCCCCACGGAGAGGTCATCGCCTCCGAGGTCAGCGGGGAAATCCAGATAGAGAACAGCTATGAGGACGTTAAATTGTCGGATTTGCGTTCAAACTGCCTGGTAGAAGGCAGCCATTCGTCGGTTTACGCTGACGGCGTCCAGGGAGAGATGAGAATCAAAACGTCATACAGCACGGTTCAAGTTCGAAAAGCCAGCCAGAAGGTCGTCATTGATGGACGGCACACTGAAATCATCGGCGAGGAGCTCAGCGGGCCTTTGGACATCACGAATTCCTACGAAAAGATCTCCCTGGCGAGAGTCGGCCAGACCAAAATAGAAGGCCATCATTCCGAGATCGAAGCAGATGATGTAAGCGGTGGTCTCGAAATAAGAGATGATTATGCCTCAGCCAACCTGAGCAACATTCGGGGAAACCTCAAAATATCAGGCCGGAACCTGTCTGTATCCGGGAAAAATGTGGTCGGGGAAGAAATCTTCGTCTCCACGTCTTATGATAATATCGAGCTTGCGGGTTTTTCGGGGAAGACGACGCTCCTCCAATCCCATGGCGACGTCATTCTAGAACCTCTGCCTTTGACTGGGCACATCGAGGTCCGCGGCGAATATTCGACGATCACATTCTATTGGCCCGAAGGCGAGCAATATCCCCTAGAAGCTCAGACCAGGAACGGTGATATCCACTGGCGCCTTGCTCAAGAGATTGCCGTCGAAGAGAAAAACAGCTTCACCGTGGCCAAAGCTTTTCAAGACCTCAAGGAAAAACCTGGCATTGTGCTTTTCACAACCTACAACGATATTTTTATCGAAGCCGGATCCCCCCTCGACAAAAAATAACGTTTTGCACGCGGGACGGTTCTCTTCGGGAACCGCCCCGTTTTATTTTTCTCTATTCTTCAGATTATAGATCTTCTGGGTGAGGACTCCCGTAATCTTAATATTGAAATAAGAAATCAGGTTCGTCACATCCTTTTTGTACTTCGTCACGTAGCGGACAAAATCGTTCTCTTTTTTGAAGTGGAGAAGATTCTCGAATTCCTCGACCTCGTCATGAAGCTCGATAATGTAATGATTGATAGTCCTGTATTCGGCGTTGATGTCGATGAGATCCTTATCGCTGAGTTTGGCGAAATCCAGATAAGGAGGCAGCGATTGGAGCAGGAGGAGGCTCTCTGACCGCGACTCATTGACCAACTCTTTGATTTCCTGGAAGAACGATTTGTACTCAAGGGGATTCTTCAATTTCTCCTGGGCCTTGTCGATCAGCACCTCGTTCTGGTCCTTCAGCGAAATAATCAACTCCTTGACGCCGAAATACTTCCTCTTGAGGTTGAACAGGTCGATGAAGTCCCGCCCGATGTAAATCTTGTCTTCATAGTGGGTCGTGAGGTCCATCGGAGAATTGGTATAGAACTTGATTTCATACCGGCGGCCGCCGGAATCTTTCTCCCTCAACCTGGCCAGGACGAGGAAATTGTTCTGCTCGACAAAATAGCTGTTGATGTCCAGGAGCACCGAATACGTCGCCAGGTTATAAATAATTGACTCTTTAAGATAATCCAGCAGCGCCTCTTTTTTGGTGATGAAATCCATGATGTTTTCATTGGGAGTAGGGTTCAGGACGGAATACGAGGGCGAGAGCAGATAGAGCACTGGACCAGTCCCCAGTTCCAGGTGAAGATTCTTGAGAGCTTTTTGATGGAGGTCATCCAGGACCATCGGCCGGAGGACCGGAAGGCTCTGGACATCCAGCTTGGAAAGTTCTTCGACTTCATTCATCGTTCAGGCGCCTCAATGGCGTTAAAATCGTATCACTCGAAACTAAAAAAATCAATATGCAGGCCAATCTGCCTTCCCCGGTTCCATTCCTCATTTTCATATCTCTCTTTTTGAATCCGGGAAATAGCGGCAAGTTCATCGGGCCGAATAGCCCTGGGTACGAAACGAATCCCAAAGGACTCGCTGATTCCGGCTGCCAGGCGCTCGACCGCCCACTCAAAGGTCACGGGCTTCCCCAGGGCCTCAGAAAGAGAGGTCATCCGGATCCCGCCGTCCTCTCCTTGCATAAGCACCGCCTGTTTCAGCAGACCATCGTCCGAATAAAGAGGAATAGATCCGTGCTGGAGGAAACGGGTTCCCAATCTCTTCTGGGCGCTCCCGATGATCTTTTTTCCGTCAATCTCGATCTCGTCCCGGGCCGGGTAAGAAAAACACGGCACATTCCCTTTTCTATAAGACGAAGGAGGCGGGCCGGAGAGTCTCGCTTTCAGGCCCATTTTTTTTAGCCCAAGGATGAGAGCGTTTGAGATCAGCCGATATGACTCGCCCAGAGTCGATGAAAAGGCCTGACTATCGGAGGAGACAATGGAATAAGTGATTTCTCTCCAGTGGAGGACGAGCTTCCCTCCGGTGATTCTCCTGACGATATCAACCCCATTTTTCCTGCAGAAATCGATGTCAACGACTTTGACCAGAGGCTGAGAATAACCCAGTGACGCCGTTGGTCTTTCCCATTGATAAAAGCGGACGCACGTCTGAGGCGTCTGGCCCAGGGAACGAAAAAGGTATTCGTCAATAGCCATATTCAGGGAGCCCAGCAGAGGCACATGATCGACAATAAGGCTCCATTCCTTCATGGCAAGAAAATAGGAACAAAAGAGCGGGCAACGGGATTCGAACCCGCGACTCCCAGCTTGGGAAGCTGGCACTCTACCGCTGAGTTATGCCCGCTCAGTGCCGGCCGATTCAAGCATATCTGGCGAGTTGCTATTTTACGGCTTATCGGTTGTCATTTCAACTGCGCATCCGCCCGCTTCAGCGCCGCCAGCCTCTCCTTGGCATCCTCGAGTTCGGGTAGGTCGGGGAGCGGTCTTCCTACTTGAGTTCAATTTGACATATCATCTCCTCGCAATTTAATATCCCCAACGATGGGATGAGGAAAAATCGGTGCCGTTCGATCACTTCGCCAAACGGGTGACTTCCGATACAACTGAGACGATTAGGTCCGGCTGGCTGAACGGGATCATATGGCCGCTCTTCTCGGCGACAACCAATATGGCGCTTTTTATCGAGGCCATAAACCGCTCGTGCGACTCCTGCCAAGCCTTTTGTTCTTCTGGCTTAGGGAGAAAAGCGATTCCGGAGGTGATCACCCTCGCCGGGATGCCCTCCGGAACGACGGCCTGCCGCATGACGGCGATCTTTTCGGCTAGGTTGCTGCCCGGTGCGCCGACCATACGGACCATGGCGCGCTGCACCTTGCTGAGTGTTTCCGGCCGGGAGATGTCGAACGGCAGCTTTCCCATCATGGGATGGTTGTTGCAGTATTCGATCCCAAGCATGTCGACAAATTCAACCGTGAACGGATCGACGAAAACCAGGCCTCGGACGGCATCCGGGTGCTCGGCGGCCTCGAAGCGGATCAAGAACCCCCCATAGGAATGCCCAACAAGGATGAGGTTTCGGTCGAGGCCGAGTGTCCGGAGCCCCCGCCACAGCGCGGCCGTATCCTCGCGGAGGTCGTATTTCGTCTCCGGCAGGTCGCTCTTTCCAAACCCGGCGCGGTCATAAGCGATGACCGTCGCGCCGGTTTCCCGCGCCAGCCGTGGGGCTATGGCGGCCCACTCTGCGGAATCCATGCCGCCACCGGACTCAAGGAGGATCGCGGGGCCCTGGCCCGGGATCGTTCGGAAGTTGAGCTTGTAACCCCCGACATCGACCAGCTTTTCGACAGCCTCGGCGGGCTGATCGGATGAAGCGGCCAGTGTTGTAACCGGCATTATGATAGCGAGGACCAACAAGGGGTATCTAATCGCGAATAAAAAGCTCATGGGGCGAAGCGTGATCTGAGAGGACATGCTTGCCTCCTTTTTACGTCCTATTATAAATGAAAGAAGGCCGCTTCGAAAAGGATTAGGGCTACTTCTTCCTGTTCATCAAGCAAGTCGTCGAATATTGACTAATGCAGGTCGGTGCCAAAATAGTGCCAATTTGTTTGCAAAAATGATGCAAACTAATAAGTTTTTTCGAGAAATACTGGACAATAACAACCACTAACGGGAAAAGGCAAATTACACAAAATAAAAGATTTAACAGGCTAAGCCATTGATTTTTATCGAGTT
>CAZLFV010000148.1:0-5332 GCA_964558915.1 uncultured Eubacteriales bacterium | reverse complement strand
TGTAGATGAGGCGGCAGTCAGGAGACCAGACAAAACCAGTGACGCTTCCTTCGACGGGGTATTGCTTCTGGCGCTGTGCATCGCCGACGAAAAGGCCCTTATCCGCCTGCTCGAACTGGAAACAATAGGCCACCGCAGAGCCATCTGGCGACCATTGAGGCCTTGCGTCCTGAGGCAAGGAGAAAAGCCGAGGGCCATCAGGTCCGGGAAGGAACCATCCCTGCTGGCCGCCTCGCTCGCCAAGGCGAGCGAGCTGGTTACCCATGTAGAAAGTTGCATTGAAAACTCGATCCATGCCCGCGGTGAGCTGCCTAGCTTCTTCGCGACCATTCTCAAGGTTGAGCAGCTTAATGCCCCGGCCAAAGGAATGATGATAGAGCGCCCTTTTGCCGTCACTCGAAATCTGTGCGGCGTTATACGCAGCATCATACCACGCTGCAGGGCTTTCAGAATAGACCTTCTGGGACTTTACGGCGCTGGGCTGACTTTGGACCTTAATATTAGCATGTTTTGCAGGAACAGATGCCCAGAGAAAGACGGCACATACGACACCTGCGCTAACCAAGAATTGGTTTATTTGAGTTCTCATATTTCCTCCTTTGCGCTTCCAAGGCGCTAACGCCTGGCTTTAGGCGGCCTTGGAGTTCTGGGTTATTTTTTCCGCCACTCTTCGATAAACTTAACGGCAGCGGCGATAAAGTCCTCAATCTCCTTGCGGCCGCGCTCGGCCGTTGCCGTCTTGATGTCAGCATTTGTAAGAGCGCCGGTGTTGGTCAATTCGCGGGTGCTCGTTTTCTTTCCGGTTTCGAGAGGCCGGAGCCACATGTTGTACCAGACTTCATCGAAGATGGGGTTTGTCTTCGACATTTCTTCGAACCTGAGGACATCGGGCGGGATTGTCAGGATGGGGTTTTCCACCTTGGACATGTCCACCAGACTTCCCATAAGGTAAAGCGCCCCGCTCGTCTCTGCCAGCCCGGCGTGGCCGTCCCAGGGGATGGGCGGATCGAGCGGATCCTTCGGCGGGACTTGGACTTTCCCAAGGTCAACAGCTGTGGCCAGAGTCGTCTGGTTGATCTTCTGGATGACGTTGGCGACCGAAACCTCGTTTCCGCCGTGCCCGTTGTAGATGAGGATCTTGCGGAAGCCGTGCTTGATCAAGCTTAAAGCAGTTTCATAGACGACTGCTTCGAAAGTCTCCGACGTGAGCGTGATCGTTCCGGGGAATCCCATGTGGTGGGAAGACAGGCCCGCCAGGACCACCGGTGCCACCACAACTTCGGTTTTCTGGGCAATAAGCTTAGAGATCTCTATCGCATCATAAATGTCCGTGCCGAGCGGCAGGTGCTTAGCGTGCTGCTCGATCGACCCGGCCGGGATGATGACGACATCCGTGCGTTTGAGCGCCTCCTCGACCTCGGGCCAGGTCATGTGCGGCAGGTAGTTCTTGACCTTCTTTTCGGTGAAGAGAGGATTAACGTTCGCGTCCTGCGCCAATGCCAAGGTGCTAAGCCCAAGGCAGAAGGCCATGATGAGAACCAAAGAAATAACCATTGATTTACTGAAATTGAATTGTCTCATGCCTCCTCCAATGATTTTCGTATATCATAGGGCAATTCAGAGGTCAAAGGGAGCGATGATGCAGGAGCATCTTTATCACGGTTTACACATCAACTGTCGCAAGGAATCCTGCATCAAGACCATAAATGCTGTCCAGGACAGCCGGTATCCGACCCCTCAATCGCTCATTTGACAAACCGGCCGTTCTTATAAAACAATTCGCCATCTACGAAAATCTCTCCTTGAGACATGTCACAGAGCATGTCCCAGTGGATGGCAGAAGCGTTGACTCCACCGCTTTCGGAGAGGCCGTGTCCGAGTGCCAGATGGATGGTGCCTCCCATTTTTTCGTCAAAGAGCATATTCTTCGTGAAGCGTTTGATGCCGTAATTCGTACCGATGCCCAGCTCTCCGAGCCTGCGCGCGCCTTCATCCGTGTTCAACATCTCCCTTAAAAAATCCTGACCTTGGGCAGCTTTCTCCTTAATAGCCTTCCCATTCTCAAACCATAATTCCACATTGTCCACTTGTCGTCCACCGTAAATGGCCGGGTAGGTGAATCGAACCCAGCCGTTAGCCGAATTTTCCAGCGGCGAAGTAAAAATCTCTCCGTCAGGGAAGTTGACTTTGCCATCTGCGACGACGAAAGGCCGCCCCTTGATCGATAGGGTCAAATCGATGTTCGGACCCTTGAGAGAGATTTTGTCCTTTCCCCAAAGGCGCCGTACGATTTTGTTTTGTTGGGGGGACTCTCTTTTCCAAACAGCGGCGGGATCTGGTTCGTTTAGCTTGCAGGCATTAAAGACAAAATTCCTGTATTCCTCTAAGCCCATTTCGGCTTCCTGAGCCAGGGCGTTTGTCGGATAAGCCGTGATACAGCGCTTCAGTTCTTTGCGCTCAACGCGCTTGAACACCGTTTCACCAATCTCCCCCCTGGATTTCTTGAAGATCTGGTATCGCTTGGGGTCGACACCGGTCAATTCTTTTGTGTTTGCCGGCGCCTCAATAAGGAGCGCGGCGTTAACATATCCGATTTCGAAGCGCTCAAAGGCATTCAAACTCGACAACTGATCGTTGTTGGCATAGCGGAAAAATATTTCCGAACGTCCGGGCAGATCGCATCGGATATACGGATACGCTCCGGCCAGCAACGCCTCCCTGTAGACGGCGAGGATGAGTTCTTTGGCTTCCGTTTCGGAGCGAATAAGAAGCGTCTCGCCGGGCTGGAGGTCGAGCGAGTAGCGAACCAGAACCCGTGCCCATTTATCAATGGGCGTTTGGCCGGGTAATTCCTGGCCAATCCCGGCTAATGCTATTTGACCGGATAACAACCCGAGCAATAGTAAGACTTTGATCTTTTTCATTTCTTTATCCTCCCTTTTGATACTAAACCCCAGATCATCTTTTTTTTCGGCGACGCATCTTCCCTCCCGTTCAGCACGGAATCAGTGCATTTTTCACAAAAATTGATATTAGAGGCTGGGCTATCGCTGGAAAAGTTCCATCCAGACCCCATGTGTCAAGTCCGGCGGGATCATAATGCTCCGGCCGTAGTAACCCTTGTATGGCTCCAGCTTGTGTTGGGAATGGCCTTCCACCCAAGAATGTGCTTGGTTCAGGTCGGAAACTTCGATACTGATACCGATAATCTGTCCATCGTCGTGATCCTGAAGAAACGTATTCAAAACCCCTTTTTGATATACAGATCGCAACAGGAGCATGCATCCCTTTCCGGCCTTGACCTCCCGGCCCTTAGCCCCCAAGTATTTCGCTTCGCGAGTCTCCCCGGATTCGAAGCCTGCATCATGAAGGTTCCGAAGGCTGACATCCAGGTCGCTCACAGCGAACCACACCGAGTGAAGACATTGGGCGGTATTGGGATGGGCCATCATCCCCTTCTCGCGCACGCCGGCGAGCCGTGCAGACCTCTCAGGAGAGACATACTCGACGAGGTATATCCACAACATGAATACTTGCTTGTTTCCAGACAGCTTGTCGGCAAACTCAACAGAATAAACCTGAACCGGTGAAGGCTTCGTTTCTCCTTCCTTCATGACCCTTCGGTGTTCAGAAAGCTTGGCCTCGAAGTTGTGGACTTTTAAGAAGTCCGTCGCGTCCTTTGCGGACGACGTTTCTAATCCCAGATACATCGCACCTTCGTGCTTCTCAATGAAAACCGAAACCTCTCGATGGAAATCGCTAATTACGGTCGAGAGAGGCTGGGGAACGGAAAGCAGTTCCAGATAGCTCATGTTTTCGAAAAAAATTAGGCTGTTGACAGCTCCATCTGGCTCCGGCTTCCTTTCAGTACACTTGAAACCCAACACCTGTTCATAGTCACGCTTGGCTTTTTCGAGGTCTCGAACTCCTATGCCAAGGTGATCGATGCCGCGGCCCGTGCCGAGAAGGAGGTGTGCCGGTTTCTGCGATTGATCGGAAACAACAGAGAAATGCTCGACTCTCGTCGCCAGAGGCCGCTCCTCTTCCCCCAACACAAAGACTATAAAACAAAGAAATATTGCAGCAAAAAGCAACGAGGCTCGTTTCATTATCTCCTCCTTTTCGTCCTTTTCACAAAATTATGCGCCGTCAGCACAAAATCGCGGGACTATTTGACCGGAAGGGGTTCTCCTCGGCGCTCCTCAACCTTCCATAACGAGAACCCGAAGCGTTTTTCACGCCAATTCTCAATGGGGCTGACAACGACCAAGTCGCCATTCCGCAGGAATAGGATGGGAAGATATTCTCCGGCAGTATCGGGTGTCTGGGGATCTTCCGGCCATTTCTGGTTATGCCGCCAACTGTCGGGTTTGAACGGTGGCGCTTCGATGACACGGGGCGGCGCTTCGCCATCGTCGACGTCGATGCGTGCCACATGCGCTTGCAACGTCCCGGTCCAACCCGAAAACCAGGTCACCGCCAGTTCACCCTCGCCGCGCGCCACCAGATAAGGGTAGTATGCAACTTCAGGACTCTCCGCCAGCCGCCAAGTCGTCCATGTCGTGCCTTGATCGAGAGAACGCGCCAACCAGACTCCCTTCAGGTTAGTCCAGAACGAGTAGAGGGCTCCCTGGCCATCCCAGGCAAGCGGCTCCACCCATCGAGGGACAGGGAACCAATGCGGATTCCACTCACGATAGCCCGGCGCCGCCTCAATCCGCCACGTCATCCCCCCGTCCGTGCTCACGGCAATGAGATCGACGCCTTCATCATACTTCGCGCCTGCTGCCGATGCTGGCGTTATCCGCACCGCCACTTCGCCGTTCGGACCCACGGCCAGATGGCTCGAACCGCCCTGCGGGTGGATTCGTTCCCGCTCCGTCCAGGTGCGGCCTCCGTCCTGGCTGACGGCGTGGCAGACGCCGGCGCCATCATTCCAGATCACATGAGCGGTGCCGTCTGGTGCAACATCGACCCAGGGGCGGTCATCGAACCGGGTCTTCGAAAGCAACGTCCATTTCCAGGTCGCACCCAAGTCCTTGCTAACGCCGATGCTGATCTGCTTGCCCTCTCTTATTTTCGAGTCGAAGACCAGCGTCACGAAATAGAGAGTGCCGTCGCGAGACACAGCTAAATCCACGTCGGAATTGCCGGCCGCTCCGCTCGCTATGCCTCCGACATTGACCCGTGTCCAGGTCATTCCTCCGTCGCGGCTTTTCCAGAGCGTTGCCTCATCTGTCCTCTTCCCGCTCATGAACGCCGCTCCGAATCCGCTCACAAAGAGCGTGCCGTCGGGATGCTCGACGATCATCGGCTCACGGGCACGCACATC
>CAZLFV010000147.1:0-5410 GCA_964558915.1 uncultured Eubacteriales bacterium | reverse complement strand
GTCGTGTCCGTACCAGTGCCCTGCGATGTCACGATTCTCACCTCGGAGGCGAAGGCGGAGGTCCCAGCTCTGTTGATACCCATTCCCGCGTTGTCCGCCCAACGTCTTGCGCATGAGCAGGCGCTCGTGCGCGCTACTGCAGGATTCTACTCCTGAGCGTTCCGCTCGATGCGCTGGTTCGAAGGGCATTGCGTATCCGGCTGCTGTCCGCCGCCCCACTCCACGACCACGACTCCCTTGTCCAGGTAGTCTTCCCAGCCCAAATCCAGGATTTCTGCGTCCTTTTCCAAGCGGTAGAGGTCAAAATGATAAATCGGGAATCTGCCTTTATAGATGTTGAGAATTGTGTAGGAGGGGCTCGAAACCTGGCCGATATCTTTGACTCCCAGGCCGGCGGCGAGGCCCTTGGCGAAGACCGTTTTTCCCGCGCCGAGCTCGCCGATGAGAAGCACGACCTCCTTGCCCTTAAGCCGGCCGGCCATTTTTTGGGCCAGCTTAAACGTCTGTTCTTCCAAATATGTCAGAACAGGGGATGCCGCCTCTCTCTTTCTCTTCGTTCCCGGTTTTTTCAGGCGGTGGCGCTCTTGACCGTGCTTCACGAAGATTCAGCCTTGTCCTCGACCGTTTTTACCGCCTGGGGCAGGAAACGGATAAGGTCTCCCGCGACAAGAGCCCTCTCGCCTATTTTCTGAGCAGCCAGATCCCCGCTTAGGCCATGGACATAGACGGCCGCGACTGCAGCCAGAAGCGGGTCGCCGAGCTGCATGAGCATCGACCCGATCATGCCGCTGAGCACGTCACCCGACCCGCCCGTTGCCATGCCCGCATTTCCCGTCGGGTTGATGAAGACCCGGCCGTCTGGGGCTCCGACAAGAGTCCGGTATCCTTTGAGCACAAGATAGACTCCGTATTCTTTGGCAAAAGCAGGCACGAGCTCGAGTCTTTTGGCCAGAACTTCGGCGATCGGGAGGTCGACCAGTCGACCGAACTCTCCCGGATGGGGCGTCAGGATCGAGAGCTTCGGAAGTCTTTTCAATAGCTCGCGCTTTTGACCGAGTATATTCAACCCGTCGGCGTCGATCACTACGGGAATCTTGATTTTCGGGATGAGCTTCCAGACAAATTCGGCCGTTGATTCATTTGTGGAGATTCCGGGGCCGAGGAGGAGAGCATCTTTCCCTTTGATGAGGTTCAATGTTCTTGACAACGCATCGGCGGATATCGTCTTTTCCCTGGTCTCTTCGAGCGGCTCGGTCATCAACTCGACCATTGACCGGGCCACAATAGGAAGGCAGCTTTCGGGAGTCCCGACGGTCACAAGGCCGGCTCCTGTCTTTAATGCGGCCTTGGCCGCCATGGTCGCCGCTCCTGTTTTGCCGAGCGAACCCGCCACAATGAAGAGGTGGCCGTAGTTTCCTTTATGGGTATTTTTATTTCTTTTTTTAAACGCAGCGCGGACGTCTGCCTTTTCCACCAGCTCCAGCCTGAGGCTTGGATCTTGGAGCAGGTGCCGCGGGACGCTGATATCCGCGACCAGAAAATCACCCACCATTTCCTCGGCCGGCGGAAAAACATGGGCGATCTTGGGTGCTGCCAGCGTTACAGTTAGGTCTGCCCTGACAGCAGGCCCAATGATCTCAAAGGAGTCTGAGGAAAGGCCCGACGGAATATCGACCGCAAGCCTGAAGGCCCCGGATTTATTGATATCGTTGATCGCCCGCTCATAAATCCCGCGCGCCGCCTCAACAAGCCCCGTGCCAAAAATGGAATCGATGATGATCGTCGCCTCTTCCAGGCTCTTTTTCCGCTTTTTCCATTCCTCCTCGGAGTGGATTTCAACGACAGCGACCCCTATAGCGGAGGCGATTTTGAAGTTGACAGCAGCGTCTCCCCGGACATCCTCCTTTGAACCAAGAAGGAGGACAAGTGGTCTGGCTCCCTGATTGAAAAGGTGCCGGGCGACAACGAGCCCGTCGCCTCCGTTGTTTCCCTTTCCGGCCACGATCACGATTTTTTCTCTTTCAGGCCGCGGGAAAAGCGCCCTCAGGACCCGAACGATTTGAAGGCCGGCGTTTTCCATGAGCACCGGGCCGGGGATGCCGATCTCCTCGATCGTCATGCGGTCAATTTCTTTCATTTCTTTCGAGGTCAAGACTTTCATGGTGTCTCCTCGGCCATGATTTTATAACAAATCGAGCTTGTTTGACATGCAAATTTCCGATGGAGATAATATCATTTCGAAGGGGTTTATGCCATGTTCTGGCCGTTCTGCCTTTTGGGCGGCTATCTCCTTGGGTCTGTTTCCCCATCTTATGTTCTGGGAAAGGTCCTCAGAGGGATTGACATCCGGGAACACGGCACGCGGAATGCGGGCACTGTCAACACTTATAAAGTCTTAGGACTCGGGCCGGCTGTTCTCACGGCAATTTTTGACCTCGGCAAGGGCCTTCTGGTCATGTTTCTCTGCCATTTAGCCGGAGGCTCGCCTCTCGCCGTGCATCTCGCCGGGCTGGCCGCTGTCCTTGGACATGTTTTTCCTTTTTACCTAAAATTCCGCGGCGGCCAGGGTGTGGCTACGGCCACCGCCATAATGCTTTATTACCTGGTTGTTTTTTATTCCAAGGGCTGGCTTCCTCCCTCTTCATTGCTCCTATTGGCCGTCTGCGTTTTTTCATTCGATTATATTGGGCGAAAAGGAGAAATGGTGGCCCTGGTTGTTCTTCCTCTGCTGGCCGTTTTCGTCCTTATTTTCTCGCCGCTTTCTTCCTCTGTCTATTTCATTCTCAGCGTTATCGGGTATATTCTTTTTATTAATATCTGGAATATTTGTCACCAAAGACTTCTTCCTCTTGCTTCCCTGAAAGAGAAAGGCGTCATTGGCTGGCGTCTTTACGCCCGGCCATTCGCTTTTATTTTGATAATTTATTATCTCCAGGCCGAAAAGAGAAGCACCCTGACCCTGATTGGCAGTATTGCGCTTTTTTTTCTCCTTCTTGACTTGGTGCGTCTTTTTTCTAAAAAGATCAATATCTTTTTCTTTGACAAGGTCAAACAGATCTACAGAAAGAAAGAATATCGAAAATTTTCTTCGATCACAATCTTCCTGTTCGCCTATTTCCTTACCGTGCTCCTCTTTGAAAAAGGGATTGCCGTCTTAGCGGTCTCCTACCTGACCTTTGGAGACTTCTTCAGCAAGTTTTATGGGCTTCAATTCGGCCGGACAAGAATATTTGAAAAAACTTTGGAAGGAAGCCTGGCCCATCTTAGTGCCTGCCTTGTGGCAGGCTATATCCTTCTCCGTTATATAAGCGTCCCGATTCCAGCCTATCTTCTCGGAGCTCTGATGGCCAGCCTTTCAGAGGCATTGCCTCTCGGCATCGACGACAATTTTAGCGTTTCCCTCTTGAGCGCTTCGACGATGTACGTTTTCCGCCTGTTCTGAAACTCCATCCCGCCCAATAAGAAATGCCACTCGAATTATTGCCTTAGCCGCTTCACGTTTTGCCATTTACCTCCGAGTTGAATTCGTTGCATTTTAGAGGTCGTTTATGCTATTTTTTATGCTCAAAACAAGATAGACGAGGAGGTTTTTCATGAGTGTAAAGATCGGAATAAACGGGTTCGGACGGATCGGCCGAAACCTATTCCGGGCTTCATACAAGGACCCCAACCTTGAATATGTGGCGGTGAACGATATCACCGATGCGAAGACACTGGCCCACCTTTTGAAATATGACTCGGTCCTGGGGACTTTCGCTGGCGAAGTCAAGGCGACGGCTAACGCTATCATCGTGAATGGCAAAGAAATAAGAGTTTTTGCCGAAAAAGACCCGGGCAATCTGCCCTGGGAGAAGCATGAGGTCACGCTGGTGGTCGAGGCGACAGGAAAGTTCAACAAAAAGGAGGACGCCCTGAAGCACATGCAGGGGGGCGCCAAGAAGGTCATTTTTTCGGCTCCCGCCACAGACCCCGACGTGACTATTGTCATGGGGGTTAACGAGCACACCTATGAGCCTGCCAAACACCATGTGCTTTCTAATGCTTCCTGCACTACGAATTGTCTGGCTCCAGTCGTCAAAGCCCTTCATGAGGCCTTCGGCGTCGAAAAAGGATTCATGACCACAATCCATGCCTATACAAATGACCAGAGAATCCTGGACCAACCCCATAAAGACCTTCGCCGGGCCCGGGCCGCTGCCGTTTCTCAAATACCAACCACCACCGGCGCTGCTAAAGCCGTCGGCCTGGTGCTGCCCGAGCTCAAGGGCAAAATCGACGGAGTCGCCATCCGCGTTCCGACCACCAATGTTTCTCTCGTGGATTTTGTCGCCATCCTCAAGCGCAAGACCAATGAGAAAGAGGTCAATGACGCCTTCAAGAAGGCGGCCGAGGGAAAGCTTAAGGGTATTCTTGACTTCACTCTGGAGCCCCTTGTATCGGCTGATTTTCTGCACAACCCGCACTCCGCCGTCGTCGACGGCGAAATGACCCGGGTCATGGACGAAACCATGGTCAAAGTCTTCGCCTGGTATGACAATGAATGGGGGTATTCGTGCCGCCTTGCCGAGCTGATCAATTACATTTCCCGGTGAAAAAATGAAGCATCTTGCGGACTTAAACTATCAGGGTAAGACGGTCTTTCTCCGGGTTGATTTCAATGTACCGCTCGACGATAAAGGGAAAATCCGCAATGATGCCAGGATAAGGGCCTCCCTTCCCACGATCAATTATCTTATCGGCCGGGGCGCCAAGCTTGTCATTGCCTCGCACCTTGGACGGCCGAAGGGAAAACCGGATCCCAAGATGAGCCTCATGCCGGCGGCTAGAAGGCTCGCCGAACTGGTCTCGGCCGATATCCTCATGGCGCCCGACTGCGTGGGCGAAGCCACGGACGATCTCAAGAGAAAACTCAGGCCTGGCCAGGCCCTCTTCCTCGAAAACCTGCGCTTCCATCCGGAAGAGACTGCCAACGACCCGGGATTTGCCCAGAAGCTCGCCCTCGGTATCGATTGTTATGTCAACGACGCTTTTGGTTCCTGCCATCGCGCCCATGCCTCTGTTGCAGCCATCACGCAGTTCGTCAGGGAGAAGGCGGCCGGCCTTCTTCTCGAAAAAGAAGTCGAGTACCTGAGTAAAGCCATTCACTCGCCGGCAAGGCCATATGTCGCCATTCTTGGCGGCGCCAAAGTCTCTGATAAGATTGATGTCATCCAGAGACTTCTGACTAAAGCCGACCATATCCTCATCGGCGGAGCGATGGCCTACACGTTCTTCAAGGCTCAGGGCGATGGGGTAGGAAAATCTCTGGTCGAGGACGATAAATTAGCGCTGGCGCAGGAGATCCTCAGAAAAGCCAAAGAACAGAACGTGAACTTTCTTCTCCCCTTGGACCATCTGCTGGCTACGGGCA
>CAZLFV010000146.1:0-5510 GCA_964558915.1 uncultured Eubacteriales bacterium | reverse complement strand
TCTGGTGCATGACCCAGGAAGGCCTGGGAAACAAAAACTGGATCGCGGAATGGATGTATCAACACGCCGGGACAGGGAGGACTTATTATGAAGGCATCGGGATTGACACGGCCCTTATGGCGGCCAATGACGTGATCTGCCAGGGAGCTCTCCCCGTGATCTATACAGATGAAGTGGCAGCGGGTGACAGTGAGTGGTTCATGGACGAGAAGCGAAGCCACGACCTGGCCGAGAGCTTCTATCGGGCCTGCGAGATGTGCGGGATGGCGCTGCCGGCCGGCGAATCTCCGGCGCTACGCTATCTAGTCAAAGCCGAGCCGCCGGTGCGCAGCGCGCCCTCTTTGTCTGGCTGCGTGACCGGCATTATTGCTCCTCGAAGCAGAATGGTCACGGGAGAAAAACTCGCCATCGGAGACCGCATCATCGGGGCAACGTCGTCAGGGCTTCATGCCAACGGGATTTCTCTGGTGATTAAGCGGGCTTTGGCGCTCAAAAACAGATTTCTCCATCAACTTCCAAACGGGAAAACCCTGGGAGAGGAGGCGCTCATCCCCACCCGCTCTTATGTTCGGCTCGTCGAAGCTTTATTGGAAAAAAATATCGAAATTCACTCTCTGCTCGGTGGCACAGGAGGAGGAATCTCTAAGATCGCGTATCCCAAGAAACCATTCACGTACCGGGTTAAGAAGTGGGTAGAGGAAATACCGCCGTTGTTCCGGTTTATGCTCGAGGTCGGCGTGAGCCTCAAAGACTGCTTGACCACCTTCAACTGGGGAATTGGGTTTTATGTATTTGTCCCCGAACATGAGGTCGACCGGACCATCAAAACAGGCAAAAAGGCGGGATATGACCTTATTGAGCTCGGCCAGGTCGAAGCAGGGGAGCGCTGCGTTGTCTTTGAGCCCGAGAAAGTTACCCTTCCCGCCATCGAGTAACCCATAATGGGGACGTTCCCCAGAGGGACACATCATGAACGCAGGAGTGTCCCCTTGGGGAGCGTCCCCCCACGTCCCGGCAAATTTTATAGACAAAAACGCCCATATTTTTGGTCTTAATAAATGAGCCGAAAGGCATTGAAGATCGAAAGCCTCTTTGACCAATTCGGCGAGGCGATGTATCGGTATTTGACTATTAAGCTCAGGTCGGCGCGGGATGCCGAGGACGTACTGCAGGAGGTCTTTTTCCGGCTGGTCAAATATTCGACGCGCCTCCGCTTCGTCCGGAACCTGCGCGTTTTTGTTTTCCGTGTTGCCCGGAACGAAGCCGAGCGGTTTCTTCGAAGCAAGATTCAGGAAGAAAAGCTGGCCCGCCAGCCGGAGCTTCTTACTGAAGTCCTCAGGCAATCATATCTTGGACCCGATGAGTCCTCGGAGCGCTTCATCTCCGAAGCCCTGGCTAAAGTCCCGAATGATCAGAGAGAGGTAATTGTCCTTAAGATCTTTGAGGGGATGACATTCAATGAGATAGCAGACATATCTGCAGAATCCAGCAATACTATTGCCAGCCGGTACCGGTATGGAATCGAGAAAATGCGCATCTTTTTGGAGGAAAAGGGATGAACGATAGAGACGATGTTGAAAAGATAATGGAGCGTTTCTCCGGAAAACCAGGTCCCCCAGGGTTAAAAGAGAGAGTTCTTAAAGGAGCGGAACAAAAAGCCAAAGCTCGCCGGATTATGACGCCCCTATTATCGGCGGCGCTGGCCGGTTGCTCTGTCCTGCTTATCATTTTGACTCTGGCCGACTGGCAGATTTCGGGGACGCAGGAGCGGCGGCTGAATTCATTTCTTCGCCTCACTCCAGCCGGCGATATGTCTTTCAAAAAAATCATTGACCAGAAAATGGGCGAATTTCTGGCCAATGTGACGGATGTGGACATAATAACGGCCCGCAACTTGCGCCGGAGCTTTCTGGCTCAGGAGAAAGTTGCCAAAGCAAGGCGGCCGGATATTCGCCTTAAGGAGGAGATCTATGAAAACTAAAGCCAAGAGAATCTGGGCCTGGGTCGGCATCGCTTTTCTCGCTTTGATCGTCCTTGTCCTTGCCGTCCGGGTTGTTTTCAACTACGCGGCCGGCAGAAAGCTCGATGCGGCCGTCGTGAGGCTCAAGGCCGAGGGAAAACGTCTTTCCATCCAGGAATTTGAGCCGGGCTGCAAGGACGAGGACAATGCCGCGCTGATCTGGAAGGGCGTCGAGAAGATGTTCATAGGCGATTTTGACACGGGCACTACGATCAATAGGCCATTTGAAACCCTTTTTTCTGGCCAGCCGCTGTCTGATGAATCAAGAAAATTGATTGCTGAGGCTGCCCTAAAGAACGGGAAGTCCTTCGAGCTCGTCCGGGCGGCCGCAGCTAAGTCCTGCTTCAAATACAACACAAACTGGAGCAATGTCGATGAACTGGAGTTTCCCGAAGCCGTGAAGATGCTGCGCTGCCTGCGGCTGTTTTTATTGAACTCCCTTCTCCAGGCAGAAAAGGGAAATGTTGATCAAGCTATCGACGATTGCGCCTCCGTCTTGCGGTTCGCCCATCTTTACCTCGGCGAACCGTTTCTGCTTAATCGTTTGATTGCCCTGGCGCTCCTCAGGCACCAGGTTTTTATCCTCAATACACTCGTCTCTGAAAGAAAAGTTGACCCGGGCCGGATAAGATACTTGCTCCTTCTTTTAGAATCCGTTCCCCTGCGGTCAACATTTCCTCTCGTCTTCGAAGGAGAAAGGGCCCTCAGCTTGGGTTTTTATTTCAATATTATTAAAGGAAACGAAGACATCGTGGAGACTCCGTTTCGGACAGTCAACAAGCCGCTAAGCTGGGTTCTGCGGCCGCTCGTCAAGGCTGAGGTCGTCTATTCCTTTGGTCTCTGGGACGCCATCGAACCGGCTTTCCGGCTGCCTTATTATGAATCCAGAGAAGCCCGGAATCGGTTTATAAAGAAGTTCAAGACGACCCCTTGGCACTATAAAATAATTGGATACCTCGCTCCCGATTTTTCGGCTGTTTTCGTCAAAGAGACGGACCGGGAAGCGGACCTGGCTGTTGCCCGCGTCGGACTGGGCTGTGAGCTTTTCAAAGGCCAGAACGGCCGGCTCCCAGAGACGCTTTCCGAGCTTGTGCCGGGAATCCTCAAGGACATTCCTGTCGATCCCTATACCGGAAAATCTCTGATCTATAATAAGAGCGGGGACGGTTTCATCGTCTACAGCGTCGGCTCCAACGAAAAAGATGACGGCGGACGCGGCACCTGGATGCGCGACAAGCTCGTGCTGGAGAAGGACGACGACATCGCCTGGAGGAAATAGGGTTTCATTATAGCGTCGGTGGACAAGTTCTCCCTCTTGCCATCGTGAGAGATTTTAATCATAGCTTAATAAGACATTAAGAATTGGTTGTACTTCACTTTCTGATGGGAGAGGGACACTGCGGGGGGAAGGCGTATCGGCGACAGATGTTAGCTTGAGGAAAAATTAAAAATCGGCTAGGATTAGGTTTTAGAGCCGATCAAATTTGCATATCGAGCCCGAAAGGAGAAAAAAAAATGAGTAAGCTTATGAAAGTTGGGCATTTTTGTCTATTAGCATTAATCCTGAACGTTCTAACCTTGGCTGGATCTCCCACTTTGCAGAAAAATGCTGCGGATTACGATATCTTGATCAGGAACGGAAGCATCTTCGACGGCTCGGGGAAGCCGGCGTTCAAGGCCGATATTGCCATCAAGGGAGACAAGATCGTCAAAATCGGGAAATCCCTGTCCGGCACGGCCGCCCGCGTCATCGATGCGCGCGGGCTTTTCATCACCCCGGGTTTCATTGATATGCACACCCATGTCGATGACGGCATGTATTTTCCCGAGAATAGAGCCTGCCTCAATTATCTCAAACAGGGCGTAACGACGATCGTCGTCGGCCAGTGCGGGTCGAGCGCCTGGCCGATTTTCGAGAAGGCCGAGGATATCATAAAAACATGGTCCTCTGAGGGCATCGGTCCCAATGCCGCCCTCCTGGTCGGCCACGGGACGGTCCGACAGATTGTCATGGGCATGGAAGACCGGCCGCCCACCCCGGAAGAGCTGGAGAAAATGAAAGCGCTTGTCAAAGAAGCCATGGAGCAGGGGGCATCGGGGCTTTCCACAGGCCTTATTTATCGGCCGGGCTCGTTTTCAAAAACCGATGAAATCATAGAGTTGGTTAAAGTGATCGCCCCTTACGGCGGCATCTATCATTCCCATATCCGCAATGAAAGCAACAAACACCTCGAAGCCGTCAAAGAGGCCATTGAGATTTGCAATAAAGCAGGTGTGCGGGCGCATATTTCCCACTTCAAAACTGTAGGCAGAGCTAACTGGGGGAAGGCCAAGGATGCCCTGGCCTTGATTGATGAGGCGCGCGCTCGAGGGCTCAGGATCACTGCCGACCAGTATCCCTACAGATTCTCCAACGGCTATCCGTACCGCAGCTTGCTGCCAGGAGGCGTTTGGTACGGCAAGGATGACGGCCCCAGCCTGAAGTCCGAGGATATCGAAAAGGTCCTTGATAACCTGCGGGATGGGGAGCTTATAGAGCTTTATAAAAAAACGACGCCGTATTTCCCGCTTTCCGAGCATCATCAACAATTCCTGAACGAGCTGCCTCGGAAACGCCTCGTCAGCTGGGTGGCTCAAAGCCTGGCCAATTTTGAAAACGCCCGGGGACCGGAGAACGTACGCGAAAGGGAGTTCTTCTGGAAACGCCTCAACGACCCTGTCCAAAGAAAAGAGATCCGGGAACAGGTCAAGAAACATTATGAAGAGGCGATCGGTCCCGAGCAGATTATCATCGGCATCTGCGTGGAAAAGAATTTAGAGGGAAAATCATTGAGTGAGGCGTCCGCCCTCAAAGGAAAATCTATCGAGGATACGGCCATCGAGCTCGAACTCATGGGAGCCAAATGCGTTCCGCTCCAGATGAGCGAGGTGGATATTGAAGGCATCATGAAAAAAGATTATATGGCCACCGGAAGCGATGGGACTGCGGAATTTTACGGCATTGGCCTAACTCACATCCGCTCTTATTCGACTTTCCTGCATAAGATCAAAAAATACGCCCTGGAAAGAAAAGCTGTCTCGGTCGCCCACGTTATCCGGTCTCAGACTTCGCTCCCGGCCGAGATCATGAATTGGAGTGACCGCGGCTGGATAAAAGAAGGATACAAAGCGGATATTGTTGTCCTCGACCTCAACAACATCAAGACGCCGACTTCCATTTCTAATCCCCACCAGTACTCGAGTGGCGTCAATTTCCTGCTGGTCAACGGCGTGGTCGCGATTGATGCGGGCAAATTCAGCGGAAAGCTGCCTGGTCAGGTCTTGAAGTTGAAAACATCCTAAGCGCGCATAACTCAGCGCTCAAAAAGGCGAGTGGAGCCAACTCGATAAAAATCAATGACTTATCCTGCTAGATCTTTTGTTATCTGATATTTGCATTTTCCCGTTTGTGCTTGTCATTGTCCAGTATTTCTCGAAAAAACTTATTAGT
>CAZLFV010000145.1:0-5563 GCA_964558915.1 uncultured Eubacteriales bacterium | reverse complement strand
TCAATGAAGAAGAGGATCAGTCCTTTATCGTCATGGAGTACATCGAAGGTCAGAGCCTCAAACAAAAAATTTCCCAAGGGCCCATAGATCAGAGTGAAGCCCTTGATATTGCTATTCAGGTGGCCGAAGGATTAAAAGAAGCTCACAAAAAGGGGATTGTGCACAGGGATATTAAGCCCGGAAATATCATGTTGACAGAGGAGGGCATGGCCAAGGTCATGGATTTTGGCCTGGCCAAAGCGCTGGGAAGCTCCCTCCTCATAACCAAGGAAGCGAAGACAATGGGGACGGTCGCCTACATGTCTCCGGAGCAGGCCCAAGGCCAAAGCGTTGACCCGCGAACAGATATCTGGTCATTGGGCGTTGTCCTTTATGAAATGATCGCAGGGCAGCTTCCGTTCAAGGGCGAATATGAGCAATCCGTAATTCACTCGATATTGACTCACGAGCCCGAGCCAATCACAAAAATCCGGAAAGACCTGCCTTCAGGCCTGGAGCAGGTTATTTATAAAACCCTGGAGAAGAACCCGAATAACCGCTACCAGAATATGGAAGACTTCCTGGGTGACTTGAAGGCAATTGCTGAAGGCCTTAAGCCCGTAAGAGCAAAGGCGGGATTGTTCCGGGGCAGAATTCTCGGCCTTAAAAAAATCTATGCCTATGCCGGGCTCGCCTGTATCGCTATTCTTGCCGTCCTGGCGATTTTGTTCTTGCCGCCTGCGCGCGGACAAACGTTTGATTCCATCGCCGTGATGCCACTCGAGAACCTCTCGGGCGATCCCGAGCAAGACAGCCTCGTCGAATCGATCCATGACGATTTGATCACCAACCTCGCCGGGCTCAGCGGCCTGAAGACTGTAATCGCCCGGAGAACGGTGATGCACTTCAAGGGAAAGGACACGCCTCGGCAGCAGATTGGGCAGGAGCTCCATGTCAAAGCCCTGGTCACGGGCGCGCTGAAACGCACGGGAGATAACGTACGCGTTACGGCCCAGCTGATCGATCCTACGACCGGATCGCAAGAGTGGGCCAGTAGCTATGAGCGCAACATAAGCGAGGTTAATTCGCTGGAAAACGAAATCGTGGCGGCCATCGCTCGTGAGGTAAATCTGCAGCTTACACCCGAGGAGAGATCGCGCCTGGAGAGTGCGCGCACGGTTAATCCAGAGGCCTACGTGGCCTACACCAAGGGCAAGTTCTACTTAAACCAACTCACGCCGGAAGGGCTGCAAAAAGGTCTGGAGTACATGCAGCAGGCCATCGACAAAGACCCTACGAACCCTTTGCCGTATGCAGCGCTAGCGCTTGGCTATTGCCGGATCGGCCACGGCGTCGCCCCGCCGCCGGACGCTTTCGCCAAAGCCAAGGCGGCAGCGCTCAAGGCGGAGGAACTGGGCGGGACATTCGCCGAAACCGAGGCGGCGATGGGCCAGATTAAGCTCTTCGATGAGTGGGACTGGGAGGGTGGACGTCAGGCCCTTCAACACGCTCTGGCCCTCAACCCAAATCTGTCCGATGCTCACCGCATGTATTCCTGGTATCTCCTGTTAATCGGACGCACGGATGAAGCCATTGCGGCAATGAAACGAGCCATCGAAGTGGATCCGCTCTACCCGCTCTGGAGTTCGGACCTGGCATGGCAATACCGGAGTGCAGGGCGATATCAAGAAGCGATGGACGCTACCCAGAAGGCACTCGAGCTGGATCCTAATTATGATCAGGCTCTATGTTGGTTGGGATTCTTAGATGCGGAAAAGGGAAAGTTCGAGGAAGCCATTGCGACTCAGCAGAAGCTAAGTGCCCTCACTGGTTGGAAATGGCCTCTGGTGCGAACTTACGCGCTGGCCGGCCGCACAGATGAGGCGCAGAAAATGCTGGCTGAGCTCTTAGCAGGGGAACCCAAGCCGACAGGCTTTGTAGATGGCTGGGATTTGGGCGAGGTTTATGCGGCCCTGGGCGAAAAGGATGAAGCCTTCCGCTGGATGGAAGCGGCTGTCGAGGAACGTAACACCTTTATCCCGTGGATGAGGGCAAATCCCGCTTACAACTCCCTGCGTTCGGACCCCCGGTTCGAGGAATTAGTGCGCCGCATGAAACTGCCCGAGCTAAAATAACCGGTAAATTTAGGACACAATATCTGTTTCCTATCCCGCTAAGCTCATATATGGCAGCAACCTTTTCTCATCAGGAGGTATTATGAAACGCAGAACTTGGATCATATTGTCTGTCTTCGCGCTGGTCCTTGCTCTAGGGCCTGCCCTCGCGTCTGCCCAAGGACGTCTGGCCGACTACGAGCGGGCTTTCAGCCTGAGGGAAAAATTTCAGAACCTGGCCGTCAACGTCGTGAGCCAAGCGACTTGGATCGAGAAGACCCACCGGTTCTGGTATCGGAAGACCGTCAAGGGCGGTTTCGAGTTCTTGGTCATGGACGCGGATAGCTTGGCCAAAAAACCCGCCTTTGATCACGAGAAGCTCGCGGCATCCCTGTCCTCGGCAACTGGAGAGACATACAAAGCACAAGGGCTTCCTTTCCGCTCCATAACCTTCACGGACGACGAGAAAGCCATAGAGTTTGAAATTGGGGCCTGGAAATGGAAATGTGACCTCACTACCTATGCCTGCTCCAAGGTCGGGCCTGCCGAGCGTGAACAGTGGCCTCCTGTCTGGGGAGCCCAGTTCCTAGCCAAAGAGCCCAGGCCCTCTCCGGACGGGAAATGGGAAGCCTTCATCAAGAATTACAATATTTATGTGCGCCCCAAGGACAAAACCAAGAAGGAAGAGCTCGCTCTGAGCTGGGACGGGAGCGAAGGAAATGCCTATGTGACGAGGTCCATCAGCTGGTCGCCCGATTCCAAGAAACTGGCTGCCTCCCGAGTCCGCCCCGGCTACCACCGCGTCATCCAGTATATTGAATCCTCGCCCGCCGACCAGCTCCAGCCGAAATACTCCAGCCTTGATTACCAAAAACCCGGCGACGCCCTGGACATCGAATGTCCCGTCATCTTCGACGTTGAGGCTAAGAAACAGGTCAATATTGAAAACTCGCTCTTTCCCAACCCTTTTGAGATGTCGGAGATCGTCTGGCGGAAGGACGGTCGTGCCCTGACCTTCGAATACAATCAGCGTGGCCACCAGGTTTACAGGATTATTGAGGTCGAGCCCGCGACAGGGAAGGCCCACGCCCTGATCAACGAGGAGGCGAAGACCTTCTTCTGCTATTCAGGCAAAAAATACCGCTACGATGTCGCCGATGGAAAGGAGATCATCTGGATGTCCGAACGGGACGGCTGGAACCACCTCTACCTCTATGACGGCGTCACTGGGGCGGTCAAGAATCAGATCACCAAGGGACCTTGGGTGGTGCGCGAGGTGGACAAGGTCGACGAGGAGAACCGCCAGATTTATTTTCGGGCGAGCGGGATGTATCCGGGAAAAGACCCGTATTTCGTTTATGCCTATCGGGTTTCTTTCGACGGCACAGGCCTGACCTGCCTGACAGAGAGCGAAGCGACCCACTCCGTCGCTTACTCTACCGATATGAAATACTACGTGGATACATATTCGCGCATCGACCAGGCTCCGGTTTGCGAACTGCGTCTGACTGCGGACAGAAAGATCCTCCAAGAAGTCGAGAAAGCGGATATCAGCGCTCTTATCAGGGCTGGCTGGAAAGTCCCTGAGGTGTTCACGGGTAAAGGCCGGGACGGCCAGACTGACATCTGGGGCATCATCGTCCGGCCGATGAACTTCGACGGATCCAAAAAGTACCCTGTCGTCGAGAATATATACGCCGGGCCCCAGGGCTCCTTTGTCCCGAAGTTCTTCATGCCCTACCATCCCATGATGTCCCTGGCCGAACTGGGGTTTATCGTTGTCCAAATCGACGGCATGGGCACTTCCAACAGGTCCAAGGCTTTCCATGATGTCTGCTGGAAGAACCTGGCTGACGCCGGCTTTCCCGACCGAATCCTCTGGCACAAGGCCGTTGCCGCTAAATATCCCTATTATGATATCAGCCGGGTCGGCATTTTTGGAAACTCCGCTGGAGGGCAGAATGCCCTGGGAGCGCTCCTTTTCCATCCGGAATTCTACAAGGCCGGCGTGTCCTCGTGCGGCTGCCATGACAACCGCATGGACAAGATCTGGTGGAACGAACAATGGATGGGCTGGCCGCTGGGGCCTGAATACGCCGCCTCATCGAATGTCGACAATGCCTATCGGCTTCAAGGAAAGCTGCTTCTGGTCGTGGGCGAGATGGACAAGAACGTTGACCCGGCCTCGACCATGCAGGTAGTCAACGCGCTCATCAAGGCGAACAAGACATTCGACCTCCTTGTGCTGCCGGGCCAGGGCCATGGCCCTGGGGCTGCTTACGGCGAGCGGAAGCGGTACGATTTCTTCGTCCACAATCTCCTCGGCCTCGAACCGCCAGATTGGAACAAGGTCGAGGCGCAGAAAAAAGAGGCGATTGCACGCTAAGCAAGGATCGCCGAAAGCGCTGTACTGATCGGTTTGACGCGGGCCTAATTAATTGTTATTCTTTTTCCGATGAGTCTAATCCGTTTGGATTTGGGACATAATGAGCCCCATAAAAAGATTTTCTGATAAGGTCCTTGAACATTTCCAGAACCCGCGAAACGTCGGCGAGATTGACCAGCCAGAGGGAATCGGAACAATTTCCAATCCGATCTGTGGGGATATCACGGAAATCTACTTGCGGATTAAGGACGGGATTGTCCAGGACGCCAAGTTTAAGTCCTACGGTTGCGCGGTCACTATTGCCTCAGCTTCGGTATTCACGGAGAAAATCAAGGGCAAAGACATTTCCGGGCTGATCTCGGGGAAAGACGAGGAGGTCGTCAAGCATTTGGTCGGCCTGATTGAAACGGAATTGGGGGTGTTGCCCGCCGAGAAGCTCCATTGTCCTCCGGCCACTGTCCAAGCATTCTTTGAAGCCATTTGCCAGTACAACGAAAAAGCAGGTGAGACACAACTTGTCTCCAGGTTAAAAAGACTTATACCTCTCGTCGCCGATTATTACAAAAGAGGCAAGGGCGAAGAAGACGACGCCACCGGCACTTGACTCAGGCCTCCCTTAGGCGTGCCAGCTAAATTGGACTTGGCTCTGAACAAAAAATTGAGGACGCTTAGTCCATATCGAATCACAATTCAGCGCGCACGGCTTGGGAAGTCCGTCTTCGAGACCCAGAGAAACCTCGACTGCGATTCCGCGGGTGGTCGTCGTTACCGGCGCCACGGTGACGGCCGTCCGCACGGGATAGGCTTCGTCGCGGCTGAGAGGGACGACGGGCCTGCGTCCGGCCGGCGGCTTCAGCCTGGCCCACCAGACCTCGCAACTCTGCAATTTCCGACCTAGACCTTGTAAGTTGAAGACCCCTAAGATATCCTTTTTCATGTGGTTGGTTCCCTTTCCTTTCTAGAATATTCATCTCCTCTATCACCCTTTTGGGGGAGGGATGATCTCGGGTGTCCGCCGACTATATTTATATTAGGTAACATGATAGCGAGACGCACCTCCCTGACGGGTAAACTGTGATAGATT
>CAZLFV010000144.1:0-5668 GCA_964558915.1 uncultured Eubacteriales bacterium | reverse complement strand
TGGGTCCCCCTTCCGCTACGGGGGCTTCGGGGCGGCATCCATCCCGCCCAATGTATAATGCCGCTCCAAACATTGCCCTCGCCTCATCCCCCGGGGGCCGATCAGCCGCGTCGCCGTGAGTTGACAGATAGTTCGTCGCATCCATATAATTCAACCCAGGAGCAAGGAAAAAGTGAGCGCCGGCAGATGACCAGAAAAGTTTTCGCATCATGCTGCCTGCTTTTGTTCCTCGCTAGCGCGGCACTCCTGGCCGCCCCGATCCGGCTCCGCGTCACAGCAGAGCAAGCGAATGTCCGGGAGAAACCCGACATCACGAGCGCCATCCTCCTCCAAGTGCCCGAGGGAACTCTGCTCGAGGCGGAAACAAAACAGGGAGAATGGTTTGCTGTCAGGATCGCCGCAGAAACGGGCGGCCTTCTCTCGGGGTATGTTCATGAAAGCCTGGTCATGGCCCTGCCGGCCGAGGAGGAAAAAGAGGAAATCAAACAAATCCCGGTGGAAAAAACCGTTGAGCCGCAAACCCGGGAGCCTATAGCCGTCCCAGAGCAACCTCGGGCGCCAAGGACTCCTCCAGCCGAAAAGCCCAGGATAGAGGGTCTCTATTTTTCTCTGTGGTTCGGCGGTAGATACGCCTCAGTGGGCGACCTGAATACCGGAGCCAGGGGAATGGCTCAAACCTATGAGGACGCGCTTGGCGTCACTGGAGAAGGGACAGTCGGTTCGCTCCATCTGGGTTATGTCTACGGAATAGAAATGTGGCTCCCGCTCTCTTCCCGTTTTTTCTTCTCTTTCGGAGGGGAATATTACTCGGCCGAGAAACCAAGCTCAGTCTCATTTGCCACAGGAGAATCTCAAGACCTCTACGTGACTGAGCCCCGGTTTTGGGCCGTGCCCATAAGCGTCTCTCTCGTGGCCTATCCTTTATCTTACGTTTATATAAAGGCGGGGCTCGATTACACTTTTGCGAACTGCCATTACCTTTACCGCTTTGAAAAGCCGGATTCCTGGGAGGAATGGGCTGGTCATGCAAGCTCGAGCGGCCTAGGATATCAGGTTGCCCTCGGGGTTGAGTGGGAACCTATTTCTCATGTGTCATTTCTCGCCGAGGCCCGCTACCGCCATCTTCACATCGGGGTACTGGACGGAGAGAACAATTATCGGCAATCGGACGGCGCTACCGCGAGCGAAGAGGGAAACCTGTATTTTTATGAGATCTCATCGACCGGCGGAGACGCGATTCCACTTGTGTTTGTCCGGGAGAAAGAGCCTGCCGGGGCCGAGTTTTTAAACCCTCGCAACGCCGTGCTGGGCCTCTCCGGACTGAGCCTGCGCGCGGGCATCAAAATCGCATTTTAGGTTGGAAGCATTTCCCGCCACGTTTTTCAATGGGGCTCGGGAGATGTGATTCGAAGTCACGCTGCGATTTCCCCAGCGAGGAAATCTTGCTCGATTCGCTCCTCGCTCTCCTCTTCGAGGAACCGTGCCCGCTCGTCGCTCATACGGACTTCTCACCACATCTCCCTCGCCTTCTCCGCCGGTCACATTAGGGTAGCCTCCCGGGCCCTGTTCAATCACACAAAGGGAGATACCGACTTTCAGGTTTTTCGCAATAAGGCGATGTGGTGGGCGTGGATTCCTCTAAACAGAGGGATGATGCGGACAACCTCAAACCCGGCTTCGCCAATTTCTCGGATGAATTCCCGCCGTGAAATCATCTTAATCCTTGTCTTGCTTCTCTTGAACATCCTCCGCAGCTTCCGTTGAACCCGGTGGAAAGCATTGGCCTGGTAGAAGGAAACGATGAGCCCTCCGGACGAGGCGCGGGCGAATTCCCGAAGGACGCTCAGCCGGTCTGCTGAAGAGTGAAGATGGTGGAAAAAGCGCATCGACAGGACGAGCGGGAAGGCGCCGGCCCGGAAAGGCAACCCCGCTGTCATATCCGTTACGATTCCCATTGGAACAATATATTTAGTTCCCTTTTGGAGGGCGCTCTCGACCATGGCCAGGGAGAGATCGCAGTTCACTGGCTGAAAGCCCCTCTCGATTAGCACGGCCGAGAACCGTCCGTAGCCGCAGGGCGCGTCGAGCGCATAGCCGCCGCGCGGCGACGCCGGGAATATCTCCGTGGCCTGGAGCAGCAGTCTTTTGAGAATGCTCACTTCCCGGCGATGGACGATCCTCTGGTCGATCCCGCGGTAGCGGCGCCGCTCGTAATCAGCAACCTCCTGCCTTCGAAACGGCTCCTTAACGGAAAAAAACATACTGGGGCGTCTCCTCGATCCTTATCGCGTCAGGAGGGATCTTCCGTTCTCTTCCGTCCCTTCCCAGGATATATTTCGGCGTTCGGGAAAAATGATGGTCCACAGCCCCCTTCCTCGTCCAGCAGACGGCAAACTCCTCTTCTCCCTTGCGAAAGTGGAAGATTTCAGCCTTCGCATCTGGCACTTTGCAAATGAACCGGCTTCCCTCGAGAACCCGGACCATGGCCGCCAGGGCAAAGTAGCTCGGCCGTTTCCGCCAGGGCATATCACGACTATCGATAAGCCCGTAGCCGGGCGCGACAAGCTGCCACCAATAGATTCTCTCGACGAGGCCGGTGGCAAGACAGATGATAAAATAGCGAACAAGGTAGTTGGCCTGGTCTTCCTCAGTCACGCAAGGCCTCCCGGCTGCCGGCGAAAATTCCCCCGTCCCCCTGAGGGACCAGTTCATTTCCGTGATCCAGCAATCTTTGCCTTCGCCGGCCAAGCCGTCCACAACGGCTTTGAGCAAGGCGAGCTTCTTGGCGGCTGTCCAGCCGTATTGGGCATTCTCTGGCGCGCCGGTTCGGTCAACGTAAAGCAGGGAACTCACCTTGTCAAAAGCAACGGCTTTGAGCACACGGGGATAGAGATGGAACTCAAAGTCGATCACTGCCGGGCCGACAAGCCCCACTCCATATTTGTTGGCCAGTGGGACTGCCGGCAGGGCCAGGTCGACGTATTCCTTGTGGTCCCAGACCCCCCACTTGGTCCGGTTCCAGGAATGACCGATCTCAAAAAAAGAACAGAACGGAGAAAAACACGAAAAAGCCTCCTCAAGAAAAATTCTCCATGACGCCGGGTCGCGGACATCCTCGCGGCACTGGAGCAAGGCCGCCACGATATCGATGTCGGCGCGCCGAAGAACCCGGCAGAAGGCCTCGTATCGGGAGAGATTGCCCCTCTCCCATGAGGGAAGTCTGACCAGCGTCTGCCGTATTCCTGCGGCCTTGAGGCACTCGACGACATCTTCGCTCTTCTCTCCCGCCGGGGAGACCGACACGGCAAAAGGAGCAGCCAGGTCAACGGGCTTTTGATAAAGTGACCGCCTATAATTCCGGTATCTCCACAGGACAGGCGCGGCTACGGCCAAGTTGGAGAATACAAGCTCAACGTAGCTTCCGGCATGCTTCAGATGATGACAAAAGCGTTCGCGGCGGGGAGCGACATTGTGTGGCTGGTCGGCCGGCTCGTTCCACTCAAAAGGGAATCTCATCCTACTGAACTCCGAGCTTCCGGGCGAGTTGTCTCAGTCGCAGCGCTCTTTTCAAGCTCACGTACCCTGCATAAACGGCCTTGTTAATTTTATACCAGAACCAGAGGAACTGGCCCGGCGGGGTTGCTCCAAAATAATGCTGGAGGAACAACTTCTGCGAGGAAGCGGGCACACCCAGGCGAATGAGATTCTTGGCTCGTGTCAACCTGGAGATCTTTCTCCTCAAACGAACCCTATTGGTGTCAAGAAGGTAGAACACAAAATTATTCTGTTCATCTTTTTTCACCAAAATATTCCCGTCCGAAAGGTCGCGATGGAGGATGCCCGCATCATGGCAGGCCGAAAGCTGCCGCGCCAACGATAACAGAAGAGAATCCAAATCAGGTCCAGAGTAACGGCGGAAAAGCGTCCGGATTTCCTCGGCGCCCTCAATTCTCTCGGAAAGGAAAAAACTCCTACCGACAAAACCAGACTTTCTTTTTTCAAAATAGGCCACGGGCAAGGCGGTTCCAAGCTCTCGTTGCCTCAAGGCCAGAGCGCCGCGCCAGGCTCGGGCCGCCTTGGAAGGCAGCAGAGGGCTTTTGAGCTTGGTCACGCCCCGGGAAGAATATTCTTTAACGACAATATCTTTGACCTGGCCGCTAGAAAACGCAAAACGGAAGACTCCCAGCCGGTTCCTTTTATCGGCCAGAATCTCAGCGCTGGGATCAGTCCAGAGCTCTTCAGCCCGGCCAAGGGCCTGCCGGAAAAGAGGGTCATCATAGGACGCCTGGATCATGCCTTCATATCCTCCAAAAGCGAGCGGACGTTCGCCTTCCGCATTTTCGAGCTCATTCTTAAAACGGTCATTCATCGCGATTCCTAGGACTCACCCGAAAAATGTCTTTCCAGCATTCCCTTTAAAGCTTCGCCTAGGGCGCGGGGATTATGTTTATCCCAGACAAGCTCAAATCCCCGGGCGGCAATCTCCTCCCTCAATCCGGGCTGGCTTCTCAACCCTAGGATTGACTCAGCCAGAGAAGCCGGATTCCCGTTTTCACAAAGAAAAATATTCTTCCGGTGAGAAAAGAGTTCTTCGACGGCCGGCGTGCGGGATGTGATCACCGGCTTACGCAAGGCCATTGACTGGAAGACTTTATGAGGAATGACCCGGCTGGCTTTTTCTGTCGCGCCAAAGATCCCCAGGCAAATATCCGCTTCTCGAGCCACCTTCTCAGCTAGCCCTGTTTGGTCGACCCAATTGTCAAAGCAGACATTGGCCAGCCCAAACTCCAAAGCCAGCCGTTGGGCCAGCGGAAAAGTCTGGCCCCGGCCGATGAATTGAAAACGGATCGTCCTGTCTTCCTTCAAGACCTGCTGGGCCGCCCGGATAATGACATCGACCCCATGAAGGGGAAGAAAAGAGCCAAAAAAAAGAACCGTGAATGGCTTTTCCCCCGAAGGAGAAAGTGCCCGGCTGCGAGCTAAGTTTTTGCTGAAAATTCTGTCGTCGAATCCTACGGGAAGGACCTCGATATTTCGCTCGTCCTGACCGAACCGGCGGCAATAATAGTCTTTGTGGGCCTGCGTATCTGCAAGGACGAGGTGGGAAAGCTTCATCGACCAGCGGTCGATCACGGTGTTCCACCACGCGGCCGCCGACCCTTCCGAAATGACCTGCCTATCCAAGATTTTCGTCTCGTACCGCGAAGCCAAAGGGTCGAAGATGAGCTGATTTGAAGACAGCCGGGACAGGAATCGCGCCAGGGGAATATCCTTGTGGCAAAATTCGGGGACAAAAAGAAATGAACGGCCGACCGCAGGTCTTCTGGAACACGAGAGCCAGCGGAAAAAAAGGAGCGGATACCGGGCCCAGAATCGTCCACCGGGGCTCGCCCGGCACTCGGAAACTGCGACACCGTTTGCTTCAAGCCCGCGCCGGATAATGGCATTACGAGGATAGGCCGCGTCATAGCCGCCGAAGAAGCAAACGTCCATCTTCCTCGGACAGATTAAATCACAAATCAAACCCCATTTCCACATCAGACCGTGCACCACGGTGGACCGCATCGGCTCTCCCGACGGCCCTCTGGCCAGGCTGATGGAATATGGGAAGCAGCAAAACGTTAGGAGGGTGAAGGCAAGAATTCGAGTGGTACTTTATATAGGGCGG
>CAZLFV010000143.1:0-5700 GCA_964558915.1 uncultured Eubacteriales bacterium | reverse complement strand
GCTCCTTTTTTTTGATATTCGCGGAAAGAACTCTGTTTCTGGAAACGCCGGCGGTTTTTTGCTATAAATGTAGCGGGATGCTGAAATTCTTCGACCGCTATCTTCTCCGGGAAATCACCCCTCCTTTTTTCATCGGCCTGCTCGTCTACTCCTTTGTCCTGCTGATGAACCAGATCTTTATTTTGTCTGAGCTGTTTATCGCCAAGGGGGTATCGCTTGGAGTGGTCATCCAGATCTTCCTCTATCTTGTTCCGTCGGTCCTGGCTTTTGCGGTTCCTATGTCTGTCCTCATGGGAGTCCTGGCCGGTTTGGGCCGTCTTTCTTCCGACTCAGAAATCGTGGCCTTCAAGACCCTGGGGATCCACAATACCAGGATTCTCCGGCCCCTGCTTATTTTTGGGGTCGGAGGATGGCTAGCGACATCTTTTCTGGCCCTCTATCTTGCTCCCTGGGCGAATTATCAGTGGGTTCAAACCCTCACCCGGTCGGTCTTGGCCAAGGTCCAGCTGAAGATCAACCCCAGGGAATTCAACGAACAGATTCCCCAAACAGTCATCTTTATTCAAGATATCACTTCCGAGAACAAATGGGAGAATATATTTGTCTATCTCACCCATTCCCCAGAAGAGCCACGGGCGATCTTCGCCCGCACGGGAAGGTTGAATTTGTTTCCCCAAGCCAAGAGGGCCACACTGGAGCTCTTCGACGGGGCCATTCATACTGTCCCCCGGGCCGATCCGGAACGATACAGCGTCACCCGCTTTAACCGGGTCGAGGAGGAAATTAGCATCGAGAGCCTCTTCGCCCAATTTTCCAGCGAGAAGCGGGTCAGAGAAAAGGACATCGGAGAACTGTTCAGCGGGGTCAAGACGATCCAATCAAATATCGTCCGGCTCGAAGCTGAGAGAACGAAGGTTGGCAGAGAGAGCGGGCTGACCTCTGCTGCCGCGGCCCGTCTCAAGGAGATCGAGCAGGAGCTCAGGCAGTCTGACCGGAGGAACCGGTCCCACTGGGTTGAAATCCATAAGAAATTCGCCCTGCCTTTTGTCTGCCTTGTCTTTATCGTGCTCGGCATCCCCCTCGGCATTTCCACGAGAAAGGGCGGACGGACGAGCGGATTCACCATCAGCTTGGTCATCATTCTCATCTACTACGTCCTGATCACGGCCGGCGAGAAGTGGGCCATGGAGGGAAAGATTTCGCCTTTTCTGGGAATGTGGGGGCCGAATTTCCTGTTCCTTCTGGCCGGGGCCTATCTTTTTGCGCGGTCTTCAAAAGAGTCGCCCCTGCTCCGGTTGTCCTCTCGGGCTGGCAAAGGGCCAGGAGCAAAAAGGGTCATAATCCGGGTTCCAGTATCTCCTCGGGCCACGCAGCTTTTCGCCTGGAGCTGGCCGCGGCTCTCGCTCCGCTTTCCCAACATTCTGGACCGCTATATCATGCGTAAGTTCTCGGTTGTCTTTCTGCTTATTTTCTTTGCCTTGATCTCGATCTCGATCATCGTGACTTTCTTTGAGCGAATCGACCATATTTATGAGCACAACAAACCCCTGTCTCTCCTCTTCCGCTATATTGAATACCGCATTCCCGAGTTTGTGCACTACATCCTTCCCGTCTCCGTTCTGACGGCCACACTCCTGACGCTCGGCCTGTTGACCAAGTCCAACGAAATCACGGCGATGAAGGCCTGCGGCGTGAGCGTTTATCGGCTCATCCTGTCGGTTGTTTTTATCGCCGTATTCGTGAGCCTGTTCGCCTTTGCCCTCCAGGAGCGCGTCCTCCCTTCGGCCAACAAGAAAGCCGAGGCGGTTTGGAACGCCATCAACGACCGGCCGGCGCGGAGCTACAATTTCATGGATCGCCGCTGGGTCCTGAGCCGGAAGAAGGACAGGATTTTTCATTACAGCTATTATGAGCCTCTCTCCCGCGCCTTCAGTCAACTTTCAGTCTATGATGTCAACCTGTCTTCGTGGTCTCTGGAACGGAGGATCTATGGCGAAAAAGCGCGGCTTGAAAGCAATACCCTCAATCTCCTGGCCGGCTGGTCGAGGCGCTTCAGCGGCGATTGGCCGGTCCAGTTCGAAGCCTTCCAGGAGATGAGCCTCCGGCTGGAAGAGGACCCCGGATATTTTGTCAAGGAATGGAAAGAGCCCTCGTTGATGAATTACCAGGAGCTCAAGACATACACGGCCGAAGTCAAGGAGATGGGGTTCAACACGACCCGGTTCAAAGTTGACCTGAACTCGAAACTATCGTTTCCGTTCGTCTCCCTGATCATGGCGCTCCTGGCCATCCCGTTTGCTTTTTCCATGGGCAAACGCGGCACCCTCGTGGGCTTAGGGCTCAGCATCGTTATTGCCATGTTCTATTGGGGAGCTCTGGGAATCTTCCAGAGCCTCGGCTATGTCAATTTCTTGAGTGCGTTCCTGGCGGCCTGGGGGCCAAATCTTATCTTCGGCCCGGTCGGACTTTACCTGCTTTTCCGTGTCCGCACCTAATTCTTCTCATTATATAAAAACGATCGAATAACTAAGAAAAGCTGAGTTCTGCAGAAGGGGGATAGCCGACTCGGGCTTTTACATCTTGTACTTGCCGAAATCCTCAGGTCTGAGGTTCTCCAGCCACTGTTTCAGCCGTTCCGCGTCCTCGAGGTTTTCGTCGAACTTCAGACTCTGAGCTTTCTGGACAACCGTATCCTCGACAAAGATCGGGGAATTCGTCCGCAAGGCCAGGGCGATGGCATCGGAGGGACGGGAATCGATCTGGACGGGCATATCATTGAGGCGGCAGTGAATGATGGCATAGAAGGTGTTGTTCCGGACATCGTTGACGACGATTTTCTCCACGGCCACCTGGAGTTTTTCCAGAAAATTCTTGATCAGGTCGTGGGTCATCGGCCGTGGTGTCGGGATGTTTTCAATGGTCAAGGCGATGGCATTGGCCTCGAAGACTCCAATCCAGATGGGCAAGACCCGGTCTGTCGCCGGGTCCTCGAGGACGACGATCGGCATCTTGGAAATCGGGTCCACGACCAGGCCTTTGATTTTCATTTGAATTTCCATCGCCTTGTCTCCTTGTTAAATCTAATATAAGTTTTAGGAGTGGACTTGTCAAGGAAATGCCCGAGCTATTTCAGAACAACGCCAACTGCCCACCGGCCTCCGGCTCGGGCAGGTCTTTTTCGAAAAGGGTGATTTTCCCGTAGAACCCGTCATGGCCGGGCAGGATGCGGACGGCTCCTCTTCTCATCCGTTCGATTCCCTGGCTGATGCGCTCTGGCGGAATCCGGGCCAATTCATGAATTGGCACATCTGTCAGAATCGTGACCTCGTTGCCGAATTCATGAATGAACCGAAAATAAACATCCCAGACGCTCTGGCAATCGGCGGTTTTTTCTAGGGCTTCAGCGATGATCTCATTCAGAGGAATAAGGTTCTTGTAGGGAACTTTGAACGGAGGCCGCACCCCTTCTTCTCGGTCGGCCAGCTCCTCAACCCGGTGCATCACGCCGATAGTAAGGCGCTTCCCGCACTTCGGGCAAGTGTCCCGGTGCATCACGGATTCCTTGGGCGAAAAAACGACCCCGCACTTGCGGTGTCCGTCGTAATGGTATTTTCCCTCTTGGGGAAAGAATTCGATTGTATACAGGAATTTATCCGGATTCTTGGTCCGCAGCGCGTCCACAACCCCTTTGTAGCTAAAATCGGCGTTGAAGACGTTGGCCTCTCTTCCTAGCCGGGACGGGGAGTGAGCGTCGGAGTTCGAGACGAGGACGTATTTGTCGAGCGCTGAAAGCCGCCAGTTCATCGGCGGGTCCGAAGACAGTCCCGTCTCCAGGGCGAAAATAAACGGCGTTGTTTCCTCAAAGCACTCCTCGATCGAATCGAACCCGGAGTTGGAGCCGAAGAGCGAAAACCAGGGCGTCCAGATATGGGACGGAATGATCACCGCGCGGGGACAGAGCTCAGCCACGATGCGAACAAATTGCTTGGCATCCAGGCCGAGGATCGGACGGCCGTCCGAGCGCAGGTTTCCCAGACCGGCAAGCCGGTTCGAGATCTTCTCCACGGATTCAAAGTCCGGTGCGAGAAGCAGGATGTGGACCTTCCGGACTTTTCCCTTTTTGGAATAGATAAAGCTGATTTCCGTCGAGAGAATAAAGTGGACATCGTCGGGCTTGATGGGCAGACCCTTGAGATACCCGTTCGCCGGAGGCTGGATGTTCTTCAGCCGGAAAAATCCGTTCCCCGCGGGCTCGAGTTTCTCTTTCGTCAGGAAGAGCCATTCTGGGTGGGTGAAGTCACCAGAGGCGACGAGCGAAATCCCTTTGATTTTGGCCCAGTAGGCCAGATTGTCCAAGGTCATATCACGCGACGTGGCGCGGCTGAACTTGGAATGTATGTGCAGGTCGGCAACGAATTTCATTTTAAGAGGAAGGTTAAAGTGTAAATAATTGAAAAGGACATTTCAAGGAAATTTCGTCGCTTCTTTAATCTTTTTTATTTTCGGCGACGAGACCAGCGAGAGGAGGTCTATTTCTTGATCGTGTCCAGATAATTGAGGATGTTCTTGACGCTGGCGGATCGCTCTGTGGCGGGCTCCAGAGTCAAGAACGTGTTGAAATTCTCTCTCGCCTTGTCATATTCCATCTTGTTCAAGTAAACGAGCCCGAGCTTGTAAAAGGACTCTGGCCACTGCGGTTTGATCTTGGCCGCCAATTCAAAGTACTGGACGGCCTCGTCGAGCTTTTGGTTGGAAAAGCAGATCTCGCCGACGTTGTAGGCTAGGAATTCATTGTTCGGATACATATCGACCGACTGCTTGAAATATTCCTGGGCCTGGTCCATCTCCCCTTTCTTCAGAAAGCATTCACCGATCGCCGCCAGGGCTTTTGCGGCGTATTCCGGGCCCGCCGTCTCCTTGGCTGCCCTTTCGATCAAGGTCTTGTATTCGGCAATGGCCGCATCATATTCTCCCTTCTCCCGGTAGCAGTTCCCGGTGTTGAGGTAGATCTGGTAGACCGCCGGGTTCTTCTCCAGGAACTCCCGGTAAACCTGGATGGCCTGATCGTAATTTTTTTCGTTGAAGAGCTGATTTCCTTCGTCGATAAGCTGGAGCGTGGCCTCGTCTTTGACCAATCCTCCTCCTGCTGGCCCAGCTTTTTTTAAGGAGATGGTGATTTTCGGGTTCGTCTCGAGCTGCTTGACGTAAAAATCGTGAACAGCGGGCAGGTGGCCGTCTGCGGTCACAGAGAGACGCCATTGGCCGGTGCCGAGTCCGAGGAAACTCCATTCTCCCTTTTTGTTACTCGTAGAATCAAAACTCAGGGCACTGTCGCCTTGATACTGGATGACGACTTTGGCTCCCACGACCGGGTTTCCGGCTTCGTCCACAATAGCCCCCGTGACCCGGCCTTTTCCCCTTCCGGCCTGCCCTTGAACGGAGATGACAAGAAACAAGGAAACAAGCAGAAAGAGCAAACACCTGGCGACGTCTTTCACGGTCATAGCAGCCTCCGTTTCATAGGAGAACAATTCAGCTTTCATTTTAACACAAAATCGCTCTTCTTTTTGCCCGACTCTGTAAGCACCTCCGTTTTCGTAATCATTTTGTTCTGGAATAGGGTCCTGCCGTGGCTTCCCCCCGGTGAGGCTCGGGAGATGTGGCTCGAAGTCACGCTGCGATTTCCCCGGCGAGGAAATC
>CAZLFV010000142.1:0-5745 GCA_964558915.1 uncultured Eubacteriales bacterium | reverse complement strand
CGATGTGGGAAATCGCAGCGTGACTTCGAGCCACATCTCCCGAGCCTCTTTAGGTGGCGAACGGCGAGTGCTTAGATTCCGGAAACGACAACGTCCTGGAACACCAGGCTTGGCAACCTCTCCGAGGAATAAGGATAAGGATCGTTGGCGACCTCAATGAGCCGATGCCAGATCTTGAGGTGGTTATCGGCGATGTTCATCTCGGAAACAGCCTGCACGGGGATCCCGTTTTCGAAGAGCTGGCCGACGATGCCTATTGAGGTATCGCCTGTCGTCGAGTTCGAGTTCCCGCCAATAAATCCGGTGATCAGGATTCCCCGGCCGAGGTCCTTCATGATCTCGGCGACCGAGCGCTTTCCGGGAGGGACGATTATGGTCGACGGGCTTCCTGTCGTCGGCTCCCAGCCCAGTTTCCGGCTGTAATACCAATCGATATAAAACTCCTTGAGGACGCCCGCCTCAATCATGACCCGCTTCTTGGCGGCGAAGCCATCGCTGTCGAAAAGCCGGCTGCCCAGCGCTCCCTTGACGAACGGATCGTCGATGAGGGTTAGTTTGTCGCTCGCTATTTTCTGGCCTTTTTTGTCGGCCAGAAAGCTCTGCTTCTGCTGGATGCTCCGTCCGAACATGGCCTGGGCGAGGCCGCTCCCAAAATCGGAGACAATCCTGTTTTCGATGATGACTGGCAGCGTCTCCGTCTTGAGTTTCTTCGCGCCGAAGATGGCCAGAGTTCGTTTGGCGGCCTCGATTCCGATCTGCTCGGGCTTGGGCATGTCCTTGCGCTGGAGAGCCACGGCGACGCCGTATTCGGCAGGCCGGCGGTCTCCCTCATCCTTGCCCGTCATCATGGCGCCTCCCGCAAAATACGTGACTTCCGAATAGCCGTCAAACCCGTTGCTCGTCATCAGGACCGATTCCCCGTAGCCGTCGGTTGACCTGGCCGTGACCGAGATGACCTTGTCGCCGCCCTCGGCGAGGCAGGCCTCTTCTATGGCTTTGACAAAAGCATGTCGGTCGTCCGCAGAGAAGGTTTTGTAACTGGGGTCGACCCGGCCTAGGTCCAACTCCTGACGGCCCTGATAGTATTTTGGATCTGGCAGTGTCCGGAAGGGATCTTCGGCCAGCAATTTGGTCTGCGCCACGGCCTTGCCGATAAAGTCCCTAAGGGCGTCCTTCCGCAGGTCCGATGTGCTCATGGTAGAATAGCGGCCATTGACGAAAATCTCGAGGGCAAGGCCTTTCGTTGACGCCTCTTTGATATTCTCGGGCTTGCGGTCTCGATAGCTGATCTCGACGGTCCGCTCGCCGTCGATACTAATCCGGCAGTGCTCAGAACCGGCTGCCTTAGCTTCTTTGATGCCCCAGGCCGCAAGATCATATATTTCTTGTTTCATTGTCCGTCTCCTTTCTTCAACCCTTAGTTCCACCCACGGTCAGGGACTTGACCAGGCAGGTTGGCTGTCCAAATCCACAGGCCGCCGCCTGTCCGCCCTTTCCACACCACCCGGTTCCACCCTTGTGGAGCTGGAAATCGTTGGCGACCATGATCGTGTTGGCCAGCATCTTGGGCCCATTTCCCATGATGTTGACGTCCTTGATGGGGGCCCCAAGCTTTCCCTCTTCAATCAACCGCCCCTGGGAGACGTAGAAGGCGAAGTCGCCCTCCCCGATCTTAACCTGGCCGTTGCTGACATCTTGAACATAGATGCCCTTGCCTGCAGCCTTGATAATTTCCTCGGGCGTGGCCGTTCCAGCTTCCATGTAGGTGTTCCTCATCCGGGGGATCGGATAGTGCTGATAACTCTCGCGGCGGCCGTTTCCGGTCGGCTTAACATTATAGAACTTGGCCGAGATCTTGTCGTGCATGTAGCTCGTCAGAATCCCCTTGTCGACGAGGACGGTTTTTTGCCCTGGTGTTCCCTCGTCGTCGACATTGATCGACCCGTTCTGGTTTGACAGGGTCCCGTCATCAACGATGGTCACAAAGGGTTCGGCGACCTTCTTGCCGATCATCGTGCAGTAGGTCGAGATCTTTTTCCGGTTGAAATCAGCCTCCATTCCGTGCCCGATCGCCTCGTGAAGGAGGACACCTGTGACGCCGGGGCCGAGCACAACCGGCATCTCACCGGCCGGAGGCTGGACGGCCTCAAACAGGAACAGGGCGCGGTCGGTGGCTGTCTTGGCCAGCTCCTCTACGATGGCCGGGGTATAGAACGAAAAATCCCGGCGTCCGCCAAAGTTCCATCCGGCCCGCTCACGCCTCCCATTCTTCTCGGCGACTACGGTGGCAGCCAGATAGGTCCGGGGTTGAAGGTCCTCGGCTTTGACACCGTCGCTCGAGACGATGAGGATCCGTTTCTGCTGGTCGTGGAACTGGGCGTTGACCTTGACGACGAGCGGCGAAAGGGCAAAGCAACGGTCGTTTACAGTCTGGACGAGCGGGAGTTTGGTCTCGAGCGGGACGGCCGTAAACAGGGTCTTGAGCGGGTAGTAGTCTTCCAGCTTCAGCGGGTTGAATCGTCCAGCGACTCCTTTGCCCGTGCCGGATGCGATCGTGGCGGCAGTCGCCGCTGCGGCCAGCATGGGCTTTTCGCTGAGCTCCTGGGTAAACCCGAACCCGACCTGGTCGCCCTTAACAGTCCTGATTCCCACGCCAAGGGCGATATCGCTGTAGGCCCGGTTGACCTTGCCGTCCTCGAGGATCAGGAAGTTGCTGATCGTATGCTCGAAAAAGAGGTCGGCATAATCTCCGCCTTTGGCCAGGGCCTCAGCCAAAACCTTGCGGCACAGTGCGTCCGTGATACCGAATTCCCGTTCAAAATAGCCCGGTGGTTCAGCTCCGGACAGGGCGTACCATCCCTTGGAGAGAAGTGGTGAGGCGACCGTCGCGGCGGCCGCGGTGGCGCCGGTCTTGATGAAATCTCGCCGGCTAATGATCTTCATGGATTCCTCCTGATTTGATTTGAAAAAAGATTATAGGGCTGTAAAAAAAGGCATTCCAATATAAAAATAGGCCCCATATTTTTATATACGCATTTCCAAAACAAAAGTTGCGTTATTCCCTCTCCGGCCGGCCTTGACATGTTGCGAGATCGGATTTATGCTTCCTCACGATGGTTGGATGGGATCCAGGTGGCCGAGTAAAATTTCGTTAAATCCCCTGCGGTGAAAGGATTTTAACTCAATTTTGCCTTGGAGGAGGAAAGATGAATCGTCAGTTACCTCTCAAATCACTGGTTTTTCTTTTGGTTTTCGCGGTTTGCGTGCTCAGCCTTCCGGCCGAGACAACCCAGGATATTTTTGCTGGGCTCAAAGCGCGTTCGATCGGGCCGGCCAACATGAGCGGACGGATCGGCTGGGTTGAGGTCTCAGCTTCGGCCCCCAACATTATCTATGTCGGCGCAGCCGCAGGAGGCGTCTGGAAATCCTCAAACGCTGGCCTAACCTGGACCCCGGTCTTTGACGACCAGCCTGTCGCCTCCATCGGCGCCATCGCCATCCATCCCCGCAATCCCAGCCACGTTTGGGTCGGCACTGGCGAAGCTGCACCGCGGAACTCGGTCAGCGTCGGCCGCGGAGTCTACCTGACTCTAGACGGGGGAAAAAATTGGAAGCTCATGGGCCTCGAAAAAACAGAGAAAATCTCTGAGATTCTGATCCATCCGGATAATCCCGATGTCGTCCTGGTCGGAGCAATGGGTGCAACCTGGGGAGACAGCACCGAGCGCGGCGTCTTCAAGACCACCGACGGTGGGAAAACCTGGAGGAAGGTTCTGTATATCAATGAGAAGACGGGCGTCTCCGACATGGCCATGGACCCTTCTAACCCAAATAAAATCTTTGTGGCGATGTGGGAGCACCGGCGCTGGCCCTGGTTTTTCAATTCTGGAGGCCCGGGCAGCGGCATCTACATCACCAGGGACTTTGGAGAGAATTGGGAGAAGCAGACCGAGAAGAACGGCCTCCCCGCTGGGGATCTCGGACGCTGCGGCATTGCCTTCGCGACGAATAAGCCCGAGATTGTGTATGCTCTTGTCGAAGCCAAAAAGAATGTCCTCCTGAAATCCACCGACGGGGGGTTGAACTGGCAGGTGGTCAACTCCGATTCCACCATCCATAACCGGCCTTTCTACTATAGCCGGATTCTCGTCAATCCCGCGCACGAAGACATCCTCTACATGCTCCAGACTCAGCTCCGGGTCAGCGAGGACGGCGGGAAGACCTTCCAGTCGCTGACGAGCTTTGGACAGGCCCATTCTGACCATCACACCATGTGGATTCATCCCAACGGCGAATGGATGATCGCCGGCAACGACGGCGGAGTCGTTATCAGCACGAACCGGGGGAGAAACTGGCGGTTTGTCGAAAACCTCCCTCTCGGTCAATTCTACCACGTCAACTATGATATGCAAATTCCGTATTACGTCCTCGGCGGGCTCCAGGATAACGGCACCTGGCGCGGTCCCGCCTATTCGCTCAGTGAAAGGGCGGTTTTCAGCCATATGTGGATCACCGTGGGAGGCGGAGACGGGTTTGACGCTGCCGCTGACCCGGAAGACCCGGCCTGTGGTTACGGCATGTCCCAGGGCGGAAACCTGTACTATTTCGATACGAGGACGGGGACAAGCCGCAACATCGTTCCCACTGAGTCCGATGTCAAGCACCGTTACAACTGGAACGCCGGGTTTGCCATCGATCCCTTCACGCCGGCGACCATCTATTACGGAAGCCAGTTTGTCCACCGGAGTCCCGACAAAGGCCGGACATGGGAAATCATCAGCCCCGACTTGACCACTAACGACCCGGAAAAACAGAAGCAGTCGGACAGCGGCGGGTTAACTCTCGATATCTCGAACGCTGAGAACCATTGCTCTATCATCAGCATCGAGCCCAGCCCGCTCAAGGAGGGGTTGATCTGGGTAGGGACAGATGACGGGAATGTCCAGCTCACCCGCGACGCCGGAAAATCCTGGGAGCTCGTTTCACTGAGTCTAGTGTCAGGGAAAAAGCCCCTGGCCCCGAAGGGAGCTTTTGTGCCCCATATCCAGGCATCGCATTTTGATGAAGCCATGGCCTACATCGTCCTCGACGACCATCGCCGCTCCAATTTTACTCCGTATGTACTTGTGACCAACGATTACGGCAAGACGTGGAGGAGCCTGGCCACGCCGGACCTCGACGGCTATTGCATGACCATTGAAGAAGATCCCGTGAACAAGAACCTGCTTTTCGTGGGCACTGAGTTCGGTCTGTTCTTCAGCCTCAACGGCGGCGCCAAGTGGACCAAGTGGACGCAGGGAGTTCCGTCTTGTCCTGTTTATGACCTCGCTATCCACCCGCGAGAAAACGACCTCATCGTCGCCACTCACGGCCGTTCTCTCTACGTCATCGATGATATTTCGCCGTTGCGGCTGCTTTCGGAAGATGTGACGAAAAAAAAGCTCCATCTTTTCAAGGTGGCCGACGCTTGCGAGTTTCAACAGGGAAGCATGAGCGCGCTCCAGAGTCCCGGAGACGCGGTTTTCGCCGGCGAAAATAAGCAGCAGGGCGCTTCGATCACCTATTATCTGATACCAACGGAGAAGAAGCCGGAAGAAAAACCCGAAGCAGCAGAGGCAAGGGAGACCGCTGCTCCGCCCAGCGCCATGATGGCCATGATGCAGTTCGGAGGGCGGGCGATGATGGGTCAGGAAAGGACAAAGGTCGAGATTACTATCCTGGATTCTCAGGGCAAATTTGTGAGCC
>CAZLFV010000141.1:0-5903 GCA_964558915.1 uncultured Eubacteriales bacterium | reverse complement strand
TCCTTATAGTCATTATTATTGGCGGAGTGATCACACTTATTGTCGGCCGGAAACTGATCAAAAACACGCTCATCATGCAGGCACAAGCCAAAGTCAACCACGACCTCGCTTCCGCCTGGATGGTCTTCGACGGCAAGCTCAACAGCGTCAGGGACATCGTCAGCCTGACCGCTGCCAGAGAAAGCCTCCAGCAAGCGATCAAGACAAGCAACACCGAGCTGATCCTGAGGTATCTCGGACGCGTCCGGAAGGACCACGGACTTGATATTCTGACCTTGACCGACAAGAACGGACGAGTCATTGTCAGAACAAGAAATCCGGGAATTGCAGGAGACGACGAGTCTCAAGATGAACTCGTCCGGAGTGCGCTCCGGGGGGAGGCCGTCCTGGCCTATCCGGAGATCGTCCCGCGCAGCGAGCTTCTCAAGGAAGGAGAGGATCTGGTCGAGAAAGCCTACCTCGAATTCATCCCCACCCCCAAGGCTGCGCCCCGGCCGGAAAAGGAAGAGACGAGCGGGATGATGCTTAAGGCCGTTGCTGCTGTCGTGGATGAGCAAAACGAACTCCAGGGAGTGCTGTACGGCAGTATTTTGCTCAACCGGAACTACGAGATCGTTGACGAGATCAAGGAAACCGTTTTCAAAGAAGAAAAATATAAGGGCCGGGAAACAGGGACCGCCACCATCTTCCAGCAGGACCTGCGCATTTCAACCAACGTCACCGACCGGGAGGGAAAGAGGGCCATAGGCACGCGCCTATCCGAGGAAGTGAAAAAAGCCGTCCTGGACGAAGGTAAATCCTGGAACGACCGGGCTTTTGTGGTCAGGGATTGGTATATCACGGCCTATGAACCGATCAGGAATATCGCCGGAAAAATTATCGGCATCCTTTATGTCGGAACACTTGAAAAGCCATACCTTGATACGGCCAACGGGGTGATGTTCACCTTCACCATTTTAGCGTCGCTCTGCGTTGTCTTCCTTCTCGTCATCCTGCACTTCTCGACCACGCGCATCATCAAGCCCCTTCAAGGCATGGTTGTCGCCACTCAAAAAATCGCCCGGGGAGAACTGAGCCACAAAGTCGAAGTGCAGTCCGAGGACGAGATCGGCGGCCTAGCTGTTTCCTTCAACCAGATGACCGAGAAACTCAAAGCAGCCAATGATGAACTCCTGGAATGGGGCAAAACCCTGGAGAAAAAGGTTGAGGAGCGGACCAAAGAGCTGATCGAGATGCAGGGGCATCTCATTCAATCGGAAAAACTCGCCTCTCTCGGAAAACTCGCTGCAGGGGTCGCCCACGAAATTAATAATCCCTTGGGAGGGATTCTTATCTACAGCCACTTGCTCTTGGAGGAGACAAAGAAAAACACGCCCGAATCTGAAAGCCTGAAGAAAATCATCAAGGAAACAACTCGCTGCAAGGAAATCGTCAAGGGTCTGCTCGAGTTCGCCCGACCAAAGGAACCGGAGATGACGCTCACCGATATCAACGGCGTCATCGACAAGGCCCTCGCTCTTTTCGAGCGCCAGGCCCTTTTTCAAAACATCAACGTCTGGAAGGATTATTCTGACTTGCCCCGGATTGTCGCCGACGGGGGCCAACTTCAGCAGGTTTTTACAAACATCATCGTTAATGCCGCCGAAGCCATGGACGGGAACGGGATGTTGACGATCAAGACCTGGCTAGACGTTAAGGAAGAATGTCTCAAAATCGAATTCACCGATACTGGCCGCGGCATCCGGGAAGAAGACAAGGGGAGGCTTTTCGAGCCCTTCTTCACCACCAAAGAAGTTGGCAAAGGGACGGGGTTGGGGCTTGCTATCAGCTATAGCATCGTCCAAAAGCACCAGGGCTCTATCGAGGTCAGGAGCGAACTCGGCCAAGGATCCACCTTTACGGTCATCTTCCCCATAAAGAGAAGTCGGCCATGAGCGAGTCCGCCAATATCCTGATCATCGACGATGAAGAATCCATCCGCGATTCCATGGGTCAAGTTCTGCGGAAGGAAGGCTACGCAGTCGAGGAGGCGGTCGAGGGGAGTGCTGGGCTGAACATGGTTGCTGGCAAGACTTTTCATGCTGTCTTCCTTGATTTAAAACTCCCTGGAATCAAGGGGATGGAAATCTTGAGCCGAATCAAGGAGGCGAATCCTGAAACGCCGGTCATCATTATCACCGGCTATGCTTCAATTGGTTCGGCAGTGGAAGCGATGAAACGCGGAGCTTTCGATTATATGACCAAGCCCTTCACCCCCGAGGAGCTTCGGGTCACAACCAGGAGGGCCCTGGAGGGCCGGAGACTTCTTTATGAAAATCTTTATCTTCGCCAGAAGCTCGAATCCCAAGTCGAATTCGACTTGGTCGTCGGAAAGAGCAAGGCCGTGCGCAGAGTCCTGGATATCGTCCGACGGGTCAGCCCGACAGAGAGCACAGTCCTGATCACCGGAGAGAGCGGCACCGGGAAGGAACTCATCGCCAAGGAAATCCACAATCACAGCTTAAGGCGGCGGGCGCCTTTTGTGGTGGTCGACTGCGGCGCCCTGGTCGAGACGCTCTTCGAAAGCGAGCTGTTCGGCCACGTCAAGGGTTCTTTTACCGGCGCCCACGAAACGAAACATGGGCGCTTTGAAGTGGCCGACGGCGGCACGATTTTTTTCGATGAAATCAGCAATATCGGCCCCAACATCCAGGCCAAGCTTCTCCGCGTCATTCAGGAGCGGGAGATCAACCGGATCGGAAGCGCAAAACCGGTCAAGGTCGATGTCCGGCTTCTGGCCGCCACCAACCAAAACCTGGCGGACGCAGTTAGAAAAGGAAAATTCAGGGAAGACCTTTTTTACAGGCTGAGCGTGGTGCCGGTTCACATTCCGCCTTTAAGGGAACGAAAAGAGGATATCCCTCTCCTGGTCGAGCACTTCCTGCGCAAATACAACAAAAAGGCCAAAAAGACCATCCGGACAGTTTCGCCCGGAGTTCTCGAGGCCTTAGCAGACTATGATTGGCCTGGAAACATCAGGGAACTTGAAAATACGATTGAACGCGCGGTCGTCCTCTCCAAAGGCAACGGCATCGAGATCGAAGACCTGATGTACCACGGCATCAGCGCCAGCTCAACATCCTTGAGTCCGGCCGCAGGAAAATACAAATCGCTGGAAGAGATGGAGAATGATTACATCCGGGCCGTCTTGAACGCGCAGCACGGGAACAAGTCCAAAGCGGCTGAAATCCTGGGCATCGACCGCAAGACTATCTGGGCAAAGATCAAGAAATACAAGATTTGACAATCGTTCCATTTTTCCCAGGGGGTGGGGAAAAATGCCACATTTTTTTGGCGGGAGAGTTCGCGAAGAAAGAAAAACGAGTTTAACGATTAGCTATTTCATTTATAATCTATGGGTTATATCTTTGTATGCGCCGTCCAATTACGGATCGTTAGGCACAGAAATTGCATTCTTGAAATGTGCGTACTATAAGTATGTTTTTTTATTTGCGGCTAAAATATATAGAAATGAAGGTTTCTTGAGATTTTCTCCGGCTTGAAGAAAATCATAAGAAAACCTTCTGAAGGGCAGGCAAAATGAGGATTTTAAAACTTCAAAAAAAGGACTTGTTTCGTTTCCTCCAAGTCGTCTCGAAAGAGGCCGAGCTGTGGGCGCCGGTGGCGAAAGGAGAAAAGTTCGCCTTTGAGCGAATCCTCGACTTCTCCCAGATCGCCATGAACACCACCAGAACAATCCTTCCGCCCAAGAAGATTATGGTCCCGGCGTTGTTCAATATGTTCTACTTCACAGACAAAGGATACAAAGAGGATCTTTCCCATGTCACCCAGAGAATTCTCTTCGGCATACATGCCTGCGATATCCATGGCCTGTTGATTTTAGACAAGCTCTTTGCCCAGGCCTATCTCGATCCCTATTTCCTCGAGCCCAGGAAAAAAACCCTGATTCTCGGACTTTCTTGCTGGCCCGATGAATACTGCTTTTGCAAATCCACCAATACCCATATTATTGAGGAAGGCTACGACCTCTATTTCACTGACCTCAAGAGCTATTTTCTGGTCTGGATCGGTTCGAGCCGAGGCGATGACTTGATCAGGCTCTCGCCTGATATTTTCGACGACAACCTGACCGAGAAGGATATCCAGACCTACATCCAATGGCAGTCCGAAAGAGACAAGTCCTTCACGGCAGAGATCAATTTCACAAGAATGCCCGATTTGATGGAACTCAATTACAAGGCCTCCTTTTGGGAGGAGGTCGGGGCAGCCTGTCTGGCCTGCGGCTCCTGCACAATGGTCTGTCCGACTTGCAACTGTTATGATGTCGTAGACAAGCAATATCTGGGAGGCAAGCCAGGCAAACGCATCCGCCACTGGGATTCCTGCACGCTTCCCGAATATTCGGAGGTGGCGGGCGGAGAAAACTTCCGAGAGCATAAATCCCAACGCCTAAAACTCTGGTACACCCATAAGCTCCAGGCTTATGTCTCCAAGTACGGCAAGCCAAGCTGCGTCGGCTGCGGGCGCTGTTTGGTGACATGTCCTGTCCAGATCAACGTCATGTCGGTAGCCGCCGCATTAGAAGGCCAGAAAGTGGACGCCTTCTGGAAAAGATTAACTCAAGAGGTGACCAAATGAACGGAGAAAATAAGTGTCTCGCTGAAACCAACCCTTTCACTCCCGAGGTGGCTCGAATCGTCCGGACCTATCATCTCACGAGTGACGTCAAGTTCTTCCAGGTCCGTTTTGTTGATATGGAGAAGGCCCTATCTTTCAAATACAAGCCCGGCCAATTTGCCATGCTGTCGATCCTTGGCGCCGGGGAGGCTCCATTCTGCATATCGTCGACCCCGTCGCGGCCCGGACTTCTCGAATTCTGCATCCGCAAGGCGGGAACCGTGACCAGCGCCCTGTTCAGGCTGCAGGAGAATTCTCAGGTCGGACTGCGCGGCCCCTACGGCAACGGGTTCCCGGTGGAACAGATGATCGGGAAGGACATCTTGATTGTCGTGGGCGGACTGGGAGCCGCCCCCCTCCGATCTGTCCTTCTATATTGCCTCGACAACCGTGATCAATTCGACCGCGTCTCAGTTCTCCATGGCGCCAAACGGCCTGCGGAAATGATTTTCCGCGAAGAATATTTTGCCCTCAAGCAGAGACCCGACCTGGAATGCCGCCTGGCTGTTGATGCCGATGACACCGGAAAATGGACTGAGAAGGTCGGAGTTGTCACGACCCTTTTTCCCCAGTTGAAAAAAATCGTGCCGGAGAACACTTATGCTCTCGTCTGTGGTCCGCCGGTGATGTACAAATATGTTATTCGAGAACTCATCAAGCTGAACATCCCCAAGGATCAGATCCTGATGACTCTCGAGCGGCGGATGAAATGCGGCGTCGGGAAGTGCGGCCACTGTGCGATCGACTACATCTATACTTGCCTGGATGGCCCGGTCTTTACCTACTGGGATGTCCTTCATATGAGGGAGCTCATCTAAGGAGGAGACGATGGCAATAGAGAAAGTAAAAATTGGGATCTATGAGCTGACGGGCTGTGCCGGAGACGCACTTCTGATCGTCGATTGCGAAGAAGAGCTTGTCAACATTTTCCAGGCGGCCGATATCGAGGCCTTCCTCATGGCCAAGAGCGATAATCGAGACGGGCCGCTGGATGTCGCGCTGGTGGAAGGCTCGGTGAGCACGGAAAAGGAAAAGGAAGAGCTTCTTGATATCAGGAGCAAGGCAAAAGCGGTTGTCGCCATCGGAAACTGTGCTTGCGTGGGCGGAATCCAAGCGGCTTTTCTGGACAAGAAGGAATGGGAAAAGAATTATCGGAAAGTCTATGGCGGCCTCGAGCTTTCTCATTCTCAACCTCTCCAGAGCAAACCCATCGACGCGTTCATTAA
>CAZLFV010000140.1:0-5914 GCA_964558915.1 uncultured Eubacteriales bacterium | reverse complement strand
CATGCCCGCTCGTCGCTCATACGGACTTCTCACCACATCATCCCTCGCCTCATCCACCAACCCCCCACAGCCCCGTCTCCATTTTTAGATCGCGACCTTAGTATCACGGAAACGTGGCTACTTACCACCGTGTACAGTGGCGCGCTTCAGGTTTTTCCGCTATAATAGCACGCTTTATATACCGACAAGGAGGACGGCATGTCCAAACTTGGCCGCTGCGGGATCGCTTTAAGCGTTATGGTCTTCGCGGCTTTTTCGTCTCTTTGGTCCGGCCAGGCGGACCTCTCGCTGGATGAGGTCTTCGAGAAAAACGTGCAGGCATCGGGCGGCCGGGAACGGCTCGCCCAGGTCCAGAATATCTCCTTTAAAATAGGTGGGACCCGGTGTTACGCGTCAGCAAACGGAGAGCTCAAGCTGGTGAGCGGGAAAGATCCCGTCGTCACAGAAGTGATCCTGGCAAAGGGCGGCAAAGTCCGGCGGAATTCCCTCAACGCCATTACTGACATCACCGGACCACACAAAGTCCTCTACGGGACAATAGCACAACTCTATGCCGGGCTTTTTTCCCTGTCTAAGTTTGAAGGACGTCTCAAGTTCGAAGGGCTAAAGGCCTATGGACCTGAAAAGTTTTACCATCTGCTCATGAACTCCGACGGCGTTGAGGTCGGTTTTTTTCTGAGGGCCGACGATTTCTTCCTGAAGAGGCTCGTTTTTAAGGGCTTGACTCCGGATGGCGACAAATACGAGGTCAACTATGATTTTGGAGCCTTTGAGGAACTTGAAGGTTTATGGATTCCCCTCTCCTGGTTCACCTCTCAAGTGGGGACGCGCGGCACCCTGGCCGAGGTCACTGAACTCAAAATGAACGAGCCGTTGCCTGAGGATTTTTTTGACCGGATCGAAATTAATGCCGGGACGACTGAAGCTTCGGCCGGAGATCTCAAAGGAAATGTTCTCGACTTCAATTCCTCTCCCTTTGGTCTGACAGTCGTCACCAACTTGACCAGAGCAGAAATCGACAAAGCCGGGCTTCGGACAGGAGACTCACTGACGCTACTGGTTGAAGGCGCCGAAACAGAACTCGTCTTTTATGCTTCGGCGAATGACATTCCGCCCCAGAATGAGCTATCCAAGGGCGCGCAGCTGCTCATGCCGATGCCCCGGGGCGGCGATAATTACATCGTCCAGTTTTATGGTGTCGACCAGGCCCAGATCGCATCCAGATTGAGGCCCCTGGCGGTCATTCAAATAAAAAAGAAATAGACTCAAAGGAGAAAATATGTCTTGTATCAAAAGAAGAAACTTCATCGCAACTCTCGCCGCAGGCGTTTTCGGGTTCGGCGCCGCCGGACGGCTTCAGGCTGAGCCGGCCGTTTCTAACTCCGGCCCGAAGGAATCATCCCCGCCCAAAATCAAAAAGTATAACGCTTTAGGAAAGACGGGCCTCAAAGTCTCCGACGTCAGCTACGGCGCCATCTCGCTTTTTGAGCCGAATGTGCTTCGTTATGCCTATGATTGTGGAATCAATTATTTCGATACGGCCGAAGGCTATCTCAGGATGAAAGGCGAGACTTATGTGGGCATAGGACTCAAAGGAGTCCGGGACAAGGTGATCATCACCACAAAACATCCACAGGGAGCTCCCCAAAAAGCCGACAAGGCATCCCTGATCAAGCGGGTGGAGGACAGTCTCAAGCGCCTGCAATCCGATTATATCGATATCGCCATGGTTCATGGCCTCGGTGACCTGTCAGCCCTGCTCAAGAACCAAGAAATCATGTCCGCCTATGACCAGCTCAAGAAAGACGGGAAAATCCGGTTCACAGGGTTTTCTACTCATAACGCCAACCTCACTTTGAAACAGGCGTTGGATTCGGATTTTGCCCAGGTCATCCTGTTTATGTACAACCATATGGAAGGAAAAGAAATCGAGCCCTTGGTCAAGGCAGTTCGGGAGAAAGGCATCGGAACTGTGGCCATGAAGATTTTCGCCGGCGGCAAGCACGGGAATTTGAAAGGCATGATCAGCAAAGAGGTCAGCTATCCGCAGGCCGCCATCCGCTGGGTCCTGAGCAATCCCGATGTGGACACATGCATCCCGACGATCAGCAGCTACTCCCATGTCGAGGAATACATCGCCGCTTCGGGCAAGCCGCTCGACCGGGCTGCGCTGGCGATGATTTCCCGTTACCAGAAGCAGGCCCACAATATCTATTGCCGGGTGAGCTGCACGGAGTGCCTTTCGGCATGCCCCAACAATGTCGCCGTGAACGAGGTGCTGCGCTATGCCATGTATTTTGAGGACTACGGCATGCAAAAAGAAGCGCTGGGATATTACGCGGATCTGGAGCCGGCCCTAAAGCCCCTCAACTGCTCGAACTGCCCTGGCTATTGCGACAAAGCCTGCCCTTACGGATTAAAGGTCAAGTCGCGGTTGCTGCATTCGCATGATATCTTGACCGCATAGCCGGTCATTATGTCTTCTTCCAGCGGGGGACGCCGCGGCCCGGAGTCCAGGGCGCTCCAGCGGCCTCGAGTTCCTCACCTAGCTTTCTGAGGTCCTGCTCGATCATTGCTCGCAGGTCCTCGAGCAGTTTCTCAACCTCGTTCGCCGCGATCTCGTAATTATGCTTGGCCGTCTCTGTGATCGGACAAGTCGTGGAAAGCTGCGGGCTGACCCGGTCCAGGAGCGACGGAGTTGTCGGCTCCGACCGGCGTTGGAGCAAACGGTCGCCATGGATCGCGCGCATTGCTTCCCGGAGGCGCTTCTCGAGGTCCTTAATCTGTTCGCCCAGCTTCGGGTCAGCCTTGGGCGTTTCCATCAAGGCCTTCTTCATAGACTGAAGGCTTGCGACCGCTTCTTCCGCCGCCTCCGCCGCTCCCATCATCGCTCGCTGGAGCGCGCCGGCCTTTTTCTGGAATTCGAGGAGGGTCTGACGGTCTTTTTCTCCGAGACTGGCGAGGTCGAGCGATTCGACCGCGAATGTCTGCGACTGTCCCAGAGGGATGAGCATTCCATCAACCTTTTTGGCCAGTGATACCGTGAACGTTCCGGGAACGACGAGCGGGCCTTCCGGCTTTCCCCGCCATTCTTCCCATTCCGAGACTTGGGGCGTAAGCGGCTCGATGGCTGGATACCGCAGGTCCCAAGCCACGCGATGAATCCCTTTGCCCGCAGGCCCAGCCAGGCGGCGCACGACCTGGCCGGCCTCGTCCGTGACTGTCAGGACGATCTCCGGTTTTTCCTCCGCCTCCTCCTTTCTCAGTTTGTCCCAGCCGGGGAAGGGAATCGGCTTTCCGGCCCTATCCAGGTTCTTTTCCTCTTCGCGCCGCGCCTCCGCGCTGGTTTTCAACGATTCCTTGAGATAATACGTGAAGACGGCGCCGAACGGCGGGTTCGGAGCAAGGTAGAATGCATCTCCCAGAGACGCTTTGCCCTTGTCCTGAAGAGGCCTTTGTTGGATGTAGAGCATGGCCTTCTTGACGGGAAATAAGACCGCCCCTTTTTCCAGAGTTTGGTCGCTGATTTCCCGGAGGGGTGAATAATCGTCGAGAATGAAGAAACCTCTCCCGAAAGACGCGCCGACGAGGTCGGCCTCCCTTTCCTGGATTTCGATATCCCTGAAGGAAATCGTCGGCACTCCGCCTGAAAGTTTAACCCAATGTTTGCCCCCGTCAACGGTCGCATATATTCCGAGCTCGGTCCCTGCGAATAATAGGTCCTTTTTCACATTGTCCTGGGCCACCGACCAGACAACGGCTCGCTCGGGGAGGCCGGCGCCGATATTCGCCCAGGTCTTGCCCCGGTCGGTGCTCATCATGATATAGGGCTTGTAGTCTCCCGCTTTGTGGCTATCCACTGCTGCGAAGACGGTATCTTTATCGTGTTTTGACGCCCTGATCCTGTTGACAAAGAAATAGTCGGGAAGGCCCGTTATTTTTTCGACCCTGCGCCAGGTTTTGCCGCCGTCTTCTGTGACTTGGATGAGGCCGTCGTCGGTCCCGACATAGATCAATCCCTCCTGGAGAGGAGACTCGCTAATTGCCGTAACTGTGCCGAACATCGACATGGCGCCCTGGTCCCAGAGGGCATCGACACTCCAGGTCTTCCCCATGATCGGCTGCTCGAGGCGAAAGATTCCCCGGGTGAGGTCGGGGCTGATTTTCGTCCAGGAGTCGCCCCGGTCTTCACTCCGCCAGAGGTACTGGGAAGCGTAGTAGATGCACGTGTGTGAGTGAGGGCTGATGAGGACGGGCGAATCCCAATTGAAACGCAGCGGCGGCTCTCCTGCCTCCGGCTTTGGGCTGATGTTGACGTATTCCTGGCTCTTTTTGTCGTAGCGAAAAAGATTCCCCTCTTGCATCTCCACGTAGAGGATGTTCGGGTCGGTTGGGTCAATGGCGCTGGCATAGCCATCAGCCCCGTAGGTCCCGATCCAGTCCGAGTTTCGGATTCCGTTGATGTTCAGCGTGCGGGATGGGCCAAGCTGGCTGCCGTTGTCCTGGGTGCCGCCGTGCACGTTGTAAAACGGGAGCGCGTTGTCAACGGCTACTTTATAAAACTGGGTTACGGGGAGGTTTTCGAAGAACCGCCACGTCTTTCCGCGGTTGCGGGTTTCATAGACCCCCCCGTCGCACCCGGCCAGAAGATAATCGGGGTCGCTGGGGAGAAAGGCCAGGGCGTGGTTATCGACGTGCTTGTTGCTTTCACCAACCCGGCGAAAGGTCTTGCCTCCGTCGTCGGTGACCATTATGAAGACGTCCATCTGGTAGACGCGGTCGAAGACATTGGGGTCGGCGAAGATTTCCTGGTAATAATGCGGGCCGGTCCCGTTGCTGATGTAGGAATTGCGCTTCTCCCAGCTTTCCCCTTTGTCAGCCGAACGGTAAAAGCCCCTTTCGTCGCGGCCGCCCTCAATCGTGGCATAAACGACGCGAGGGTCGACGGGCGAGACGGCCAGTCCGATTTTTCCCAAGTCGCCCTTGGGAAGACCGACCGCGAGCTTCCGCCAGGTCTTGCCGGCATCCTCGGTTTTGTAAATTCCGGATTCGGGGCCGCCGGCCATGAACGCGGCCACGCTGCGCCGCCGGTGGTAGGCGGCCGCGTAGATGATATTCGGGTTCGTCGAGTCGAATTCCGCGCTCGTGACTCCCGTGTCCTTGCTGATTTCGAGGGATACGGTCCAGGTCTTTCCGCCGTCGACGGTCTTGTAGAGACCGCGCTCGCCGCCAGGCGACCAGAGAGGGCCTTCGGCCCCGACATAGACGACGTTAGAGTTGCGGGGGTCGATGAGGATCCGGCCGATGTGCTCTGACCTGGCTAGGCCCATGTTGGTCCAGGTCTTGCCGCTGTTCAGGCTCTTATAAACACCGTCGCCGAACCCGACGTGCCGGCCGCTGACGTTCTCGCCGGTTCCCACCCAGACGATATCAGGGTTGTTGGGGTCTAGACTAACGCATCCGATGGAGTATGACGCCTGGCCATCGAAAATGGGAGTCCACGTAGTGCCGGCGTCTTCAGTCTTCCAGACACCGCCCGAGCCGACAGCCACGTACCAGACGGTCCTGTTTTTGGGGTGGATAACAATATCGCTAATCCGGCCGGACATCCAGGCCGGCCCGATGTTCCGGAACTCGAGTCCGGAAATGGCCTCGGATGTGAGAAGGGGCTTTTGAGCCAGCAACGATATCGATACGGCAAAGAATAGCATGAGCGCGAAAGCGATCGTTTTTTTCATTTTTTCCTCCCGTCTTTTTCGGATTGTCCAAGATAGCACTCCGGCGGAAATCTTGTCAATTGCTCAGTTATCACCCAAATTTGCCGATAGGCGGATGTTTTCCCTGTCATCGCGAGCACCCATTGGGTGCGTGGCGATCCTATAATAAATAACTGAGATCACTTCGCTTCGCTCGT
>CAZLFV010000139.1:0-5958 GCA_964558915.1 uncultured Eubacteriales bacterium | reverse complement strand
CATGGCGGGAGAAATGCCTCAAGAAGCGGGCCATCTTCCTGAATCTGACCTTTCTCTGCTTATATCCTCTTAAAAACTTCTCAAATTCCTGTACGATAGTGCGGGCTTTTCGATTTGTGGGTTTTCTCATCTTACGAACCTGTTAACCTCCTTTTCCACCTTGAGTTTCCGAAGAAATTCTTGCATAAGGCTGTTGTCGAATTCCATCTTGACGAACTTCATCTCAATGTTTGGCACAAAGCGATCTGTTTTTTTGGCTTTGACAATGGGTTGGCTCCTGCCGTTTGACTCGGGAAATATCTCATAATGTGCTTAGTCAACATGAACGGAGGAACCTTTTGCTTCTGTTTTTCGTATCCATAGATGAGGCAAATCTGGCAGAGACGAAATGGGCTCAATCGGGAAGTCAATCATCCGAGGCTGGATGACGTGTGTTTGTCTCCTCCTGGCCGGCTCTCTTTTTTCCGGCACCGCTTTGGCGCCGATGGAAGCCCCCAGAGCGGATAAACCTCCTCTCGTCGATGGAAAACTGGATGACCCGGCCTGGCAATCCGCTCTCCGCATGGGCGATTTCAAAACGTGGCAGCCCGATTACGGCAAAGAGCCGCGCCAAAAGACAGAAGCCTACCTGCTCTATGATGCAGAAAATTTTTATGTCGCCTTCCGCTGCTATGACACCGAGCCCAACAAGATCAAGGGCAACATCAGCAAAAGGGACGCGATGTTCAGCGACGACTACGCCGGGTTTCTCCTCGACATGTTCAATGACAGGCAAAATGCCTACACTTTTATGATCAACCCCTTGGGAATCCAGGGGGATGGCATCTGCAACAGCGACGGGAACGTCGATGATAAATTTGATATGGTCTGGTACAGCAAGGGGCAGATCGATGACCAGGGCTATACCGTGGAATGCCGGGTTCCCCTGCAGAGCCTCCGTTTCCCGAGCAATAAGACGATCGTTATTGGCGTGTTTTTTTTCCGCCAGTTCGTCCGCTATTCGGAAATGGCCAGCGCGCCCGTCTGGACTCCTGAAAAGGGCAGTGTGCTCTCCCAGTCCCAGCCTGTATCGGTCAGCGGGTTAAAATACAAGCGCGTGGTGGAAATTCTTCCCGCTGTAACTTACTCTGACCGTCTGGCCATCCAGGAAGGCCAACTCAGGCGTGATGAGAAATGGACCGATTTCAGCCTGACAGCAAAAGTCGGTCTGACATCCGACATTGTTACAAACGCCACTTATAACCCGGATTTCAGCCAGGTGGAAGCAGACGCCGGCCAGGTCGACTTCAACATCCGGTATGCCCTCTACTACCCTGAAAAGCGGCCTTTTTTTCTCGAGGGGATGGACAGCTTCCGGTTTGCCGGAAACACCGAGGAGGCGCCCCTTTTGGCGGTCGTGTACACCCGGAACATTATTGACCCTGTCTTCGGCCTGAATTTGACGGGTAAGGTCGGGAGCAAAAATACAATTGCCGCCATCTATGCCAGGGATGATATACCGGGAAACACGGGGGATCCCAATCCGAATTTTGCCATTGTGCGGTATAAGCGGACGTTCACCCAGGATAATTATGTCGGCGGATTTTATACGGACAAAGAGTTTGGGGGAGGGTTTAATCGAGTCGCTGGGCTTGACGGCCGCATCCGTCTCTCACAGGTTTCGTTTGGAGAATATCATTTGTTCGGTTCGTTTACCCAGGAGCCTGGGACGAGCTCAGCGAACGAAGGTCATGCTCTTGGCCTGAGATACGCATACACCAGTAAGACGGTCAATCTGGATTTCGGGTATCAAGATATCTCCCCGGATTTTAGGGTCGACTCTGGTTTTGTCACCCGGACCGGGTTGCGCAACGTCGCTCTTTTCGCCATGTACACATTCTTCCCCAAATCCAAATTCTTCCGGCGGATTGAGCCATTTTACTGGAGCTACCATCTCTATGACACGAGCTACAAGACGTTTGAAACCATCAATCTCCTAACCCTGCGCTTTCAATTTCCCCGGAGCAGCCAGTTCCGCTTTGATACTCTTCTGGGCAATGAAGTTTATGTGGGGAAAAAATTCAACCGTAGCGGATTTGGATTCCAGGGGTTTACGCAGCTGACTAAACAAATTTACATGGAGGCGTTTTATCGGTGGAGCGGCGCCATTTTCTATGACCCTGAGGCTCCTTATCAAGGTTACGGAAACAGGGCCATGGCTTTGATGCAATACCAGCCGGGTGAAAAATTCGATTTTACCCTGAGCTTGACCTACGTCGATTTTTTCCGTGAGTCGGACAAGCAAAAGATCTATGATTATGCCATCCTTCGGAACCGTAACACGTTCCAGGTTAATAAGTATCTCTTTTTGCGGGCCATCTTCGAGTACAACAACTTTTATAAGCGGCTGACTGTGGATGGTCTTGTTTCTTTTACGTATATTCCGGGCACCGTCTTATATTTAGGCTATGGCTCAGCATTTGAGAAGTCGGAATGGACAGGCACGGAGTATATGTCCAGCTCGTCGTTCATGGAGACACAGCGGGGGTTCTTCTTTAAGGTCTCTTATCTCTGGCGCTGGTGAGCGGGGGAGCCGGCGGGAAAGCCTGCGGTCTTTTCTTTTGAAATGAAATGTGCTAGGAAAAGAGGACCAGGTTAAAATGAAATCTGGAGAAAACCCGGGTGGAGAAAATGAAAAGCTTATATTCCGGAGTTGGCCGGTGGCTTGAGCAGAGGGAACCGATTGCCCTGGCCACGATCGTTGAAACTCGAGGCTCAGCCCCTCAAGTCGCCGGGGCCTCCGCCCTTTTTTCCAGAAAAGGACTCGTTGGCGGGACTTTGGGCGGCGGCCTGGTCGAGGTAGACGCCCAGAAAAGGGCCTATCGCTGCCTTAGGCAAGGAAGGTCTCTATATTATCAATTTGAGCTCAAAGGCGGCGACCTGACCGCCGAGGAGGCGATCTGCGGCGGCTCTGTCAGCATTCTTATCGACGCCTCTCCCCTCAACCACCTTAGGACATTTAAGCTCTTAAAAAAATCCCTGCTCTCCCGCCAGGCGGGCGTATTGGTCTCAAAGATCATCGAGGTATCACCTCAAGGGTCCTCCATCTCCCGCCGCTGGTTGGAGGACAAGGCGGCTGCCAAAAGCGTAGCCGACAAGGACTTCCGGTCGATTGAAAAAGAAATCAGAGATGCCCGGCGAGGTCGGAAGCCCCGGCTCATAAAGTCCAAAGACAGGGGGCGCCAGGAGATTCTTTTCTTCCTCGAGCCGCTTTTCCCGCTGCCCCAGCTTGTCATTGCGGGCGCGGGTCACATCGGCCAGGCGGTCGCTCACCTCGGAAGTCTTCTTGATTTTGCTGTCACCGTCATTGATGACAGGGCTGAGTTCGCCAGCCGGGAGAGATTGCCAGAAGCGGACGCGATTATCGTCGGTGATATTGCGAAAGCGATGGCGGATTTCCCGATTGCCTCCGACACTTATATCGTCATTGTCACGCGCGGGCACAGGCAAGACGCTGAGGTCTTGAGGGCGTGCATTCGGTCTCCCGCGGATTATATCGGCATGATCGGCAGCCGGCGAAAGCTGTTTCTAACACGGCAAAAGTTTATCGATGAGGGGTGGGCGACAGGGCCGCAGTTTGACCGCGTCCACGGGCCCATCGGTCTCGCTATAGGATCAACCACTGTCGCGGAGATCGCTATAAGCATTGCGGCTGAGCTTGTGCTCGTGAGGAGTCGAGCCGAAAAAGCAACCAAGGTCAGCCAAAAATGATATGGGCCGTGATTCTGGCAGCCGGCGAGTCAAAGAGGATGGGGAAGCCGAAACTCCTTCTCCCCTACCAGAAATCGACTGTAATAGAGACGGTCATCGAGAATGTCCTCTCCTCAAAAGTCAACCAGACGTTAGTGGTCCTGGGAGGTCGAGCGGTCGAGATTAAAAAGAAAATCCGCAGGTTCCCCGTGAAAACTACTTTCAATCCCCATTTCAGGCAGGGGATGCTTTCTTCCGTTATTCGAGGTGTGAATGTTCTGCCGGCCGAGTGCGAGGCCGCCGCGATTGTCCTCGCTGACCAGCCATCTATTCAGGCTACCGTGATCGACTCCCTCATTGAGGCCTTCCGCAGCTCGGGAAAGGGCATAGTTGTCCCCGTTTACGGGAAAAAACGAGGCCATCCTTTCCTTGTCAGCCTCAAATATCGAAAAGAGATTGCGCTCCTTCATCCCGAGACAGGGCTTCGGGAGCTGCTCCAAAAGCATCCTGAGGACATTCATGAAGTCAGGGCCTCAACCCCGGCGATACTGCGCGACATCGATACCGCTGAGGATTACAAAAGGGCCACCCTGAAGAAGCAATCCTGATCTGCCTGAGGAAGCGTCTTCTATGATGGGCGCAGGAAGCCGCCCTCGGCCCCCGCACCCCGGGGAACCAGTCCCGTCGGTTCTCCCCGTCGGAAAAAATCCGACGGGTCCCCCTTCTGCTACGGGGGCTTTGGGGCGGCTTCCTGTGCCCATCGAATTACACAAAAGGAGGTGCTTACCTTATTTGACAAGGACTTTATGGTCAGCCGGGAATGATGTATAATACCCGCTCGAATTGGAGGCGATATGCGCAAAGCCTGTTTTGTTCTTCTGCTCGGGATCGCTCTTTGCTCCTTGGCCCTTTTTTCCCGGGCTCAAACTGCTGATGTCAACGGAGACTGGGAGCTGACCGTGCAAAGCCAACGTGGGCCGATTGTCTGGAGCGTCAACTTTGCCCAGGACGGGGAGAAGCTTGCTGTGACCATGATCGGGCCTCGCGGGAACGAGTTCAAAGGCGAGGGGACGATTACGGGGAACGAGATCCAATGGTCGATCACGCGGACATCGCCCCAGGGTAACCAGATTACGATCATCTATAAGGGAGAGGTCGAGGGTGCCACCATGACCGGACAGGCGGATATGGGCGGCGTCACTACGGTAGATTGGGCGGCAAAAAAGAAATAGCCTTTCCTCGCACTCTGCCCCAGAGAAAAAATCGATCTTTTTTGAATCCCCTGGAGAGGGATGGCCGTATTATAGATCAAGGGGAAGAAATTCGCCCGGCCTCCGTCTAAAAGGATGGACGGAGGCTCTAGAGAAGTGAACAGGAATGGACGAAAAAGAGCTCGTCCGGCTCTCCCAGAAAGGAAACGGGGAAGCCTTCGGACAACTCGTCGAGAGGTATAAGACCAAGGTGTTTAATCTTGCTTTGAGTTCGACTCGGGACAGGACGGCGGCAGACGACCTGGCCCAGGAAATCTTTATCAAGGCGTATTATTCGCTGCCCAAGTTTCAGTTCAAATCCGAGTTCGGGACTTGGCTTTACCGTGTCGCCGTGAATCATATCAAGGATTATTTGAGAAAAAACAAGAAAAAATTTGCAGAAATTTCCTTGGAGGCGCGGGGCGAAAAAGACCTTTCTGCAGGAATTGAAGACTTCCGAGAAAAGAAACAGACCGAGGAAAAGAGACGAGAGCTTGTTCAAGCCGCTTTGCGGAGTCTCCCGGAGAAACACCGGATCATTCTGACCCTTCGGGACATTGAGGGGCTTTCCTATGAGGAGATTGCCAGCATTCTTGGGCTGTCTCCGGGGACGGTGGACTCGCGTCTTTTTCGGGCCCGCAAGAAACTGCGGGATAAACTGGCTCCTTATCTTAGCCGGGGAGGAGGAGGAGAATATGGATTGTAAGAAAGCCGAACAGCTTCTCCTTCATTTACTCGATGGAAGGCTCGAACCCGGGGAAAAACTTCCCCTCGAAGAGCATATCAAGGGCTGCGCTCGTTGCCGGCGCGCAGACCAGGATTATCGGGCCATCCTTGGCACCTTAAAAAAAGCAGATGCGGCGGAGCCGCTCCCGTATTTTAAAGAGCGGCTCCTGGCAAAATTGAGTCAGGAAGAGCAAGCGCCTCTGGACGTGTTTTGGCAGAGGTGGGCGACCAAAGCCCTCGCGTTCTCTCTGAC
>CAZLFV010000138.1:0-6031 GCA_964558915.1 uncultured Eubacteriales bacterium | reverse complement strand
AAAATTGGACATCAGCTTTTCCGGGTCGCGGAAAACATAATGGTTGATCTTCTGAAAAATGTAGCGTTCAAGAGCGCCATGGCACCGGGCTTCGACAAGATACGTGTCGTTGATATGCCCGACTTTTAGAAACTTGTGGCTCGCGTAATCTCCTTCGATGGCAAAGTGCGAAAAAACCGTCTTAAGATCATATTCTTTTTGTTCCAAACCGGTCTTTCCTCACTTTCTGATTTTTCCGGGATAGATCCCTTCCCCGACAAGCTCCTGGATGAGGGAACGGACCCGGCCCACGTCCTCGGGATAGGTCACCCCGAACCATTGTTCGGCCGAAGGGATATGCTTGACCCGGGCCATTCCCGACCTGACAAGTTCATTGACCGCAAAGGGAATGTAATACTCGGCTTCAATGCCTTGGCCCTCTCGCTCAAGAAATTGGCTGAAGCCAATCTCCAAGTGGTCGAATAAAGTCGGGGTGAACCCCCAGAAGTTCATCGAAACGACCTCATGACCCCTCAACTTTAGCCAGCGGCCGTTTTGGTCAAGGGTTTTGGCTCCCTGGTCATTCTTTTCAACCCTAACCCGTTCAACAACTTCGGCAAGATAGCCCTGGTCATCGAGTGCACAAACACCGCGGGAAACATAACCGAATTCGGAAAGAGTGTTGATGAGGCGATACCCGATAAAAGCATATTCATCACGGTCTCCGGCCATTGTAACTGCTTTTTGGAGCCAGGCGCTCATTTTATGGTAGGCGCTCGAGCCATAAAAATCATCGGCATTGATAACGGCAAACGGCGAGTGGACAGCGTCCCGTGCCACCAAGACGGCATGCGCTGTCCCCCAGGGCTTTTGGCGGCCCCTCGGAATAGGAAATGAGCTCGGGAGTCCCGAGTGAATCTCTTGAAACGCATACTCGACAGGAAGCCGTGTTTCCCAATAGCTTCCGATCGCCTGCCGGAACGTTGCCTCGATCTGCTTTCTGACGACAAAGACCACGCGAGTGAAACCGGCCTGACTGGCGTCATAGAGAGAATAGTCCAAAATGAACTCTCCGGAAGGGCCAACGGGCTCGATCTGCTTCAGTCCTTTATAGCGTTTGCCGACGCCTGCGGCAAGCACAAGAAGGGTGATGTCTCCCATTCCTTTTCCTCTGTCGGATGAGCCCCCTTTTATAACACATTTGAAAAAATGATGTCAAAAACATCCCCTGTTCCTGCACATTTGAATTAGCCGTCAGGCTTGACTTTTGTTTACGCGTCCCTTATAGTTCGATATACAATCGAAGGGAAATAATTTCATCCTGAGGCAAAACTCAATTTTTTATTTAAATTATCATCTTTTAAGGAGGGATAATGGCAAACCCAAAAAAAGGCAAGCACTACTATTGGACAACACTGATCGAGAAGCTTGAACGAATGCCGGTAAAAGAAGTGCAAACGATCGTGATCAAACCCCTAACGCCCCGGATCAAAAGAAAGGGCACAAAGCATTACTTCAACAAAGTGGCGTATGTTTTCGGAAAAGGCTCAGATTATGCCGGCAGATTCAAACACCAGGAAGATTGCACTTGGTATTCTGCAGGATAGCTTTATTATAGTTTAGGCTTACCTGCTCGCAAAGGATTCTCTTCTCGGGAAATTGTCTGCCTAGTTCTCAGAAAACAGAAGAATATCCAGGGAATTCTATGGCTCGTCCGGACCTTCAGTCAGCGGCCCCGGGATTCGGCCAGCCGACTGTGCGCCCGGCCGTAAATAAAGAATATCGATAGCCCTATCAAGAGCCAGGCAATGAACCGCTCCCAGGCCGTAAAGGGGAGGCTGATCATGAGGTAGCCGCAGAGCAGAAACCCTATGGCCGGAAGGCCTGGAAACAGTGGCACCCTGAAAGGCCTTTTGAGCTCGGGCCGGCTGTACCGCAGGACGATCACGCCCGCGCACACGATCATATAAGCGAAGAGAGTTCCAATGGAACACAGCTCCGAAGAAACATTAATCGGGGTCAAAGCAGCCGCAGTCGCGACAATGATTCCTGTTGTGAGTGTCGTCAGATGCGGCGTCTTGAAGCGGAGATGGACTTTAGACAGGAACCCTGGCAAGAGGCCGTCGCGCGACATGGCGAAAAGAATCCGGGGCTGTCCGAGGAGCAGCACCAGCAAGACGCTCGTGATTCCTGAAATCGCGCCAATACTGATGATCATGGAGGCCCATGGTTTGCCCAGGGCATTGAGAACGAGCGCGATCGGGTCGGCTACGTCGAGCTGAGAGTACGGCACGGTCCCTGTCATTATCGCCGATACTGAAACGTAAAGGACCGTAGCGACAAGAAGCGAGGCGATAATACCGATCGGCATATCCCGCTGAGGATTGATCGATTCCTCGGCGGCGGTCGAAACTGCATCAAACCCAACATAGGCCAGAAAGACGATTGCGGCCGAAGTCATGACGCCGCCGAACCCAAAGGGCATGAACGGTTTCCAGTTAACCGGCTTGATGTAGTTCACCGCGAGCACGATAAAAAACAAAATGACCGCGATCTTGACCGTAACGACAATCAGGTTGACGCGGGAGCTTTCTTTGACTCCCCGCATGAGAAGCAAAGTCAGGATTCCGACAATGAACACCGCCGGCAAATTCAGTGTCCCCGGCACCCTATCCCAGGGAGAAGCACAGATAGCATGAGGGACGTGAATCCCCAGGTTGGAGAGAAGGTTGACAAGGTAGGCCGACCAGCCAGTGGAAACGAGCACCGCCGCAACCATGTATTCAAGAATAAGGTCCCAGCCGATGACCCAGGCGGGGAGCTCGCCAAGTGTCGCATAGCCATATGTATAGGCAGAGCCCGCGACAGGAATCATCGCCGCGAGTTCGGCATAGCAAAGAGCCGAGCAACCGCAGGACAGGGCAGCAATCCCAAAGGATAAAATTATGCCTGGCCCGGAGTGCCTGGCGGCCTGGACCCCTGGAAGAACGAAGATCCCGACTCCGATGATGCAGCCGATGCCAAGCGCAATAAGGTCCCAAACGCGGAGAGTTTTTTTCAGCGAATGCCCGGCTTCGGTTGTCTCGGAGAGGAGCTCGAGCAGTGGTTTTGTCCTGAACAAAGGACCGCTCATGGCTTTTGGGTTTATACCACAGCCGCTAACTCAGGTCAATTTGTCAACCCAACCCAAAATCGCGGCCAGAAGCTGCGGCCGATTATTTTTTTGAACGGGTTTTATCGGCGGGCTTTTTTCGGGGAGCCTGAAGGTCAACCCAATTTTCCATGAACTTTTTTCCGCCGGCGGCAGGACCGCCTTCGGAAAGTAGCGACTCGAAAATAGCTCTAAGGTGAGCATACGGCAGAGTGCCTATGATCATCCGGTTATTGACGATAAGCGTCGGGGTCGACCGGAGCCCGTAGGCAAACTTGTCGGAGGTTTTATCGTACTCGGCGCCGGTGCTGATGATTCTCTGGACGAGGTCTCTGGTGGGCTGATCGTTCAGGGCCCCTTCCACACCGAATCTATGGGCCAAGAGTGTCCGCCATCCGGGCGTTTTCGCCTTGGCAAAGTTCTCGAAGATCTCATCATGAATTGCATTAAACTTGGCTACGTTGTAAGCCGCCATATAAGACAGGTCACAGGAGCCAGCATGCATGTTTCTCTTCTCCGGCACTACGTGATTGCAGGCATCGAGCGGAAAGAACTGGAAAGCGATATTGATCTTTCCGTCATACTCTTTTTTGAGCATTTTCAACTGCTTGTACAGGAACAGGCAATCGGGACACAGAAAATCCACGTATTCGACGACGCGAATAGGTGCATCCTCAAAGCGCTCGGTCGCCCGAGCTGTCCAAAAGGGTGAAATAAAACTCGGGTTGCTGACCTCCGCCAGGCTGTAATATTCCTTAACGACTTTGGTCGCCACTCCCCCCAATTGAGCTTGCTTTTTAGCTTGATAAAAGTTATGAAAACCGTAGGCGCCGGTCGCGAGGACCACGGCGAAAACCAGGAGATATTTAATCGAAGGGGAAAGAAAAACGCGCCTGCGAGTGCCGGCTGTTTTCCCAGGGGCAGGCAGCCCGTATTTCCAAAAAAGAGCGAAATTGAACAGAGAAAAAAGATAATAGCCAGAACACAGAAGGCAAAGGCTCTTGAGAAAAAATACTGAGTAGATGAATAGGCCGATGACACCAATAGCGTTGAGCAAGGAAAGCGATGTGTTGGTCCGTTCAAAGGCTGGAGATGGGAAAGTGACTCCCAGGACCACGAGCGCACCGACAAAAAGGCCGAAATATCCCATCGGGACTCCCCAAAATTGGGCAATGGACGAATAGGCAGAGCTGTCGCAATTCAAGAAAGTGCTGATGTCGCAAAAAGACCCCAGGAAAATGGACTCTGGAAAATTGGCGTTGAAAAAATGGCGGATCGTAAGCGCCGATGCGGCAATCATTCCCGCTCCGGCTATGAAACTCCAAAACCGCCGCCAGCCAACGCCTATTAATGTCAGAGACCGTTCCATCCACAGCCTCCTCTATTTAAAGTCGAGCTATTTTATCACAGAAACGAAGATTGTTCTCATCCCAAAAGGCATGTCTTACTTTGCCAGCTCTCCGGTGATCTTATAGTTCTTGCCTTCAAAGCTCACGATCATGTTCTCGGCTACAGAAAGGTACTTGGCAATTCCAGGTTTTTCGCTGATCAAGCGGAAATAGGCGTCTGAATTGAACCGGATCTCTTCGGTTTGGCTTCCCTCTTCATAAACGCTGTCAACCCAGACTCCGTCCTTGAGGTAGAACGTTTTGTCGCCTTTATACCGGATAACTTGTGAGCTCACTTCGGGGGCCTGTTCTTGGGCTTTGAACTGCTGGTTGACCTGAGCCAGCTTGACCGCGCCCGCTCCCGTTGTTTTTCGCGCGTGAAGGGCTTCCTGGGCCGCTGGCGCGGCAGCTTCAATGGACAGCTTCTCCTTCTCCGTGACGAGAAAGGACGTGTATGGTGTCACGATGCCATATTTCACGCCCAGGCTCCGCACTTCGTCGACCAGCTCTTTCTCCGGCCCCTGCAAACGGATTTCCTCAAGAAGATAGCCGACACGCCGGGTTGCCCAGAGCCGGGGCAAGAAATTATAGGCTTCCTCCTGAGCAAGCCTTTGATCCTCCAGGATAAACCTCTTTTCTTCTCTGCCCACTTTTCCAGTCAGGACGAGGGAGAGCGGGCCACTACCCCTGTATTTCCCGAGGACAATGAGCTCTGACCCCTTGAAAAGATCGGGCAATGTTCGAGGATAGGCCTGGTATGTTTCAATTCCCTTGAAAGTCAAGGCTAGGTCAGCAAGGAGCGGTGAAGATATTTTTTCGTAATAGCCGGAGACGGCCACTTCGAGGTCCTCATTCTCGCCGACATAGGCAGACGTCCCGCGATTTTCCGCGGCAAGCTTGTCCAGGAGCTCAGTATTAACGTCATAGCCAACCCCAAACACAAAAAGGCGCGATTGGGACGTATTTGTAGAAGTGATGTTCTTCAAAATATCTCCAATTCCGGTGACTCCAACCGTGGGCTCCCCATCAGTCAAGAAGAGGATATAATTGGGCCGTTCTCCCCGAGACATCAGGCTTAACGCCTTGAGCAGAGCGTCGTTGATATTTGTCCCTCCCGAATCTTCAACCCCGTCGATGAACTTGATGGCTCTCTCCTTATTTTCCCTATCAGCCGGGGCAAGCTCGGTGGAAAAAAGGCTGACGCCATCGTCAAAGTCGAGGACCGAGAACCGGTCCTTCTCATCCAGATGATTGATGATAAAGCGAGCTGCCTCCTTAGTCTGTTGGATCTTCTTTCCGCTCATGCTGCCAGAGCTGTCGAGGACAAAGACGATATTCTTGTTGATCAGCTTTTCCCTGGCGTCGACATAGCGCGGAGCGGCCAGAAGCATGTAATAGTTGCTCTCATGATCAGAATAATTGAGGAACGTCATCCCGATATCATCCAAAGAAACTGCATAATAGACGACAAAGTCTTTGTCCGGCTTGACGTTTTTCTCTTCCCAACCGAGAG
>CAZLFV010000137.1:4540-6220 GCA_964558915.1 uncultured Eubacteriales bacterium | reverse complement strand
AGAACACAAGGATATCGCCAAGTCTGAATTGATATAGATTTTTCTTCATTTTAGTCGTTTGGAAAGGAGGGAATGATGATCGTCAAAGGTTCTTCTGGTTCAACCCGCAGACAGTTCCTGACAAGAGTCTTACCTGCGGGGACGCTGGTCTGCCTTGGGTGCGGGCCGCTCTTGGCGACGGGGCAAGCTCAGGAAAAGCTGGCCGGGGAAGCCGGGAAGCATAAGTTTCTGGCGGATTCTGGCATGTCCTTTAAAGAAGTCTACGATTTTGCCTTTACCGCCTTTCTTATCCCTACCCTGCAGTCCCTTTCCGCTAGGATAGGACAAGAGAAATATATCGAGATGCTGAAGGAGGGGGCGGAAGACGAAGCTCGGCGCTTTGGCCAGGATCTGGCCAAAAAGCTGGGCAAGAACGATTTGACAGCATACACCGACGACCTCCGCAAGCCGGAACGCTTCTGGCAGCATGTTCTAACCTATGAGATCGTTGAAGACACCCCTAAAGCATTCGAGCTAAAGATCACCGAGTGCCTCTGGGCCGCAACATTCAGGGCGGGCAACGCTTCTGACATCGGATATGCTGTTTGTTGCCACGGTGACTACGCCGCTATCCAGGCCTTCAACCCGAATCTTGAGATGATCCGGACGAAAACCCTCATGCAGGGCGACGCCTTCTGCAATCACCGCTACATTGTGAAGGCCTAAGGCGTTTGCCTATAGCCAACAGTTCCGGTTGATTAAGGGAAGACGAGTACGGCGAAATAGGGCTAAATGAAGAAGAGAGATGTGGCGACCTCAAATAGCGAACCGTCTCCCTATTGACCTGATTTTCCTAAACCAGTATTTTTTAAGCTAACAGATAAATATGGAGGAGCAGCAATGATAAGAAAAATGACTTTGTTCTTTCTCTTGACCTTATGTGTTTTATTCCTTGGCCCTTACTCTTTATTCAGTCAGGACCCGCAGGATATCCAGCTCCCCAAGCCGCAAACAGACGGCGGCAAACCGCTCATGCAGGCCCTCATGCTGAGGCAATCTTTGAGGGATTTCAGCAGCGAGAAACTGCCGCTCCAGGTTCTCTCCAACCTGCTCTGGGCGGCAGACGGAGTCAACCGGCCCGACTCGGGAAAGCGCACTGCGCCGTCTGCCATGAACGTGCAGAATATTGATATCTATGCGGCCATGGCCAATGGCCTTTATCTCTACGATCCTGTCGGGCACATTTTAAAGCTCGTTCTCAAAGAGGATGTCCGGGCGGCGACGGGAAGACAGGATTTTGTTAAGGAAGTCCCGCTGAACCTTATCTTTGTGGCTGATTATTCCAAGATAAAAAGAGGCACTGACGAAGACAAGGCCCTTTATTCCGGCGCCCACGTGGGTTTCATCAGCCAGAATGTCTATCTGCATTGCGCCTCTGAAGGCCTGGCAACGGTTGTGCGCGGATTGGTCGACAAAGACACCCTGGCCAAGACGATGAATCTCCGCCCTGACCAAAAAATTATACTGGCTCAATCCGTGGGTTACCCGAAAAAATCCGAGACAAAATAGGCCCCATTAGCTCAAAATGCGAATTGGGTTTGACCTGCGTCCGTTTCTCCACGAAGAGACGGGCGTGGGAGTGTATCTCCGGAACCTCCTTTTCGAGCTCGCTCTCATCGACAAGACGAATGAGTATTTTCT
>CAZLFV010000137.1:0-4530 GCA_964558915.1 uncultured Eubacteriales bacterium | reverse complement strand
ACCGGTTTCCGGCGCGGAAGATTCCCGTCTTCGCCAAGATGAAATTTCGCGATGCCCGGATCCCCGTCAAGGTGCTCAATTTTTTTTGGTATGAGGGAGGCCGGCCGCGCCTTGATTTTTTTTTCAGGAGACCTCTGGACCTAACCCATTCGGCAACGCCTCTTATCCTTCCAGCCGGAGGCAAGAAGATCGTCACCGTGCACGACCTTTTCTTCATGGATTCTCCGGACTTGGCTGGGGAGGAGGCGGGAGAGATTTTTGCGCGCCATGCACCAACGGCATGGCGCACAGCGGACGGAATTATTACTTTCTCGTCTTTCACAAAGCATGAGCTTGTTTCCCGGTTTGGCATCAGGGAACAGAAAATCAGAGTCATTCCCCATGGCCTTGACCGCAGATTCCTGGAGGAGGTTCCCCCCACCGAGCTTGAGGAAATAAAAAAGAGATATGACCTTCCCTTGCCGTTCTTGCTATTCGTCGGCGCCCAGGAGCCGAGGAAAAACCTTTTCCGGCTGCTCAATGTCCTGAGAATCGTCCATCTCCGGGGTCATAAAGTCGCCCTCGTTCTTGCCGGTCCGCAAGGCCAGGACTCAGCCGAGCTTCTTACGTATGCTGAGAAAATCGGGTTGGCGCCCTGGATTCGATTCACGGGATATCTTCCTGAAAAGGACCTCAGGAGCATCTATCGCCTGGCCACGGTCTTTGTGTTTCCTTCACTTTATGAAGGATTCGGGCTGCCCCTCCTCGAAGCCATGGCCAGCGGTGTTCCAGTAGCGGCTTCCTTCACGTCGGCCATCCCGGAAGTTTGCGGGGATGCGGCGGCCTATTTCCGGCCCGAAGACCCCCAAAGCATAGCTGACAAAATTCTCCTGCTTCTCGAGAGTCGCCAGGCCAGGGAAGAGCTGATCGCCAAAGGAAGGAAAAGGGCTTCCGTTTTCAGCTGGGAGAAGGCCGCCTCCCAGACCCTTGAGTTTTATTATTCTTTTAAAGACAAATGAACAAATGCGCTTTCGTCAGTGAACGCAAATGAGAATCGCTGTTGACGGATACGAGCTCGGCCGGGAGGCTCGGGGAGTCGGTCGCGTCATTGACAATATCCTGATCCCTCTCTTTGATCTTCTTCCCGAAGACGAGTTTCTCATCTATACCAAAGAGAATATCGGGAAATATTCCCGGCCTCGTGTCAGTGAACGTGTTCTCCTTTCTTCAGGCGGGTATTTGCGCTGGCAGAACGGGCCCTTGAGAAAAGCCCTCAAAAAAGACAGGCCGGATGTTTTTGTCGGCTCTAATTATATTCTGCCGCTCATCCATCCATGGAGATCTCTTTTGATCGAGCACGATATTTCCGTCGTCTCCCATTCCGAATGGTACTCGCCGAAGTATGCCTGGACCCGTCGGTTCCTCATCAAGAGAAGCCTAAATAAAGCCGCTGTGGTGATCGTCCCATCAGAATTCACCAAAAGAGAGGTCGTGACCTATTTTGAATTGAACCCGGAAAAAGTGAAAGTTCTCGGCTGGGGGATTGAGGCCAGGTTCCGCAGGGCATCCCAAGACCAGATCCTGGCCTGGAAAGAAAAAAAAGGCTTGACGGGGAAAAGAATTATAGGCTACCTGGGGGCTCTTGTTGTCAGGCGGCATGTTCCCTTGCTCGTCCGCGCGGTCGGCCTTCTGCGCGACACATTTTCCGGGACGATGCTCTATGTCGTGGGGAAGGACTTAACCGGGCTTAAGACGAGCGAGATGGCCAACGTTCTCAATCAGGAATGGATCAGATGGGAGGAGATGCTCCCTGAGGAAGACCTCCCCCTTTTCTATTCCAGCCTGGACGCTTTTGCCTATCTCTCTGAATATGAAGGATTTGGCTTCCCGCCCCTGGAAGCTTTAGCTTGCGGAACGCCGGTCGTAATAATGAAGAGTTCCTCTCTGGAAGAGATTTTTGGCGACGTAGCTGTTATGGTCAGTGATCTGGATGAGCAAAAGGTCATGGAAGCTCTGGAAACCGTCCTCAGCGAGGAGCAGATGCGCCTGCGACTCCTCAACAGGTTTGAGCAAAAAAGAGCTCAATTCTCCTGGGATAGGGTAGCCCGGGAGCTGACCTTTCTTCTCCGGGCGTTAAAATCAACATGAACCCTGAGCTAACAATTGTCCTGGTTAATTTCAACGACAAAGCGCATCTTGAAGACTGCCTTTCCTCACTCGAAAAGGGGACGAGCAGGCTGGCTGCGGAAGTCATTTTGGTGGACAATTATTCCCGGGACGGAAGCCCGGAGCTTGTCCGGACGGCTTTTCCCTGGGTCAGGCTTATCCAGAACAAGGAAAACCTGGGCTACGCCAGGGCCAATAACATCGGGATAAACGCGAGCAGCGGAGAATTCCTCCTCTTTCTGAACACGGACACAGTCGTCCCTCCCGAGGCTTTGCCCGCGCTTGTCGCCGAGATCAGGGCCCGGACTCAGGTGGGAGCGGCCGGCCCCGCTCTTGTTCATGAGAACGGGCGCTTTCAGGTTTCCTTCGGGGGGAGCAGGAACTTTTTCTCTGAAATCGGGCAGAAATTTTTCCTCAACCCTTATTATAAAAATGTTTTGGGGCACTCTACAAAACCTCGGGACGTCCGGTGGGTGAGCGGAGCATGTCTTCTCGCCAGGCGAAAAGCGGTTGAAGAGGCTGGCTTTTTCGACGAAAACTTTTTTTTGTATTTTGAGGATATCGACCTGTGCCTGCGAATGAGGGAAAAAGGCTGGAAGATCGTCTTTTTTCCGAGCGTTAGAATCACTCACGAAGGCGCCGCCACGACGTCCAGGCTGAGGCTTCAAACCCGCCTGGAATACCGGAGAAGCCAGGTCTATTTTTATCGGAAGCATAATTCTCGAGTCTCGGGGACACTGCTGAAAATATTCTTGAACCTGAATTTTGGCCTGGCCGGAATCCTAAAAGCGCGTTCGCCCGAGGAAAGAGATCTCATCTGGTCCGAGAAGGCGCGCATTTTTGGGGACGGGAATAAATTATAGTAAATCGATGGAAAAAATAAGAATTTGCCAGATGATCGACCGGCCGACGCTCGGTGGAGGCCAGACCGCGCTTCTCCTGCTGGCCGAGAACCTGGATCCTCAGCGTTTTGAGGTGTTTGTTTGCACCGGGAGCGAGGGCCCCCTGGTGGATGAGATCAGGAAACGCGGGTTCAGGCATATTCCAGTTTCTTTGGCTAAGACCTTGAGCCTCGGCCCGGTCAATCAGGTCCGGGCCGGCCTGGAGAAAAATAGGATCCAGATTCTTCATACCCACGGGGGAATTGCCGGGCTCTATGGCCGCTGGGCGGCCCGGCGTTCGCGGACGCCGGTCACCGTCCACACACTCCACGGGATCCATTACCTTCACTACCGGAATCCGCTACTCCGGGGCCTTTACGTCCTCCAGGAGAGAATCTTATCATGCCGGAGCGATGGGTTGATCCTTGTTTCTCAAGCTGACCTCAGCCGTGCAAAAAAGCACAGGCTTGCTCCGGAAAGCAAAATGTTCTGCATCCCCAACGGCATCGACCTGAAGCTTGAAAAGGGCACGGAGGACGGGCAAAGGAGGAGGCGGGAATTCGGCGCGGAGCCCGACCAGCCGGTCATCGGGACGGTGGCGCGGCTTCACCGCCAGAAAGGAATTGTCTATCTTGTCAAGGCCGCCGGCCGGGTTCTTAGCGCTTTTCCCGGCGTCAAAATCGTGGTGGTCGGGGATGGGCCTCTCGGCCGGACGCTTCGAAAAACTGCCGTAAAAATGGGTCTCGAAGGCAAGTTTCTTTTCCTGGGAGCGAGGAAAGACGCAGCCTCTCTTATGGGCCTTTCTGATATTTTTGTCCTTCCTTCTCTCTGGGAAGGCCTGCCTTTTGTCCTGGTGGAAGCTGCGGCCCTCGGAAAGCCGATTATTGCTACGGCTGTCGACGGCATAATGGAAGTCATCGAAGACGGGAAAACAGGGCTGCTCGTCCCGCCCCGAGACCCGCGGGCGCTCGCTGATGCCATCATCTCCTTGTTGCGCGACCAGGACAGGGCTAAACGCTTGGCCGAGCGGGCGAGAGCCATAATTCCGCCGCGTTTTCCGCTTCGCCGTATGGTTGAGCAAACCCAGAGCCTCTACCTCGAGCTCTATAGCCGGAAATTCTTTTAGCTCTTACTGACTCGCGACGAGGCGCAACGGCGAAAAGGGCAATTGATTCTCGGGCCGCCAAGAGGCGGGTGGCGTGGCTGGGGGGCCCCCCGAATCCGGAGCGTTTGATGCCACTCGGGCTCTTAATTGCGCCATCAACAAAATGGACCGCGAGGATGTCGGGGGGATGCCGCGACAGGACCCGCCTCAGCTGGATAGCAATTACACCTGCGTCCGGGCCCATGCCCCGAGTCTTCATTGACAATTCCGCAGCCTGTTTTTATAATCATCGCCGATGGATAAGGTCAAAGTTGCTCTTGTTCATGACTGGCTGACCGGTCAGCGGGGGGGAGAAAAAGTCCTGGAGGTTCTCGCCGAGATCTTTCCCCAGGCGCCGAT
>CAZLFV010000136.1:0-6227 GCA_964558915.1 uncultured Eubacteriales bacterium | reverse complement strand
GAGGAATGGGATGCGGTTCTGGCCGTCAACCTGAAAGGCGTGTTCAATTTTTGCAGGGCCGCAATCCGGCCGATGGTCAACAAACGGTTTGGCCGGATTGTCAATATCTCTTCCGTGGTTGGTGCCATGGGGAATTTCGGGCAGGCCAATTATGCCGCCTCCAAAGCGGGCGTGATCGGGCTGACAAAATCTCTGGCCAGAGAGGTGGCTGGACGGGGGATCACCGTGAACTGCGTCGCTCCCGGCTATATTGCCACGGCCATGACGGAAAGCCTTAAAGAGGAAATCAAGAAAGCGTTCTTGGAGATGATCCCGATGAAGAGGATGGGCACGCCGGACGATGTGGTCCAGGCAGTCAGATTCCTCCTCTCTAATGAGGCATCGTATATCACAGGCCAAGTCATCCACGTCAACGGCGGGATGTATATGTAGGCTTGGAATAAACAGGAGGTAACAATGGAAAGAGACGAACTTTTGAAAAAGGTCAGAACCATCGTCGCCGATAAGCTGAGCATCAGTGAGGACCAGGTCACAGAAGGAGCGGCATTTATTGAAGACCTGGGCGCGGATTCGCTAGACACAGTGGAACTCGTAATGGCGCTTGAGGACGAATTCAGTCTCGACATCCCGGATGAAGAGGCCGAAAAGCTGACGACTGTCGGGAAAGCGCTCGATTATATTCAGACACGCCTCTCCAAATAAGAGGGGTTTTTCGTGGACGTCCTCCGCTCCGCTCGCAGGACATCTGCCAGCCGAAGGGTGGTGATCACGGGCATCGGCCTGGTCACTCCCCTGGGGATCGGGAAGGAACGGAATTGGGAGGCGGTGTTGCAGGGGCGGAGCGGGATCAGGACCATCACGCGGTTTGACGCCTCAGGCTACACAACGCGGATTGCTGGAGAAGTCCCCAATTTTGACCCCCTCGTCTTCATCGATAGGCGGGAAGTGCGCAAAATGGACCCGTTCATCCAATTTGCCCTGGCGGCGGCCCATCTTGCGGTCGAAGACGCCGGCATCGGTCTCGGCGTATTGGAAGGAGAGAGAACGGGCGTCTATGTCGGCTCCGGCATCGGCGGGATCGGGTCGATCCAGGAAACGCACAAAATCCTGCTGGAAAAGGGACCCGACCGCGTTTCCCCGTTCTTCCTCGTATCTTGCATTATTAACGAGGCCTCCGGGCAGATCTCGATCAAGTTCAGAAGCAAGGGGCCCAACTCAGCCACCGCGACGGCGTGCACGACAAGCACACACGCTATTGGCGACTCGTTTCGTCTCATCTCCCGAGGCGATGCGGACCGCATGCTCGCCGGCGGCGCTGAGGCGCCGGTCTCGCCGCTGGCCGTGGCCGGTTTTTGCGCCATGAGGGCTCTGTCGACGAGAAACGACGAGCCCCAAAGGGCCTCGCGGCCGTTCGATGCGGACCGGGACGGGTTCGTCATGAGCGAAGGAGCGGGGATCCTGTTGCTTGAAGAGCTCGGAGCCGCCTTGGACCGGGGGGCCATGATCTATGCCGAGATCGTGGGCTACGGGATGAACGGCGATGCCTATCATGTCACGGCCCCGGCGGTCGATGGAGAGGGGGCCAGGGGCGTGATGAAACGGGCCCTGGATGACGCGGGCGTCAGCCCAAATGACGTCGGCTATATCAACGCGCATGGGACATCCACTCCGTACAACGACAAAATCGAAACGTTGGCCATAAAAAAACTTTTTGGCGATCATGCCGGCCGCATCGGCATCAGCTCGACCAAGTCAATGACAGGGCATCTCCTGGGTGCCGCCGGAGGCGTCGAGGCAGCCATCTCTGCCCTCTGCCTGAAGCACCGGGTCATGACGCCCACGATCAACTATGAGCATCCCGACCCCGAATGCGACCTGGACTATGTCCCCAATTCGGCGCGGCCGGCAGAAATCGTTTATGCTCTCAGCAACTCCTTTGGTTTTGGAGGGACAAACGGCTCTCTGTTATTAAAACGGTATGAAGAATAGAAGGCTGAGTTTCCCGGCCTTGTCTTTTCAATAAATTCGTGAGGAGGAGAAAGTGAATATTCTCGTCTTTGTCAAGAGAGTGCCCGATACGGAATCGAAGATTCGGCTGAATCCTGGAGCGAACGCCGTGGTCGAGGACGGGTTGAACTTCATCCTGAGCCCGTATGATGAATATGCGATGGAAGAAGCCCTGCGGATTCGGAACGCTCAGGGCGGCAAGGCGACGGTCGTGACTGTCGGCCGAGACGAGTCCCTTGTCGTCCTGAGGAAATGCCTGGCCATGGGAGCGGATGAAGCCGTGCTGCTCAAGGACCCCTTACCAGAGACTTACGACGGGCTCAGGACGGCCCGGGTGATCGCTCGGTTTGTTGAGAAAAAATATCCTGACTATGGGCTGTTGCTTTTCGGGAAACAGTCTGTCGGCGCTGACAATGCCCAGGTCCCGTCCATGGTTGCGGAATTCCTCGGCCTTCCCCAGGTCAACGTCGTCGTGAAGATTGAGATCACGGGGGACGCTGGCGTGGCTTATCGCGAGATCGAAGGCGCGCAAGAAAAGGTCGCCTTTCCGCTGCCCGCGGTCGTCAGCGCTCAGAAAGGGCTCAACGAACCCCGGTACGAGACCCTCAAAGGGATCATGATGGCCAAGAAAAAAGAGATCCCTATACTACCGATAGAAGAACTCGGGCTTAGTCCGGAAGAGCTGGGGCCTCAAATCGAGATCACCGGGATGGCCATGCCGCCCGTGAGGCAGGCGGGCAGGGTGGTGACCGGGCCTCCTGAAGAAACGTCCAAGCAGCTGGCGGGCTTCCTGCACAACGATGCCAAGGTGATTTAGGGAGGACGACGATGATACTGACCTACATCGAGCTCAGAGACGGAAAAATAAAGAAGGCGTCCTTGGAAGCCCTTTCTGAAGGGAGGAGAAAAGCGGCAGAGTTAAATCAGCAATTGGCTGCTGTCGTCTTGGGAGTGGGGAAAGAGGGGCTGGCACCGGAAATATTTGCTTACGGAGCTTCTCAGGTCTATTTCCTGGAAAATCCCGCTTTTAAACAATACTCCACTCAGGATTATGCGTTCGGCCTTGCCGCGCTGGCCAAAAAAATCGCTCCCGAAGTCATCTTTTTCTCGGCGACTGCATTAGGCAAGGACCTGGCGCCAAGGCTCGCGGTGAAGCTGGGGGTGAGCCTGGCGTCCGACTGCACTCAGGTCATTGTTAAGGAGGGGAGGGTTGAGTTCACGCGGCCGATCTTCGCCGGCAAAGCGCTGCTTTCAGTGACACTCAAATCCTCGCCCAAGATTGCCACGCTCCGGCCGAATGTCTTTCCCTTGGCCGAAGCGACGGCGGTCCTGGGTGATGTGATCAAAGAGTCCATCTCTCTCCCAGAGGACCGTCCCCGGGCGTGGGTTGCTGATATCCTTGAGGAGCAGGGCGGCGAGCTGGATGTGAGCGAGGCTGACGTGATCATCTCCGGCGGCAGGGGGATGAAGGCGCCGGAAAATTTTGATCTCCTGCGGCAGCTTTCCGCGCTGATTCCCCGGTCGGCCGTCGGCGCTTCCCGCTCGGCTGTCGACTCCGGCTGGATCGGGCATCAGCACCAGGTCGGGCAGACGGGGAAGACCGTTTCCCCCAACCTGTATATGGCTTTCGGCATTTCCGGCGCCATCCAGCATCTGGCCGGAATGTCATCTTCCAAGGTTATCGTCGCCGTGAACAAGGATCCTGATGCCCCCATCTTCAAAGTCGCGGATTTTGGAGTTGTCGGCGACCTTTTCCAGGTTATCCCCTCCCTCAAGGAAGAGCTCAAAAAAGTCCTGGCATAACCGTTGGGGCTATATCTTAGGGAGGGTCGGTTTGATGATTTCGAGGAGGAGGCGGTTTTTCTCGGAACGACTTTCCCCCACGCTTGTGCAGTAAATCGCGGGATCATCCACGACCGGGCATTTGGTCTCGCAAATGCCGCAGCCGATGCAGAGGTCGAGGTCGATGACCGGCGCAAGCGGCGTCTCGGTAGTCCCATCGGGGAGCAAAACTGAAGTCTTGACCAGCTTGATGGCCTTGGGCGACGTCGGGCAATGCTCCTCGCAGACGATGCAGGGCGAGCCAAGCACATACGGGATGCACCGGCTCTTGTTCACCCAGGCCGTCCCGATTTTGATTTTGGCCTTTTCCTCGATGGTCAGCTCTCTGATGGCTCCTGTCGGGCAGACCTGAGTGCAGAGGGAACAGTAATATTCACAGTAGCCGACTCTGGGGACGAGGACCGGCGTCCAGATTCCCTCCGGGCCGGCTTCAGCCAGGGCGGGCTGCAAAGCGTTGGTCGGGCAGACCTTCAAGCATTCTCCGCACTTGATGCATTTCTGGAGGAATTGAGGCTCCGCAAGAGCGCCGGGGGGGCGGAGGAGCTTGGGGGAGGCCCGCTTTCCGGCAGGTGTTATTTTGATAAAGGGAGCTGCGACAAGCGAGATTAAGCATGTCAGGATGAGTTTGCGCCGGGAGAGGTTGATCGATTCGATTTTCTCGGGATTCGCCTTCACCGGGAACGAGACGGCGCTGGTCGGACAAATCGCCGCGCAAGTGTAGCAGTAGACGCACTCAGAGCTGCGCCACTCCTCGTTGGGATAAGGGTTGGCTTGGGTTTGGCAATGTATTGTGCAGAGGTTGCATTTGATGCACTTGTCCTCGTCGACCCTGAGCTTGCCGATATTCCAGCGGGAGAACAAACCGAGCAGGGCACCAGCAGGGCAGAGATAGCGGCACCAGAACCTTTCTTTGGAGATATTGAGCAGGACGACGCTAAGAAACAACAACCCGAGAAGGAATCCCTGCATGAACGTCTGATTGAGTGAAAGGGTGCCGAAAAATTGGGCCAGGGTATCCCCGGCCGACGAGACCTTGACGCTGTAAAACAGGCCGATGAAGGCCGCTGAAACTCGGGCGAACCAGGGTATAATCCCGGTGATGAAGGAGCGGTAGAGGAACGAAAGCGGGTCCAGAAGCCCAACCAGGTCTAAAGAGAAAACGCCCCCGACGAGCACAAAAATAAGAACATAGTATTTCCAGGCTAGGCGGCTGCGCCATTCGACCCGTTTCGGGTTGAGGAGATTGGCCCGCTTAAAAATAAAGGAAAAGAACTGCAGCGTGGCTCCAAGAGGACAGACCCAGCCGCAGACAAAGCGGCCCGCGATGAAAGTGATGATGACTGTGACTGCTGCCAGGACAAACGAGGCGAAAACAGCTCTTGCGGCCAGGGAGGTCGCCAGGGCGAGTAGGGGGTCGAAATGGAAAAAAACCTCCACCCGGCCGATATAGTCTTGTCCCGTAAACCGTGTGTCAAAAAGGAGATAGAGAAAAAGGCCGAAGAATGCGGCCTGGCTCAAGATCCGGAGAATTTGAAGCAGCCGGTATTTCTTAGACAGTTCTTTTTTCAATCGTCAGCATCTCCAGGTTCATCTGGCCCAGACCGCGCTTTTGGCCCAGCGCAAGATAAGGCAGGTCGTCCGGCTTGAGGTCAAAGAAGCCCGCGCCGAAAGCGTCAACGGCGACAGCATCTATTCCCGCGACAACCGTCTTCTGGAACTTGACATCGGATAGCCGTCCTCCCTGAGGGCCATTTCTCACAAGGATGCGGTAAGCATCCAGGACCGTGAGAGTCGGCTTGAAGAACGCTGCCAGGTCGACGACACCCTCGTTGATCTTTTGATGAAGCTGATTGCGCGGTCCGCCGATGGCTCCGAGCCAGTTCTTGAAGCCCAGGGTCAATCGCGACAGGCTGTGGTGCTTGGCGATGGGAACATTGATGAGCTTGTCCGTTTCGACGAACTCCGTGAAGACATCCCATTCCCTGAGCCATTCGCCGCGAAGCGGCACTTTTTTCAAGCGGTAGGGATTAACGAACGGAGTCTTCGCCCCTGCGGACCTGGCCGCGTCGGCAATCCTCGAGCGGGCATAACATCTCTGAGCCTGGTTGATTGAATTATCCATCACGGAGACTTCTTTGGCGCCGGCCTCAAAACACAGCTCAACCAAAGTTTTGATGACCTCAGGGTTCGTGCAGGCGGCCAGCTCCGGAGTCCGGTCCCAGCCAATATTTGGCTTGATTAGAACCTTATCGCCTTTGGCAATAAACCTTTTCATCCCTCCCAGCGCGACCATTGCCTCCTTGGTGATCATGGCCGGGGATTCACCCTGGACCACGGCCAGGTCGGGCCCAGTTTTTGATTGGGCCAGCAAGGATGGA
>CAZLFV010000135.1:715-6351 GCA_964558915.1 uncultured Eubacteriales bacterium | reverse complement strand
AATAGAGAATGGGCTGGATATTCCGAACGTCAACACAATCTTCATAAATGACGCGCACAGGTTTGGGCTCGCTGATTTGCACCAGTTACGCGGACGAGTTGGGCGGTATCGCAACCAGGCGTTTGCGTATCTTTTTACTCCGTCTGAAAGGGGAATTTCTCGCAGCGCAAAAAGCAGACTCAAAGCGATAGAAGAGTTTGACGAATTAGGCGCAGGGCTCAAACTCGCTATGAGAGACCTTGAAATCCGCGGCGCGGGCAATGTCTTCGGCGCCAAGCAGCATGGCGCCATGGAGGCGGTCGGCTTTGATTATTTTATCCGCCTCCTTGAACAGGCTATCCGCGAGCTCAAAGGAGAGATCGTTGAAGAGGTCAAGAGCGAGATCAACCTCAAAGTCGATATCCAGATCCCCGAGAACTACCTTCCCCAGATGAACCTCCGGCTCAACCTCTATAAAAGGATTTCCTCGGCCGAAAGCCTGGACGAGATCGAAGCCATCGAAGACGAGATCAAAGACCGGTTCGGGCCCCTACCCAAAAGCGTGCTTCATCTCTGCCACTACGGGCGGATCAAGTTCCTGGCCCAGAAGTTGAAGATCAAAGCCGTGGACAGGATGGATGGGCGGGTGATCTTCAAGTTCCTGCCAGCCACCGCCGTCCAGCTCGGCCGGATGACATCGCTCCTGAACAGGTACGCAGGAACGATGACTCCCCAGGGCGTGATGAGCCTGGTCCTTCAAGCGCGGCGGGACGAGGATTTCCTCTGTGAAACGATTGCCGTCTTGAAGGAGTTATAGAATTGTCATATAATGAATTGATAATCAAAAAGATGAGTGACCTTCGACGCGCTCGGACAGGCTTCTTTATCCTCATCGGCGGTCTCTTTTTATTGCTTCTCTTGACTTGCCGGAAAGACGGCGGCGAGGGATCCGCAGCCCTGGCGGAGAAGCCGCAAAAACAGGACAGGATCATCCTTGAAGTCGAGGGCGCAACCTTCACGAACGCAGATTTCGACGAATATATCCGCTATGCGGTCGGTGAAAAACGCTCTACGCTTTCGATCCCTGCGCTCAGCCGGCTTTACGACAGCTTCGTCGACGAAAAGATCTTCCTTATGCGCGCCCGGGACCAGAATCTCACCCTGACCGATGAGGAGAAGGAAGGCTACTTGAAAAAGCTCGAAAGCGCCTTGGGAGCTGAAGACAAAAACTCAGCTTCCTCGGCCGTCGATAACGAGTCGCTCTTCGAAAGACTCCTTGTCCAGAAATACTTATACCTCCTCACCAGGGATATCAAGGTCGATGACGCAGAGATAACAAAGTACTATAGCCAACACAAGGGCGACTATCTATTGCCGGAAAAAGTCCAGGTCAGCCAGATCCTGCTCGCTTCGGAAGGCCAGGCGAGCGAGGTGAGGGACCGGCTGAAGACCGGCGCCGATGAGGAGTTCCGGGCCATCGCCCAGAAGGAATCGATCGGGCCCGAGGCATCCAAAGGCGGCCGGATGGGTCTGTTCAGCGCTGGCCAGCTTCCCCCGGAGCTCGAAAAGTTCATCTTTCCCATGAAAGAAGGGGAGGTCAGCCCCGTCGTCGAATCCGCTTATGGCTATCATATCTTCCGGCTGGACAAGAAAATCGAAGCGCGCTTGGTGACGCAGGACGACGCCGCTCCGTCCATCCGGGCCAAGCTCCTCGACCAAAAGACCAAGCAGGCTGTCGCTGCCCATCTTGAAGAGCTCAAAGGGTCGCTGGACTGGAAATCCAACCCTGAAAATTTGCCGTTTGCATATCAAAGGAACTTAACATGATGAGACAAAAAACGATGCTCCTGTTTGTCGTCCTCGGCCTCGTAGCCGTTTTCGGCCTGGGTCAAGAAGTTGTCGAAGAGATCGTGGCCATCATTAACGACGAGGTAATCACTCTGTCCCAATATAAGCGCGAGTATGAGATGCGCGTCCAGGCGCTCCAGGCTGAATTCCAACAGGCAAGAGGCCAGATCTCTCGGGAAGACCTAGACAAGGCGCTGACCGAGCTCAAGACCCAGCTTCTGGACTCCATGATCACCGACAAGCTCTTGCTCCAGCTGGCCAGAGAGAGGAATATGAACGTGTCCGAACAGGTGAAAATGGCGATCGAGAACATCAAGAAAGAAAACAACCTCGAATCGGATGAAGATTTGAAGCGGGCGCTCCTAAGCCAGGGGTTCGAGTGGGAAACGTGGCTGAAGCAGATGGAGGAGACGATCCTCCGCCAGGCCGTCGTTGTCCAAGAAGTGAACAGGCTGATCGTCCTGGACGATGCCGAAGTCGTTGATTATTATAAAAAACATCAGTCTGAGTTCGTTGAGCCCGAGGAATATACAGTCCGGGCGGTCTATCTCAACGCCGTCGATGCCGACGCGGCTGCGCTGGAGGCGAAAAAAAGTGCGATCGACGACAAAATAAAATCTGGCGCGGATTTCGCGGAGACCTCCGGGACATATTCGGATGATCCGCTCAAGGAATCCAAGGGGGATCTGGGGACAGTCAAGAAAGGCACATTGGACAAGACGATCCAACAGGCCTTGGAAAGACTGAAGAAGGGCGAGATCTCACCCTGGATTCAGGCCAAAGCCGGCTGGTATCTGCTGAAGATGGAAGACAGGAAGGAGAGCCGGCTACTGTCGTTTGAAGAGGCTAAGAACGGGATAGAAGAAAAGATTTACGGCCAAAAGCAGAATTTAAAGCTCAACGAATTCCTGGGAACCCTTAAGAAAAAGAGCTTTATTAAGATCCTCAATCCCAACCCCCTCGGGACCGATAAATAAAAACGGCGACGCATCCTTTTTCCCAACCGCAAGAATATTTATTTTTCTTTGAGACCGGAGGGAGGGACGTCTTTCCGTTTTTATTTTTTCTTTTCCGGTTCTTTCTTGATTTCTTTAACCCGTTCCTTTTTTGCATCAACGGCTGTGGAGGGAGAAATGTGATGCGGGTCCCCCCCAAAAAATTGACTTCTTGCCAGGGAGCAAAGCTCTGGCTGATTTGCGGCGTTTTTAAGCGTCCAGGCGGCTTTTTGATCCGTTCAGCCGCTTGAAAGTCTCGGCTCGATGAATATATAATCTCCACCGGCAACGAATTGAGAGGAGACTGGCCCGTGAAACGAAATCTGTCTTTTACGCTTATCACGTTTGCAATCCTCATAGGCTTGGAGACCTTCGCCCAGGGGCCTCAGCCTGCCCGCAAATTAATTTATTCCCTAGAACCGGGCGAGGAGCTCATGCAGCCTGAGAGCGCAATTGTCATCTCGGCAACCAAGGAAAGCGCCATCCTGGTCCTGGCCAAGGGAAAAGGGGATAAGGGGCCGTTCTTCGTCTTCTCGAACGGAAAAAAGAAAGGCCCCTTCACCAGCCTAAAAGAGGCCATGTCAGCGGCTTATGAATCGCAAGACGAATCGGCCGGCATCTTCCGCGAGTGCGCTGATTATTCTCCCGACCAGGGGCTTGTCCCGCAAGAGGTGATCCCCTCGATCGAAGGCGACGAGAACAGCCAGACAATCGTTTTCAAGGGCAAAACCTTCGGCCCCTATCTCTCCGTGTTCGACGTTAAGGCCACCCCTGATGGATCCCGAGCCTATTTCGCGGTCAACGACAAGGACAAGGTGTGGCTCATTTGTTCCGACGGGCGGAAGGTCTTCATCGCCAGCGCTCCCGATACCATCAAGATTAGTCCGGACGGAAAAAACGCCATCGTCGCCTGTACAGGCTCCCTCTCGCCGTCCGAAGCGGTAAAACTCATCGCTGCCCAGCCTGAAAAGTATAATGCTGAAATGAATAAAAAATATGTCTACACGATCGACGGCAAGAAATTCGGCCCTTACGGCACCGACTTCAAGGATTTCTGGTTCTCGGTCGGCAACAACAATTTCTTTTTCCTGGACGGCAACCAACTCTACATGAACGGGACCCCGACTCTTGCCATTAAAATAGAGCCATTCAGCCCCTGCGATTTCTATCCCAGCGCCGACGGAAGGAAATACGCGCTCTTTACCCTTGAAAACCTTGTCTTTAGCGATGGCAAGAAATATCCTTTTCCGTTGAGCATCATGACATTCCAGGAGGGTGGGCAGACCATGATCAAGTGGGTCGCGCTGGAAAACAATAGGGATATTGTCATTTATCAGAGAGCGATTTAATATCTGGCGTCTCTTGTTCCAAAGAACCCAGGCCCGAGCGATCCAATTGATCCGCCAGGTGCGCCGCTTGATGTGGCCGCTCGTCGGGATTCTGCTTTTTCTCCAGGTGTTGGCCCCGCTCTCCTCCGAGGAAGATTATACCGTCCTCTTCGGCACGAAATACGCCGAAGCCGAGAAGTTCCTGCGGCAGAACTCCTGGATTGTCGATTCCCTGCGCCTCCCGCCGCGGGAGACGCGCTTCGCCTTGGCCATCGTGTTCCCGGAGATCATCCGGTTCAAGGCCCTGGAGGACAAGATCCAGGTGCGGGCTCTCAAGGTTCTGTACGTCCAGTACGGCCGGAAATACGCCGATTTCTCTGTCGGTCACTTTCAGATGAAGCCGACGTTCGCCGAGCAAATCGAAAGGGATTACAACCGGCTCTTTTCAGCGGAAGAGAAGCGAGTCGCGGAGATCGCCCCGTTTGAGACGGGCGATTCTTCCCGATTGCGCAAGGAGCGCGTCCTCCGTCTCGACGATCTTCACTGGCAAGTGCGATATCTGCGCCTCTTGATGATGGTGATGGCCAAGCTCTACGGAAACCTCGCCTTTGCCAACGAGCCGGAGAAGCTTCGCTTTTATGCCACGGCCTATAACTCCGGCTACGCCAAAGGCGAGACAGCCATCCGAAGATTGATCGGGATTCGGCATTTTCATGTCCAGTGGCTCTTCGCCAAGACGCTTTACGACTATGCGGACGTTTCGGTCTTTTTTTACAACCGCCTCAAGGCAGTTTCTCAATCTCGCTAAGGGAATCCAGCAATTGCTTCGCGGCGAGAGCGATATCGCTCGATATTCTTTATCTCCAGACGATTGGCTTTAAGCAGAAAATCAATGGATTCGAAAGGCCGCGAGGCACGAGGACGTCTTCTCGTTTTTATTTTTTCTTTTCCGGTTCTTTCTTGATTTCTTTCAGCTGAACGGGCTGGTCTTCCTTGAAATCGATCTTCCGGGTCACGATCCACTCACCGAGGAGGACATGCCGGGAGCCCTTCATCTGGGCAAATAGCTTAACGGTATAGGTTTGCCAGCCAAGGTTGTTTTTGAAGGAATCGAGGTTCACGCCTTCAACCCCGTAGTTGCTCTTCATGGTGATGACATCGCTCAGCTCCCCGGGAGGGACGGGCCTGTTGCGAAGGGCGTCCATCAGGAAGTTGTCCCCACGGTTTTCCACAGCGCCTTTCTCTTTGAATAGGGCGTTGAAATTGACGTATTTCAAGGGCAGAGAAGAAAGATTCTTGACCCGGAATGTAATGACCGGGACCAGGGTGAGCTTCGGATGGGGCCACTGCCGGTATTCCTTGGCCACCCATTTGGAATCCAGATCTACGACTTCCAGAGATTTCTTGATCTCTTCGTCCGTCGGCACTTTACAGCTTGCAAGGAAGACCACCAGCGGGGAGAGGATCGCCAGGCAAGCGATCAAGC
>CAZLFV010000135.1:0-705 GCA_964558915.1 uncultured Eubacteriales bacterium | reverse complement strand
CGATCAAGCCGATCGTTTTGCGTCCATGATCCATCGCAGTTTGCCTCCTTCAAACGAATGATACCGGATGGCGGCAATTTAATCAAGGAAAGGCCCGGCGAGCTGACCCGACGAGATTTGCCCGGGAGAACCTCAGCCGTCCGATTTCCCTTGGGTCTTTCCTTTTTCCTTTTGGGCCAAGACATCATTTTCACAAGTTGCTGGCAATTTTTGATAGAATATTGCCAATGTCACTTGTAAAAACTCGGATCGTCAGGCTGAACCTGTATGTCGGCATCCTGCTCTTGGCGGGGGCGGCGGTGCTCCTGGCCATCGGCCTGCCGTTTATGAAAACCTGGTTCTACTGCATTGCCTGGTGGTCGTTCAGCCTGACCCTCGACGGCCTAAATTATCGGCGGTGCGGAACTTCCGTTTTTTTTGCCTCGGTCCCGGAATTCCTTCTTGCGGCTTTTATCTCGGTTCCGACCTGGCTCATCTTCGAGCTCTTCAACCTCAGGCTCAAAAACTGGTCTTATCATAGCCTTCCCCCCGGCCTCGCCATCCGCTGGGCTGGATATTTCATCGCTTTTGCCTCGGTCATTCCCGCGCTCAAGGAACTTGCCTTGTTCTTTGACAGTTTTTTCAGGAAAAAAATAAGGCTATCCGGCGATCTGTGTGTCAGTCCTGCGCTTCTCAAAATCAGCCCAGGAATGGGCATTCTGATTT
>CAZLFV010000134.1:4668-6430 GCA_964558915.1 uncultured Eubacteriales bacterium | reverse complement strand
GAACCGATAGAGCGATTACCAATTTTATCGCCGTCTTCATGTCTTCCTTCCTTTCTGAACGGTGATCCCGCCCCTCTCCATGACAACGATTCTTGTTCCAAGGAAAAGTGCCTCATTAAGGTCATGCGTAACATAAAGAATGGTAATTCTCAGCTCCTCCTGGAGCCTGAGGATTTCTTCCCGAAGGAGGCGGTTCAAATCATAGTCCAGGTTCGAAAGTGGTTCATCCATTAATAATACTTCGGGTTCAAGAATAAGGGCCCGGGCGATGGCGACCCGCTGCTGCTGACCGCCTGAAAGCTCTTTCGGGAACCTCTCTGCATAGTCCATCATCTGCACTTTTCTGAGCATATTCAGGATACGGGCCTTTCTTTTTGGTCCGGGAATCCGCCTTGCTTTCAACCCAAACTCAAGATGCTGAAAGACAGTCATGTGCGGCCAAAGCGCAAGGTCCTGAAAAACCATCCCGATTTTTCTGTTTTCCGGTTCGATAAGCAATCTTCCGCCTTCGGCCACTAGAAGCCCATCCAGCCAAATCCGGCCCCGATCCGGAACGATGAACCCCGCGATCAGCCTTAAAAGCGTTGTCTTCCCACATCCCGAAGGACCCAGAACGACCAGGCGCTCGCCTCTGTTGATTTCTAAATCCACACCGCGGAGGGCGGGAAGTCCGCCGTATGATTTATAAATGTCCTCTATTTTTATCATCTCACCTTATCTGTCGGAAAATCCTGCCAAGGAGGCCCAGAGGCAGCAGGGCAGTCGCTACCATGATAAGGCACATAGCAGAAATGACCTCTTCAGGGCTGTTGGCCATGGTGGTGAAGATACGAACGGGAAGCGTATCCCTGCCTGGGGGATAGATCATCATCGTGACGTCTAAGTCTCGCAGACAGAAGAGAAACCCAACAAGCCACGCTCCGAACAGGCCTTTTTTCATCAGGGGAATCCAGATCTTCATGATCCTGCGGAACCAGCCTCCTCCAGCGACGCGAGCCGCTTCTTCCATCGAGGCCGGAACTTGGGAAAAAGCGATGGCCATGATCCGGCCTCCCAAGGCCGAGAACTTGGCGATGAATCCGATGATGATGATAGCCGCGGACCCATAAACGAAACCCGTCGCCCGCGTATTCCAAAACCGCATCAGGCCGAGGCCGATGACAGCGCCGGGCAGAGCGAAAAGAAAAAGAGCGAGAGAATCGACAGCCATCGAAAACCTCGAAGTCTTTCTCTGGAAAAGGTATCCAAGAAAAAAACCGAGAATTGTCAGACACGACGCTCCGGCAATAGCGTAAAATAGGCTCCGGGCAACGCTTCCTGAAGCCTTAAGGAATGCGAATCGGTACGTCCCTAAGGGAAAAGACTTAGACACCAATACGGCCAGGGGAATGAGGACAAGGAGGAAAGCGAGAACGAACGTCCCGAGCATAATAAAGGGTTTGGTTTTTTTTAGATGAACAACCAGCATCTGTCCTTGTGTCAGCTCAAAGGAGGGCATTTTCCCTCTCATCCACTTTCGTTCAAGACAGACCATTACCAGCACGATCAAAACCAGAGGAATAGCGGTGGCGGCTCCGGTGTTGAAGTCGTGAAACGCCGAAACCTGGATAAAAGATTCGACGGAGAACACATTAAAACGGAGGGTCATCGGAACGCCAAACTCACCGATCGTCAGGACGAAAACAAGCAAACCAGCAAGGAAAATCCCCGGGGCGACCATCGGCAGCGATATTTTGCGGAGGACCGTCCGCCAGCCCGCATA
>CAZLFV010000134.1:0-4568 GCA_964558915.1 uncultured Eubacteriales bacterium | reverse complement strand
CAGCCAGGAAGATAACCGCAATTCCGAGCGATAATCTTTCCGAGTTCAATTTCCCGTCCACGCCCTCAGAAAAGGCTGAATCTCCCTGAGCTTCTTGGAGACCATCTCGTAATCGACCTCCATCACCTTGATCGATTTTAGGGCAAGGACATCGGGCGGTGTTTCCATACCCTCGCGCAGAGGAATCTGCGCGCAGTCCGCGAAAGCCAGCCGTCTCTCCGTCTGGGGGGAAAGCAGATAGTCGATCAGCCTTTCTCCATTCTTTCTGTTCGGTCCGTTTCTCACAAGCACGGCGGCATTCGGCAGCACTAAGCAACCCAGACCGCCTTCTGTCTGGTCGGGCACAACCATTCTCACGGGCTTTCCGCTTCTTACCGCATTCGCAGCGTCGTCGCTATCGACAAGGCCGAAGGTGCATTCTCCGTTTGTGACAAGCAGGGTGGATTCGCCGTTGCTGGAGGAAATCTTCACGCCGTTGGCTCTTATCTGACTAAGAAAATCCTTCGCCTTTTCATCCCCCCAGACGGAAAAAAGAGAGGCTACCCATACGGTCGTCGTCCCGAAAAGGGGATTGGCCATCACTGCCCGGCCTTTCCATTCCGCTTTTGCATAATCAAGAATGGATGTCGGCCCCGTTCCTTCCAGACCCGCAATAAAGACACGGGCCCTCGCTGAGAACCCCGTCCAGTGACCTTCCCGATCCTTAAAACGGAAGGGAATGCCCTCCGCCTGGGGAGAGAAATATTGAGCCGTGACACCCTTTTCCTTCAAGACGATGGCCCGGATCGGCTCGTTGGCCCAATAGACATCGGCCCGTGGATTCTTCTTCTCAGCGATGAGGCGGTTCATCACACCCGTCCCCTTTGCCTCCTCGGTGTCGTAAAGGGCTCTTACCTTTATTCCGGTTTCTCTTTCAAAATCCTTCAACACCGGCTCTGAAAACACCTGGTCCTCGGAAACGTAGATTACTACGTCGGAAGACCCCGGCGAGCACGAGATGAAGGAACAGAGCAGAACTAGCGAAATGCCGAGTTTGTTCATTAGTAAGAAAACCTCCATATAAACTTGAGGAGAATTGTGGTCCCCTCCAGCCTCCACCCTGGTCTCCCTGTGAATATCTTCTGATTGACAGCCAGGTAAAAATCACTGCCGATTTTCGGAATCCAATTGAGACGGAAGTTAAGCAAGATTTCTTCGTCCTCATTATTCCACTGGCCAAAGACTGCTGTGTACAGCTTCGTGGTGAAGGCGTATTCCAAGCGCGCTCCGATTTCCCTGGTGACGAATTCCGCCCCGCCGAAACGGAGTTTGTTCCATTGCGAATCCACCGAAAAATTGAGATGTTCGTTGACATTGATCCGGAGTGCGATATCGGCTTCCGTTCGCGAACCGGTGTAGTACCCTCCCCAGCTTGTCGATCCATCGAGAGAGATCTTGCGTCCCCGGAATGTCGAGAACTGAAGCTCATGACGGCTAAACCAGTACTCCCCTGCGGGGATCACGATCCCGTCATGAATCTCGAATCCCTGGTCCAGCCGGTCAAAAAAACGCTGGATGTTGTATTCGAACCACTCCCCGCTCTTTGTTCCAAACCCCAACGGCCGCCACTCCATGGAGATAGATTCGAGCTTGTTCGTATCCTCGGTAAGATAATAATTAATATCAAGCGGCTTAAATTCCATCTTTCGGATAAAAGGGAGAAAAGAGGGCCTCGGGTTGAACTGCAGTTCGGTATAAAACATCTTATAATTACCGCGCCTGAGAAAACCCACCTGGGGGTCAAAATCCTTCTGGACGCTGACTAATGCCAGGTCGTATTCCACCTTGTCGTTGGGATAGCTGAGGAAAAGCCGGTAGGCCATGTTCCTCCCGGCCGAGACGCCTTTGGTCAGGGATTGAGCCACCGCACCGCCCATGACGATATTCTTATCCCCGAAGAGTTTAGAAGAAACGTAGTTTCCGTCGATCCCGTAAACGTAATTGAAATTACCAGCGGAATTCTTGGAGGTAAGAATAAACCCAACCTTAGACTGGCTCAGAACGTCCTGGCTGATCCGCAGGACGCTGTAGTTGGCAGTCGGGTCTTCTTCCATCCGAGCCGTCTGCAGCGTGAACACGCCGATATTGGTCCGACCGGCCTTCCCGGTGAGGCGCGCGCCCCCGAGAATCGGAATTTCCTCATCTCCTCTAATGCCGATGCGGCGGCTGTAAAAGACCTCGGCCGCCTGGCCCAATCCGAAATCAAACGATCCTTTCCCTTCAAGAAAAAACTCCCGTTTTTCAGGATAATAGAGAGAAAACCGGGTCAGATTGATGCGGGCCCGGTCGGATTCGACCTGGGCGAAATCGGTGTGAACTGTAAGATTAAGCTTGAGATTTGAGGTTAGGAGATAATTGACATCGCCACCGAATTTTGCCACTGAAGCGGCCTTGTTCCCTGTGACCTTTTCCATCCCTCCGGTGAAATAGGGTTTGACTTCGAGAAGATGGCCTCCCGAAACACCCTCGATCCCGACAAGAGTTCCGGCTTTGGAGACCTGTTCTAACTCATAGTCCCTGGACCAGCCCTGCCAGAGCACCTGCTCTTTTTTGCGCCGGATGTTCCGTTCAAAATTTATTCCCCAAATCTGTGCGTCCTGGTCCGGGAACTTGAGTGTGGAAAAGGGAATTTCCATCTCGGCAAACCATCCTTGCGGGGTAACCCGAACTGCAACATCCCAGACGCCGTTCCAGTCTTCATTCGTCCTCCGTCCTTCATCCGTCACCAGGCTGTCGGCACGCGCGCCGTTGGGGTTGATAACGAAAAGATAGCCGTTGCGCCGGTCGTGATAAGTGTCGATGATGACTTCAAAATTATCTTCCGTATCAAAGTTGAAATCCCGCTTCATCTCTTTAGCAACGAGCCTTTTTGCCTCTGAATCAAAGCACCAGATCCCGAGGTATAGGGCTTTATCCGTGTAGACGATGCCCACTTCTGTGCGCTCAGAGGCAGGACTTCCTTCGTTGAGCTCGCGCTGAGTGAAATTGGATATTCTCTGAGCGTTGTGCCACGCTTCCTCATCCAGGTTACCGTCCAAGCGGACCGCGGCATCCACGCGACAAGCCTTGATGACACTCGGCTCTGACACTTGCATGGAGGCTTCGACGGACGTGAACAGAGCGCAGCATATGGAGAAAATGCCAAATATCTTCATGTATGTACCACCCCGCAATGCCAAAATCACCAAGATGTAGGAAATGATTATTTGTTTGTATTTATCTTGAGGTCGTCAAAAAGCGTGTACGAATCAGCTTTCGTCCACAAGCCCACTTTCCCTGATTCGGTAAAGGTGGTATCCTCCACTTCATAGAGTTTGGTGCCGTTCAGGAATACCTCGAAGAGATTGCCGTTCACAACGACGCGCAAAGTTCCCCACTCGCCAGATGGCACCTTTACCTTTGCGCCATATGTTCTCCCTTTTCCCACTAGCGGAAGGTCTGTTCGTTTTCCTTTCTCGACTTTGTAAAGCACGACGTTGTTCTCCAGTGCATTCGCCCGAACGATGTAGTAGTTGTCTTTGTCCTTGTAGCGCCACACGAGACCTGCAGCCTGATCCCCTTCGCCTTTCACCGGCTTAAACTTCACGCTCAGATCGACATCCTTCCCGATGAACCCATCATAAACACATAGAGGAAAACGATAACCCGTTGCGTCCATATCGGTTTGAGCGAGGACATTCGATTGTGAAGGTGCACTGGACTCTCTCTGTATTACCCAGACTCCGAGAACACCGCCGCCTGTGAGAGCGGTGGTAAAGCCCTTCGGAGGCTTTCCGGGCTCGTCCTTGTCAAAGTCAACCGTTTGAGCGTGGATGTTCATTGCCATAAGCATCGACATAAGTATAAATGCAAATTGTAATTTCATTGTCGGTCTCCTTTTTTGTTGAAAGCGCTTTGAGTTCATGGTAAACCTCCTTACTTAATCCTTTCAAAGATATTTTCTCAGACAAAGATTAAAGAAATATTAAAAAAGCGAACCCAGACCTGATTTTTTTGTGTCCTACCCGTCTTTTCTGTATAATAAAAAAATGCGCGTTCTCCTAGTGGAAGACGAGAAGAAACTCGCTTCTCTCATCAAAAAAGCCCTGGAAAGGGCAAAGTTTTCCGTTGATGCCGTCCACGACGGTCAGGAGGCGCTGGATTTCGCCACGACGTATTCCTATGATTTGATCATCCTCGACATCCTTCTCCCCAGGAAAAACGGCTTTGAAATCATCGGCGAACTGCGGAAGAAAAGAGTTCAATCACCCGTTCTGATGTTGACGGCTAAGGATTCCTTGGAGGATAAAATCCTGGGGCTCGACCTCGGCGCTGACGATTATCTCACCAAGCCCTTTGATTTCGGCGAACTCCTGGCCCGCCTTCGGGCTCTTCTTCGGAGGGAAATCAGAGAAAAGCCGGTCGTTCTTGAGCCCGGGGACCTGAGGCTAGACCCCAAGACCCACCGCGTGACGCGCGGTATGAGGGACATCCGTCTCACCTTGAGAGAATACAGGCTGCTCGAGTTTTTCATGCGGCGCAAGAATCAA
>CAZLFV010000133.1:3452-6538 GCA_964558915.1 uncultured Eubacteriales bacterium | reverse complement strand
AAAAAATTCTTTTCCTGGGTTCATTTTTACGACCCCCACTTGCCCTACGACCCGCCCTCCCCGTTCCGGGAGGATTTTGTCGACAGCCCTTACGACGGCGAGATCGCCTACATGGATTCTCACATCGGGAGGATCATCGAGAAGCTGAGAGAGAAAGACATCCTCAACAGGACGTTGATCGTCTTTGCCGGCGACCATGGGGAGGCTCTGGGGGAAAAGGAAGAAGTCGACCACGGCATCTTTATCTATGACGTGACGATGAAGGTCCCCTTCATCCTTTACGCCGAACAGAACATCCCGAAGGGAGAGGTGATCAATGCGCGGGTCAGGCTCGTCGACCTGATGCCCACCGTGTTGGACTTGGTCAATCTTCCTCTGAACAAGGAGATCCAGGGAATCAGCCTGGTCCCCTACCTGGAGGGAAAGAAAAAGGGAGACCTTGCCTGCTACCTCGAGACGTATTTCCCCCTGGAGGATTACGGCTGGTCGCCGCTTGTCGGACTGGTCGATGGGGGCTGGAAATACATTGAAGCTCCAAGAGCAGAACTGTATCATCTGGCTGAAGACTTGCATGAGGAACATAATATCATTGCGACGGAACAAAAAGTCCTTGCTTCGCTCAAGGAGAAACTCAAGGACGTGATCGAAACATGGTCCTCGGAAGCGAGCGTCCCGCAGAGAAAAATGAGTCTCGAGGAGGAGGAAAAACTAAGAGCCCTGGGCTATGTGGGCGGAAAATCCTCGGGAGACCTGCTTAAAGGAGCCCTCCCCGACCCGAAGGATAAAATCGGTGAGTTCCGGACGCTTTATACGGCCAAGAGATTTGAGTGGGAAGGAAAACTGGAAGAGGCGGAGAAATATTACAGAGAAGTGATTCGAATGAGCCCGCAGGTTCCCTGGAACTATGTGAATCTGGCTATTCTTCTCTCTCAGAGACAAAATATGCCCGGGGCGATTGAGGCCTTGAAAGAAGGGCTGGCCAGGATGCCGGACAACTTCGTTTTGCTTTCAAGGCTGAGCCATTTTTATATGAGGGTGGGAAAGCTCAATGAAGCATATGATACAAGCCAGGCAGCCCTGAAACAAGACTCGCAGTATTTTGATGCTCTGGTCATCTCGGGCTGGGTTTTGGATGCTTGGGGGAGACAAGAGGAAGCCTCGGAATATCTTAAAAGAGCTCTGGACATTGAACCGGAAAACAAGCTCATCCGGATGAGGTATGCGTACGCTCTGGCCGGCCTGGGAAGGACTCAAGACGCTTTAGAAATTTACGCTCAACTAAGGAAAGAAGCTCCGGATGATTACCGGGTTTATTCAGAGATGGGCATTATTTATTCGTCCTTAGGGGAAATGGTTCTCGCCCAAGAAAATTTCAAAAAAGCTGTTGACGTCAACCCCTCTCCGGAGACGTATCTGAATTATTCCGCCGTTCTCGAGAGAGTGGGGGATTTAAAAGAAGCTATTCGTTATCTCAAGCTATATCTCCAAATAACTCAAGAAGGGAATACCCCGAGGAAAAGAGAGGCCGAGAGGGCCTTAGCCGACTGGGAACGCAGGTTGAGGTAAATTGAGGTCGGTCGGGGGGTTCGCTTGTTCATCAGCATTTTATCTGTTAAAATAAATTTTTAAGCGGAGGTTTTAATGAAAAAGGCGTTCGGCTTCCTAGCACTTTCCGTTTTGACGTATTTTGTTGCTGTTGCGTCTGCGGCGGAAAAGAAGCAAGACACAAAAAAGTATGACCAATGGCTGAAAGAAGAAGTGAAGCTTCTGATCTCGCAGGACGAAGAGAATCAGTTCAAGAAACTCAAAACTGATGAGGAAAAAGACCAGTTTATCGATCTCTTCTGGGCCAGAAGAGACCCTTCTCCGGGAACAAAGGAAAACGAGTTCAAGGACGAATGGTACCGCAGGCTGGAATATGTCAATAACACATACAGCACGGGCCCAAGAAAGGGATGGCATTGTGACATGGGACGGGTTTACATGTTCTTGGGGCCTCCGCTTCAAACGTCGGCTCTTGCTCCTCAGACGAGGAGCGAGTCAATCGGAGGGAGCCAGCTAGAAGGCGCCTCAGAAATATGGACTTACCAGCCCATGCCCGACCTCAACCTTAATGAATCCTTCAGAGTCCAATTCACGGAATTCCAGGGGGTTTATGACTTATCTGCGGCAACAACTCAGAGCGTCAGGCGCGCTCTTGAGATATTCCCAAAAAAAGTCATGTTTAACCCGGACCTGACCGAATTGCCGCGCTATCGGTTCAATTTTGACGAAAACTCGTTTGAAGGCAAATTGATCACCAATTTCATTACCACCGGAGAGGAAGTCAAGCAAATCATTCTGGAGTGGAAGCCGATTTTTACCCGGGCCATGAACCGGAGCACTTATGTATCTTTCCTGATTCAGATTGACCCCGGCCAGACCGACAAAAAGAAATTCAAACAAGTGACGGTTTTCGGAAAGCTCAAAGGAGAGCAGGGGGAAGAAGATTTCATGAAAACCGTCGACACGGAATCTGCTCCGGAAGGCAAGCTCCTGGCCATTGCTGGACTTCCGGCCAGCGCCGGCAAGTTTGTTCTTTATCTTGGCGTCGAGGACAAGGACAGGGAAAAATACACTCTGCTCAAGTCCGACTTGGACGTCCAGAATCTCTGGAATGACGAATTGAGCATGAGCTCTTTGATTCTGTCATCAAACGTCAGCTCTGCTTCAGGGTCGGACAGCAAGGGAGAATTCAACCCCTATGTCATCGGACAGTTAAAGGCGGCCCCGAATTGGGGAAACGCCTTCAAAGCGAGCGATTTTTTGAATGTCCTTTTCCAGGTGTATAACGCCAAGGTGGAAAATGAGAAGGTCTCGTTGACGGTCGATTACTTCATTTCCACGCCTGAAGTGACTTATAAGCTCTCTCCTCAAGAGATCAACGAGAAAGTCGAGCCGGATAAAGCGCTGGTCGGCGGGACGGAAGTTCCTCTCTCTCCGCTGAAGCCGGGCAGATACACGTTCAAAGTCAAAGTCACAGACAAGATCGCCAACAAGTCCATAGAGAAAAGTGCCGATTTTACCGTAAAATGAAAGAGGGAGAA
>CAZLFV010000133.1:0-3352 GCA_964558915.1 uncultured Eubacteriales bacterium | reverse complement strand
CCAACAAGTCCATAGAGAAAAGTGCCGATTTTACCGTAAAATGAAAGAGGGAGAATTAAGAATGAAAAAAGCTCTTGCCGGAGTGTTCCTGGCGGTATTTGCGTTAACTCTTTTTGGAGACGGGTCTCCGGGATGGAGCTCTTTGAGCTCGGACCAGGAGACGACGAAGTTTGCAGCCTTCTCCTATAAGAGAGAAACGAGAGAATTGATCATGATCGCGGATACGGAACTGGCCAGGAGACGGGTCAACGAGAAATATTTTCCTCTGGGGATAAAGATAGCGAACAAAAGGTTGGACGGGTTCATCGTCAGCCGGGATACTCTTTTCCTGGTGGACGAGAATGGGAATGTTTATTCGATGCCCGATATTCTTGAACTCCAGAAGAACTATAAACAATTGGCTCCGGACCACAAGTTCAAGAGCCAGACGGGCGTCCTGGGAGACGATCTTCTGACGAGCTTCAGCTATTTTCAGAAAGCTCCGAGCAATTTTTTCCCTCAAACGCAGGGGGCGGCCCGGGTCATCGATTCCGTATATGTCCGGACCAATGGCTACATGGAGGACACAATCTATTTCCCGATGCCATCCGGAGGAATTCAGGGAAAAGTGATGAGGTTGCGGCTCGATGTCCCCGAGCTCCAGGCTCCTTTTGAAATCACTTTCGTGGTGGAATAAATTCCCGCTCCGTTTAAGCGCTCTTCCGGTCGAGTGATTTTTCTCTGACAATGTGCTTGGAGGCGGGTCCTGTCGCGGTTCACCCCCCGGCGCCCTCGCGGTTAATCAAGATGTTTTCAGGGCCAGAGACCGGGGCATCAAGCGCTCGGGACGGCGGGGGGCCCCCCGAACCACGCCACCCGCCCGTTTTTTAGCATCGAGCTGTAGCGGAATTCGGGATGCTACTTTTCAGCGGAAGCGCCTTCATAATCTATCTATGATTTTCATGATGTGCGCAGGAAGCCGCCTTGAAGCCCCCGTAGCGGAAGGGGGCCCCGTCGGCTTTTTTGCGACGGGGGGAACCGACGGGACTGGTTCCCCGGGGTGCGGGGGCCAAGGGCGGCTTCCTGCGCACATCGAATCGCACAAAAAGAGATGCTATCCTTCCTGCGGAAAATTTGACATAAAAGGGGCTTTATGTTAAATTTATGCCTTATTTTTCTATAATTTATAAAGGAAAAAGCATGTTCGCGATCATCAAGACCGGAGGGAGGCAGTACCGGGTCCAGGAAGGAGATGTCCTTGCAGTCGAGAAGGTTCCCGCGGGAGCGAGCCCGAGGATCTTCTTCAATCAGGTCCTCCTGATTGCCGATGATAAAGAGACCGTCATTGGAACTCCGCTCGTCGAAAAAGCCGCAGTCAGGGCCAGGATCATCGAAGATTTTAAGGATGCCAAAGTCATTGTTTTTAAGAAGAAAAGAAGGAAACAGTACAGGAGAACTCGCGGACACCGGCAAGAGCTAACCCGGGTCAAGATCGAGAGGATCATCCCGGATGTCAACACCTATGTTGAAGAAGTGCCCGCGCCGGAAGAAAAGGCGGTCAAGGAAGTGAAGCCAGTGCCGGAGAAAAAGGAGGCGGCAGTGCCTGAAGTGAAGAAGCCGGTCAAGCGGGAGGCGAAGGCCAAAGAAAAAAGCGCTGCCAAGGCAAAAAAAGCGGCTCCGGCCAAAACCCCTGCGAAAAAGCGACCAAAGTAAAGGAGTACGAGGATGGCACACAAGAAATCGAGCGGAAGCGCCCGCAACGGAAGAGATAGCTGCGGCAAGCGGCTGGGAGTGAAGCGTTTCAGCGGCCAGGCGGTTCGGGCAGGGTCGATCCTCGTCCGCCAGAGAGGAACACCATTTAAGCCGGGTGTCAATGTGAGCCGGGGCAAGGATGATACACTCTTTGCCAGGAAAGACGGCCTGGTCCAGTTTGAAGATAAAGGGAGCAGGGGCAGATTTGTCTCTGTTATCCCGGCTTAGAGGCGTTGGCTAAAACGAAGTCGCATTCTGTTACCAGCGAAAACTCAAGACCATTTCCATTCTGCGGAGGTCCCGGCTAAACCAGCATGTTCGTCGACCAGGTCAAAGTCTCTCTTCTCGCCGGCAAGGGCGGGAATGGATGCGTCAGCTTTCGCCGGGAATATGCCGTCCCCAAAGGAGGACCGGACGGCGGACGCGGCGGAGACGGCGGGAGCATTTATCTGGTGGCCGAGCAGGGGTTGAGCTCCCTCTCCTATTTCCGGTTTCATCCCATCAACACGGCTCGTAAGGGCGCCCATGGCGAGGGCGGCAATCGCTCCGGGAAGAAGGGCGAGGACCTCATCTTGAGTGTTCCTATGGGAACAGTTGTTAAATCGGTTGAAAACGGGAAGGTCCTGTTTGATTTTCTGCAGGCGGGCCAAAAATTCCTGGCCGCCGCGGGCGGGAAGGGCGGACGGGGAAATGCCTCTTTCGCCACCCCCACGCACAGGACTCCGAGAGAATGGGAGAACGGCGCGCCCGGGGAGGAAAAAGAGCTCATCCTGGAGCTCAAGCTCATCGCCGACGTGGGGCTGGTCGGCTTCCCCAATGTGGGGAAATCCACGCTGATCTCAAGAATCTCAGCGGCCAGGCCTGTCATCGCCGATTATCCCTTCACCACCCTTATCCCCCACCTCGGGGTCGTGGATGTGGGCAGGGACAAGACTTTTGTCGTGGCGGATATCCCGGGGCTTATCGCCGGCGCTCACGAGGGGCACGGCTTGGGAACGCGGTTTCTCAAGCACATCGAACGGACCAAAATATTAGTCCATATTATTGACGTCTCACCCTATTCGGGCCGCGACCCGGTTGATGATTACGGGATTGTTATGGATGAACTTAAAGCCTACAGCCCGGAGCTCGCCAAGAGGCCGCAAATTGTGGTCGCCAACAAGATCGACCTTCTGGGAGAGTCGCCGCAAAGGCTCAAGGCCGTAAAAGAACTGGCCTCCCAAAAACGATTCCCTTTTTTCGCCATCTCGGCAATGAAAAAGGAAGGGCTGAAGCCATTAGTCTCGGCCATGGCCAAGGTGCTCGCTGCTGCAGAGGAGAACAAAGGTTAGGCGGATGGCCAAGGAGAGGATCGGCCTTTTGGGCGGGACGTTTAATCCTGTGCACAAAGGACACATGAGGGCCGCCGCTGAGGTCAGGCGGATGTTCGCTCTCCACAAGATCTTGTTCATCCCCTCCTTCATCCCGCCGCACAAACAAACGGCCGAAATCGCCTCTCCCGAGGACCGCTTCGCCATGGTCGAGGCCGCCGTGAGGGGAAATCCACACTATGTGGCCTCTCCGATCGAGATCGAGGCGAAGGAAAAATCCTATTCCATCATCACCCTGAACAAGGTCAAGA
>CAZLFV010000132.1:0-6657 GCA_964558915.1 uncultured Eubacteriales bacterium | reverse complement strand
GAAAAAAACCGATGGGTCCCCCTTCCGCTACGGGGGCTTCGGGCCGGCATCCATCCCGCCCAAAATAAAATACCAGCTAATTTATTGGTCTTGCCCCACCAACGTTTTGCGAGTTGCCTTTGAAAAAAAAGTGTTGACGAAGGCCAAAAAAAATTGTAAATTGAGGACGCCATTCGACGGGAAAGCGCTCATCGCCTCAGAGCTTGAGTGCCGAGGTTTGAAAGCCGAGGGAAAGGAAGGAAACACTTTAAAACCATAGCCCAGGCCTGCTGCACCCATGGATGAGATAAAAATTCTCCTGCTCCACAAGAATTCGGCCCAAATAGCCTTCCTTTCTGCGCTTGTCCGGGAGATTGGCCAAGTCGAGACATCGCAATTTCCCGAGGAGGCGGTAACTCTCGCCGCCGGTCCCCCGCTGAATGTCCTTATCGTCGAGCAGTCGCTGGCCAATTCCTCCCGCTTGAAAGAATCCCTGAGCCCAAAAACGAGCGTTCTTATCACAGGAGAAAGGGAGGCCGCCGCCAGGGAAATCATCAAGGCCTGGCCGCCAGAATACTTCATCGACTTTGTGCCATTCCCCTCCACAGACGAACATAAGCAGGGCTTCCTGCGGGCAGTCAAGATAGCCGCCGAATATTCCGGGCTCAAGTACGATCTCGAAAGGATCTCCTCACGGAAGCTCAGCGAGGAGAAGGTCAAAGAGGTCTACTCCGAGATCAAGGAGATCAAAAACTTCATCAACGATAATTTGGTCAAAGAACTGGAACGGCGCGTCGCCCTCCAGGTCCGCTATCTCTGGTTCCAGAGAAGGAAGCAAAAAATCGAGGATATCCTGCGCAAGATCTACATCGCCAGCGACGTCAGCAGCCTCCTCGACACCGTCACGGACATCAAGGAGCTGGTCCAGGCGAGTGGCATCACCTTCTACATCCTGGACGAAAACGAGACGCTCGGAAAATACCTCAAGCCCCTAGTCTGGGACGACGCCTTTCTCTCTCATCCAGAATTCGCCAAGTACATCGCCCTTCTCGACTCCGAGGATTTCGCAGCCCAGGTGGTCCGCCAGCGCGAAGAGATTAATCTTGCCCATTTCGAATCCGACAAAAGGCTGTCCAAAAGATACGTCGAGCATTTGAAGAACCCGCTGCGAAGCATCCTCGGCGTCCCGATCATGCACGAGAAGGAAGTCATCGGAGTCCTCGAAGTCTACAACCGGCTCGACAAGGGCGAGCTGAGCAAGTACGGGTTTATCAGAGAGGACCAGCAGATGTTGCGCGGGCTCTCGGAGCACATTTCCCTGGCCATGACCAAGCTGAACTTAATCCAGCATGACGCCCTGACAGGGCTTCTTCGGCCCGACGCCTTTTTCGAGAAGGTGATCCAGAAAATAAGCACTCTGAGCAAGAGACGCCAGGAAATCGGCTCCTACGCCGTGGTCATGGGCGACGTCGACTGGTTCAAAAATTATAACGACCGGATGGGCCACGAGGCGGGGAACAGACTGCTCCGGCAGCTCGCCGGCGTCCTCAAATCATCCATCCGCGAGGACGACCTGATTTGCCGCTACGGAGGCGAGGAGTTTCTCTTTTTCCTGACCGGAGTGAACAGCCTCGAAGAGGCCTGCATCCTGACCGAGAGAATAAGAAAAAACGTCGAGGAAACATATTTTGAAAACGAAGAAGCCCAGCCCCGGAACAACCTGACGATGAGCTTCGGGGTGACGCTTCTCCCGAAAAGGGAGGACTTTTTCGCGGCGATCAGCAAATATGATTTAAAGAAGATCTCCAATGAAGCCGATATGGCCCTGGCCGAAGCCAAGGGAAAAAGGTTCGCTAATGCGCGTCCTCTAACCGATGCGGAACGGGAAATAACCAAGAACAAGGTCTGTGCCTATCACCGCGACCTTCAAGACAAGGACAAGAAAGCCGCGGTGATCAAGCCTTACAGGGAAGAATTCTTTGAAGAAAAAAGAAAATTCGAGAGGCTCTATGTCTCCACGCTCCTTCTCTACGGGGAGAACGGCCATTTCAGTGTGACAAAGACGGTCAACCTGAGCCTGGGCGGGGTCAGAATCTACTCCGACTCGAAGCTGCCGCTGGCGAAGACCATCGACCTTTTCCTCATCCTGGGGAACAAAGCCACTCCCTTCAAGGGCGATGTCATCTATTCCCAGAAAGCCAGCGAAGAATCAGTCCGGTATCATACGGGACTAAAATTTAAGGAGATGGCGGCAAAGGAAAGAAAGGCCCTCGAAAATTATCTTTCTTCGCTGCCGCGGAAAGAAGCGGCTTAGTCGCCCAATTCCTCGAGCAGCGACTTGAGATAATAGGCAGGGGGGGTGATCTTGGCGTAATAAGAGTCCTTCAAGGACTCGATCATCGTCCTGAACGAGCTAAAGTCGGTCGGGTTGCTCCAGTTTTCCATGCTCAACTTTTCAAGAATGTCTTTAAGAACCTCCAGGTTGAGGATGTCCGCCGTGAACTGAGGGAGAGCGGCCCCTTCCCGCTCGCACATCTTCAAGTTCCTGAGGATGTATTTCCTGAGGATTTCCTGGTGGTTAATGATTTCCTGTTTGATAAAAAATTGTTCCTTGGGCGATTCAGTCTGGGAGAGCTTGAAATAAAGCTTTTTGGCCTCCTCCAAAGACTCGTCGATTGAGGCCACCATGTATTCACCATCCAGAATAACTCGTTCCCCTTTCTCAAAAAAACCAATCTCGCCGTTGCCATTGCGGGGTTCAATCTTGCGGTATTTCTCCAGGGCTTCGAATAGCGCCTGGAAATTGTCCCGCTCCTCACCCCAGGCTTTTTCTTCGGCCGGGGCCTCTTTGGATTCGGCCTCCTCTTCCTTGGCCAGAGAACTCTCCATGACTTCATTGATCTCGGGGACTTTGAGCGGAAAGCCATATTCGTCTGTAACGGGCACAACTTCGGGCTTCTTTTCGGCGACGGCTTCAGCCGCTGGTCCAACGGCCTCAACTTCAACGGCTTTTGGTGCCTCAGCTGCCAGGAGTTCCTTGATCTTTTTCAACTTTGAAAGCTCCTTCTCAAGGTCGATCTTCAGCTCCGCCTCTTCTTTGCTTTCGGGAAGCTGGGCCACGATCCCGAACCTCTCCTCGAGGTCCTTCTTGAAGGTGTTCACCCGCTCCTCAGCAGTCTGATGGAGCGCTTCCAGTTTCTTGTTCAGCTCGCTGACTTTCCTGAGCTCTTCAACAGTCAGCCCGGCCATTTTTTCGATATCCGTTTGGTAAGCGACCGCTTTTTCGAAATGCTCTTTGAGTTCAAGCTGCAGGGCGGCGCGTTCGGTCTCAAACTCGCTGATAACAGTCCGGTAATCATGCAGAATCTCTTTTCCCTTGCCAATCTCCTTCTGAATGGCCTCGATCTTCTTGGTCGCTTCATCCTTCTCAGCCCTGATCCTCTCCTCCAGGTCCCTCTCGATCTCCTCTTTTCTTTTGTTGAGGAGCTTCTCCAGCTTGGACTCGATTTCCTCGATCATAATTACGGAATCCTTTGTGCTCAAAGATTTCTCAGCCATCTTTTTTCTCCTTGGCGGCGGGTGTTTCTTAATTTATTTTTTATCATTATGTTATATTTAACTCCGGCTGCTGTCAAGGCGCAGGCCTTTTTCATTTCGTTCACCAGGACGTAGTTTGTCAGAGCCCGGTTCTGAAGGCAATCACCTCTCCGGACGATTCTTAGGGGTAATTTTGCCCCGCGCCGCTCATCTCAAAAGATGAGAGGGAGTCCTCAGCAACGACGGTTCTAATTTTCCTTGAATCATACGACCAAAATAAGGTATATAGAGGCTTAAAGGAAAAACGATTCGGATGCCAGGGTTTGGGAGGAGAGCCTGAATGGAGAAAGCCAGGGTCTTCGTCATCGCTGAGGATCGTCAGGGAAGCGAGAGGCTGGCCGAGTTTCTAAGCAGCCAGGATTTCGAGGCCAAAGCAGTGGGCTCGTTGGCCGAGTTGATGTTCCAGCTATCCGGCCAAAACGAGCCCGCGATCGCCGTCGCCGGGTTGAATTCAATCACAGAGGAAATCGCCGGCGAACTGCGACGCCTCAAAAAATCGTACCCGGAGACCTCGCTTATCGTCCTGTCCAAATCGAGCCGAGCGAGTGCAGCGATATCCCTGCTCAAGCGCGGGATCGCCGACCAAGTTGCCAGCGCTGATCACCGGGGGAGCATTGTCTCTGCCATCATGAGCGAGACCTCCAAGAAAAAATTGGCATCGGAGAACGCCTCATACATCAATCATCTGAAAAAACTGAAAATCGAGCAGTTAAAAAACCGCCGCAAAGCCGCGGAGCTCGAAGAAATCTACAATGCCACCCTCGAGAACCTGATGACGGCCATGGACATGAGGGACGTCGAAACCTTCGGCCATTCTCTCACCGTGGCCAAGTACACCCAAACCCTCGCGCAGCTCGTCGGGATCAAGGACAGCGCCGCCCTGGACAATATCCGCAAGGGCGCCCTCCTTCACGACGTCGGGAAAATCGCCATTCCCGATTCCATATTGAAAAAGCCCAGCCGCTTGACGGCTCCCGAATGGGAAAAGGTCAAGCTCCATCCGGTCCTGGGATACGGGCTCATCCGGGAAATCAAGATGGTCAAGGAAGTCGGGAATATCATCCTTTACCACCACGAAAGATATGACGGCACGGGCTACCCCAGGGGGCTTAAGAAAGACTCTATTCCGCTTGAGGCCCGTGTTTTTGCCCTGGCAGACGCGCTGGACGCGATCACCTCCCATCGCCCCTACCGCAAGGAAAGGGATTTTAAGGCAGCCAAAAAAGGCATCCTGGAAAACCGGGGCACGCAGTTCGACCCAAAAATCGTGGACGCCTTCTGCTCGCTCCGGCTGGAGGAATGGGAGAGAATCCGGTATGAAACGACAAAAGTCCTTCCGGCGTTGGAGAATTTTTCCGAAATCTACAACAAGCCTTGAAGATGAACGCATCTCGACATTATCAAAGAATTTCCGCCGTGCTAGCGAGCCTCCTTCTTTGTACAATTACACCCTTGAATTGCAAAAAAACTCCGATCTCTCCGGACGCGGGCTCTCTCACCCGTCCCATCATCTGGCTGAATATCACCGAGATGAATTTTGCCGCTTCGGAAACAGGCCCAAATCCGTCTTATCAGGTACTCAAGATAAAAAACGCGGGCCAGAATACTCTGAACTACGAGATCTCTGACGACGCGGATTGGTTAACGATCGATCCGGCGGCCGGAAGCTCCTCCGGCCAGGTCAATGAACACGCGATAAGGATCGACAAAAGCGGGCTGGCGGCTCGGGACGACGACTACACTGCGACCATTACGGTGACATGCTCCGAGGCCTACAACAACCCTCAGAGAGTCAAAGTGAACTTGAAAATCAGCAAGGAGCTACCGCCCGAGATTTTTGTTTCCCCCCAGACGCTGTCATTTGATGCTCAAGTCGGGTCGAATGCTCCCGCCAGGATAATCACCATAAGAAATTCCGGCGTCGGAACGCTTAATTATACCCTGACCTCAAGCGCCCCCTGGCTTACGGTGAACCCGCCCAGCGGAACTTCTGGCGGCCAGGACAACAGCCACTCCGTTTCCGTGGCCAGCGCGGGCCTCCCCGTCGGGAGCTATGATGGCATAATCACAATCACAAGCCCGGAGGCCTCGAATTCCCCCCAACAAGTCAGAGTAACCCTGAGAGTCAGCACCGTCCCGATGAATAATCAAATCGGAGTGTCGTGCAGCCCGTCCGAGGGCCCGACCAACACGACGGTCAGCGTTTCTGTTTACATCTCGGGCAACCTCAACGAAATAGCCTCCTTTGGGCTGGAGCTGACCTTTGACACGAATATGTTCCAATACGTTGGCACGAGCAAAGGGAGCCTCACCGGCGATTGGAGCTATGTCGATGGAAATGCTGTGGGTGGGACAGTGACGATGGGCGGGTTTTCAGGCGCGGGCACTGTGATACCTGCGGGAAGCTCGGGCACCATCATTGTGGTCACGCTGAGGGTGACCGGCGGGACATACAATAATGGCCAGCAAAGTCAAATCATTATTCAGAGCTACGTGGATGACATTGCCGGCATGCGGCCCGAGCCGGCCAGCACGACTTTCACATACAGAAAGTAGGCGGGAATAGCCTCAACCAGCCAGTATGAATGGAACAAAAATAGGGGCACATGAACTTAATTTCCGAATTAAGTATCGTGTCCCCCTATTTTCATATGCGGGCTTTGATGATCCGTGGAATTCCCCTCAGGTCGTCAAAAGATTCGACCTCTCTCCAGCGCTGATCAAAAAGTGAGAGCGCGCCTTTGCGCTGGCCGTGCCCGATCTCAAAAAGAAGATGCCCGCCTTTCCTCAGAAAGGCAGGAGCCCCTTCGATGAGGCGGCGGATGAACTCCAGCCCCGTTTTCCCCGGGACAAGGGCCCTCCGCGGTTCGTGATGCCAAACTTCGGGGGAAAGAGTTGCCCAGTCGCCGGCCGGGACATAAGGCGGGTTGGAGACTATAAAATCGCATCTCCCCTCTAAATCCAGGCCCTCCAAAGCAGAAAAGAGGTTGCCCCGGACAAGAACAACCCTCCTCGCGCCGTGCTTGCGGGCGTTCAACCTGGCCAGCCGCAGAGCCCTCACAGAAATATCTGTGGCCACAA
>CAZLFV010000131.1:0-6791 GCA_964558915.1 uncultured Eubacteriales bacterium | reverse complement strand
CCGGGTATCACGCTGAGCAATCCGAAATTCAGGGTGTCAGTTGGGAATCCGCTTCTGCTGGAGGAACTTCTAAATCGTCATCCGAAACTGAGAGTTTGGATTGCCCATATGGGTTTCCCCTTTCTCGACGAGACGATTGGCATCCTGAATGTTTATCCCCAGGTCTACGTGGATACCTCGGCCATCGACTGGCTATGGCCGCGCGAGGGATTCATCTCTTATCTCCAGGAACTCATCAGGCACGGTTTTGAGAAACGGATCATGTTCGGGTCGGATCAAATGACCTGGCCTGATGCGATCGGCATGGCTGTCGAAGCGATCGAGAGGGCGAACTTTCTCACAGAAGAACAAAAGCGGGATATTCTTTACAATAATGCAGCAAGATTTCTCCGCCTTTCACCTGAGCAGATCGCAAGGCATAATAGGGCCTTGGATAAATAATGCGCGGAACTCAACGGTGACTAAAGCCTGTCAGAACACGGATGCGAAGTCGCTGCGTTGGCAAGTGAAAAGAGGAGGGTGTCATGTTGCTCAACCGCTTCTTAAAAGCAGAAATCGGATTCTCGCTTTTTGCCGGTTGCGCGCAATATATATAGAAAGGATGGAGTCATGAGACGAGTCTTTTTGATCTGTTCAGCGTTTTCGCTGTGTTTTATCGCTTCTGCTCTCTGGGCAGAGGAACGGCCTCTAGCGACGAGAGTTGACCACTTTTTTGTGGAATCCGATAAAGCGCATTCGCTCTTCGCTTTTTTTAAAGATAGTTTCCAGCTGCCCGAGATTTGGCCGTTCTCCAATCGCGGGACGCACGTGAGCGGCGGCCTCTGGCTCGGCAACGCCATATTGGAGTTCTTATTACATAATGGCGACAAGCCTGGGAAGACGGAGTTTCGAGGGATCGCTTTTGAACCGACCGGAGGAGCTGACGAGCTGGCGGCGGAGCTGACCAAGATAGACATTTCCCACACGGAGGTCGAGAACAGGATGCGTCAGGGCCGCGATGGGCAGAGGCGGGTCGCATGGTCGATCGTGCATTTGAAGGATTTCCCACCGGTCGAGGCGGACGTCTTCTTCGTCGACTACAAATACCGGAAGTCCGCAGCCGCGAGGTATAAGGCTGCTGACGACGAGCTGGCGGCGAGAAACAGAGGCCCCTTGGGAATCGTTGGCGCCGCTGAAATCATGGTCGGCGTCCGGGACTTGGAATACGCGCGGAAAAAATGGAGCGCTCTGCTCGCGCCGTCGCCACAAATTTCCGGTGATGTCTTTGTCTTCAACTCCGGCCCGCAAATCCGCCTTGTTCACGCCGAATCGGCCGGCATTCAAGGAATTATCTTGAGTGTTCGTTCCCTTGACGAGGCTGAGAAGTTCCTGAAGGAGCGCGATCTGTTGGCCAGGGACGATGCCGGTCGCATCGCTATCTCTCCTGCCGCGATTGACGGCCTTTCGATTCAGCTTGTGTCCGTCACAGAAGCCCAGAAACCGGCACACCCTCTCCTCGGGCATGGTCTCGGGGTCGACCACGTCGGGATAGCAGTTCGAGACCTCAAGAAAACCAAGGACGACTACGAACAGGTGCTGGGTTTCAAGTTCATTGAAATACCACCGCAACCAGACGGATTAGTCCTCAGCGTTATTTATTTCGAAAACACCACATATCTGGAGCTGCAACCGATTAGCGCGCTGCCCTTTATTGCTAAAATGTTTGATTACGCCGATGGTTATGCGGATTTTGCGGAGAAGTACGAAGGGGCAGTGTTTTTGGGTCTGGCAACCTCATCTGCAAAGGACGCAGCCGACTATCTGAAGGCCCACAACTTTCAGGCCTCCTTGTTTGGAGATGATCTAGGCAACTACGTGACAATTTCCCACGAACCTTCAGGGGAAAAACAAGCCTTCCCATTAGCGATCTTCCTAATAGAGTATGCCTCCCCCGAGAGACCCGCGAGGCTCGCCGGCGTGCGCGAGAAGGGCATGATGGCTCATCCCAACTCTGCACTGCGGATTCACTCGGTATGGTTCGCTGTGCGCGACCTGGAGGCCAAGCTTCGGAACCTTCAAGATGCAGGCTTCGAACGGGGCGAGACTCGTGAGGCGAAATCCTTGGGGGCCAAGGGCCGGGAAGTAAAGGCAGGCGAGGGAAGCATGCTCGTGCTCGAATCCGTCGACAAGAACAGCGCCTTGAACAAGTTCCTTTCAGATCACTACGATGGATCCATTATCGCCGTCAGCATCGAAGTTTCTGACCTGAACAAAGCACGTTCCTGGGTGGAAGACCACTCTGGGCGCAAACTGGAGCCATACAAAGGTTTCTACGGCCGGAGCATCTTGATTCCGCCGGACTTAACGCACGGGGTATGGATGGAATTCTTTCAGCGATAGATGATAAGAGGAGAAGAGGGGGAGTGGTGGGCGATACAGGATTTGAACCTGTGACTTCTACCGTGTGTAGGTTACGCAAAAAGGGCAGGAAGCGGAAAAAATAAGGGATTTCCCCTGTAAACCCGCGAAATTCCAGGCTTTCCGGATTGCGATATTTTTCGATGTTTTGACGGATGTTTCGACTTCTTGCGATATTTTTGGGCACACTTTGGACACAGTTCTTCAGTTTTTATTAAGTGTTCCAGGACTTTTCCAGGTCGGTTATTTTATTTTAAAGAATTTAATTGAAATGCTTAAATATTATGAAATAAAATAACCTATATGAAGTACAGCCTTGAGAAACTTTCGGGCCTGGAGCAGAAGCTCTTTTTCCTTCTTGAAGCCGAAGACCGCAAAATCGTGACCGCTGAGACAGCCATGCGCCTTCTTGGTATCAAGCGCATGCACGCCTATATACTGCTTAACAACATGAATAAAAAGGGCGCACTCGACAAGGTGAAAGCCAATTTGTATGTCCGCATTCCCGGCCATATCGTCCATGACAGGGGAAAGTTCGCCGAAGACCCCATTCTCATCGCAAAGTACCTAGTCAAGCCCTATTTCTTATCATATTACACCGCGCTCCAGATTCACGGTCTGGCTCAGCAGTATTCGAGGCAGTACTATGTTTCAACGACCAGGGTCGCGCCGCGCGTGAGCTACCATGGAAGCGAAATCCGCTTAGTCGTGGTGAAGAAGACAAGGTTTTTCGGCTTTGAAAAGAAGACCTATGGAGCAGAAGAGGTCGTGGTCTCCGACCTGGAAAGGACCATTCTCGACGTGCTGAACAGGCCGGAATATGCGGGCGGTTATGAGGAAATCCTGCGCTGCTTTCTGGACATGGAAAACGTGGACTGGGATAAGCTAATAGCCTATGCGGGAAAGATGCGGGAAACGATTCTATACAACAGGCTCGGTTTCGTTTTCGAGCTTCTGAAGGATTCGGTCAGGACGCCATCGTCTTTTCTCTCCGCCCTTGAGAAGAGGTTGTCGGAGCATAGGTATTATTTCGAGAGAGGGCGAAAAGGCCGTCTTGTCAAAAGGTGGCGGCTCATAGTCGACCCGAGGCTTGAAGGAATCGCTGAAGGTGTCTAAATGGTATGGGATGTGAGGTCACTCCAGAAGCTCCAGAGGGACACGGGCTTCAAGGCCGATTTCCTTGAAAAGACCTATCACATAACGCGAATCCTGTCCGCCGTTTCCGGCGTTGACGGACTTAAAGATTGCCTTGCCCTGAAAGGAGGGACCACTCTCAACTTCATTTTCCTCGATGTTCCTAGGCTTTCGATTGACGTGGATTTCAATTTCATCGGCGCGCTGGAAAAGCAGGGCATGCTCGCGCAAAGACCTGATGTCGTCAAGCGCCTTGGAGAACTGGCGATGAGCATGGGATACCGTTTCATCAAAAAACCGAGTTCGTATATCATGGACAGGTTTCTCTTGAGGTACTCCCGCCTTAATGGCCTTCCCGACAGCATCAGGCTCGAAATCAATTTCCTGGATAGGGTCTCGTTCCTGGGTGTCGAGAGAAAAAGCTTCCACGACATGTTTGATGGTAAGCCGTTCGAAGTGAACACGTACGCCGTTGAGGAAATCGCAGCCATGAAAACCAAGGCTATGATCGAACGCCTCTACGCGCGAGACATATTCGACGTCCATCAAATTGCAAAGATGAAGCTCGAAAACATCTTTCTCAGGAAGCTGATGATTCTTTATATGCTGATGGCGGGGAAATCGCCGGAGATAGACATGCTCGTTTCTCGCGTACTGAAATATGACGACAACGATTTTCTGACCGCAATGAGGCCTTTTCTGCGCGAAGGTGAAGAAGAGAAGCTGAATCCCGGAAAAACCAAAGCCGAGGTAGCCAGGTTTTATCGGAATGTTTTCGTCCTTGGAGACGATGATAAAAGGTTCCTGAAAGCCATAGAATCCGGCAAGTTCGACTTGAAGCTTCTGTTTGTGGACAAGAAATTCGATCCGCGGGCTAGTAAGCACCCCGCGCTATTAAGAGCGCTGGAAATGAAGGGCAAAAGAGGGACAGAAAGATAGAGTTGTCAACCAAAGAATGGATAATTCCTGCCATCCAGCAGAACGAGTCCGCGAAATGCTCATCAGTCCGTTACCCAACGTGACAATAGTTTTGAATAGCTTCGGGGAAACTCTGAAATTTTTCTGAGGAAGCTTATGGGTTCGAGATGGGTACTAATTTGGGCACAATAGCGATATTGCCGGGTTGTGGATTAGCGCGACTGGTTGAAAAAAATGGTGGGCGATACAGGATTTGAACCTGTGACTTCTACCGTGTGTAGGAAGCAGCGCATAAACCTAAAGCGCAGAAAATAGGTGTTTTCCCCTGTAAAACACCCCTTTTCAAGGCCCTCCAGATTTCGATGGATCTGGACATCTTTCGATAGTGTTCGATATTTTTGGGCACACTTTGGGCACAGATTTGGTTCGGCAATTCCCTCCCTCGGCTTCATATATGGCGGTCAAGATATTATTTCTTGACTTAGCCTCGATTTCACCCACAGTCAAGCAAGGGCATATCATGGAGGAGGCAGAAATCGAGGGGAATGTTGAGTGGAAGGTCAAAAAGCTGTAAGAAGAAGATGAGATCGTCTTCGGCTTTGGAAGATTCATGAAATACCGATAAAGCATTAAGCTGTGCTGCATTATCGCAGCCAGGTTTATTTTTTCGGCTAGGGTATTCTTCCCGATGTGGGGCCCAAGCCCTCACAGCGCAACAGGAAGTCTTATCGTTACCGTGGTTCCTTTACCCAAGTTGCTTTCAATCTGGATTTTTCCTTTATGAAGGTTAGTGATGAGCTTGACGATGCTTAGACCTAGGCCGCTCCCGCTAACCTCGCGGGAGCGGGATTTATCGACCCGGTAAAAGCGCTCAAAAATGTGAGGAAGATTTTCCTCCGGAATTCCAATCCCGGTATCCTGAATGGTCAGGATGGCTTGTCTTGTATCGACTTCTATTCGCAGTTCGATGGAGATATCTCCACCATCTTTGTTGTACTTAACAGCATTATCGAGCAGGTTAAAAACCATCTGAGTGAGATAGGTTTTATCTCCCCTTACCCGAACTGGCTCTATTGCTCCCTGCGCGATGGTGATTCCCCTGGCTGAGGCCGACTCCCTGATTTTTTCGGACAGTTCGATCAAAATATCGGAAAGGTCTACGAGACTGCCCTCTATTTTGAAGCTGCCGGCGTCATAACGGGAAAGCATGAGAAGGTTGTCAATAATTTTTTCCATGTAGGAAACTTCTGTCAATTCGTCTTTAAATATTTTAGAAATCTCTGCCGGGATGGTTTTCTCCCCGAGAGCCAGCTGGATTTGACTCTTCAACACAGAAAGAGGAGTTCGCAGTTCGTGAGAGGCATCGGAGGTGAAGCGTTTGATTTCACCCACAGACTGGTCAAGCCGGAGGATCATGTCGTTAAATGACTCCGCCAGCTTTTGGATCTCATCGTATGAGGGCGGGATTTCCATTCGCTGAGAGAGCTTCTGAACTGTTATATCCCGCGTTTTAGCCGCCATTATTGTTAGGGGTTTTGAAATCCTCTGGGCGAAGGCCCTCGCCCAGAGGCTAAATGGAATTCCGATAAGGGGGATTACGACTAACAGCCAAAAAATCAATTGTCTTTGCATCGTCTTCAGGTCGCTGAGAGAGAAGGCCAGATGAAGCACATAGGATTTGTCCTCCGAGAGGGCTAACTTCTGAGTAAGGAGGCGGTATGGGGCGTCATTTTGTTCGACCTCTATCGTTCGGATCTCTGAGAGCTGATTTTTGTTTCCGGCGCGGGTAATGGCTCGACGGAGGAAGTCGTTTTTTTCGATGACTGCCGATTGATAGACGATATTTCCTGAGCCCGATGAAATGAGGATGTTTGCCTCTTCTCCCTTGGATTCGAAGTGCTCGGCGAATTCCTCTCTGAGATAGTCCTCACCTCTTTCTCCGTTCTCCCGGATGAAGTTTTTGATCCAAATGCCGTCGGAGAGGAGATTCTTATCGATTCCTTTATAAAGGCTGCCGCTAAACATCCAGAAAAGAGCCAGGCTGAACAGGATGAACCCGATGAAAATGCTTACGACATGTCTCGAAAAAAGGATCTTCCATAATCTTTTAGCTTTCATGCTCTGCCCTCAAGACATATCCAGCACCCCTGATGGTGTGGATCAATTTGGAGGAAAAGCCAGCATCAATTTTTTTGCGTAGGTAGTTGATGTAGACATCGACAATGTTTGGCATGCCCTCAAAAGAACTGTCCCAGACGTGCTCGATGATGGTCTCGCGGCTCAGGATTTGATTCTTGCGCCGCATGAAAAACTCGAGCAGCCTGTATTCTCTCAAGGTGAGA
>CAZLFV010000130.1:2364-6883 GCA_964558915.1 uncultured Eubacteriales bacterium | reverse complement strand
AGGGCAAAGGCGACGCCCGCCGAAAAGAGGAAAAATCCGGCCGTGACGTAAAAGGCAAGGGCGAGCCCGTGCGATTTGGCTAGAGCGCCGATGGTGAAAGGCGCCAGTGCGCTCAACCCGCGGCCGACGTTGTAGGTCAATCCCTGAGCTGAGGCGCGGATGCGCGTCGGGAAAATTTCGGCCGTGATTGTCCCGAACCCGGAAAAGTATCCGGTGCCGAAAAACGCTAGGAAGGGGCCGAGTAACAGGAGTGCCGTGTTCTCCCGGACACTGCTATAAAGAAAAACGAGAGCCGCGGCCGCAAATAGATAAATGATATAGGTCGTCTTTCTCCCGATCCTATCGCAAATAAACCCAAAGCTGACGTATCCCAGCCACATTCCGGCCTGCATAAATATGATCCAGGTCGATGTCTTGACTACACTTAATCCCACGCCGCCCTGCTCGGGGGAAAGGCCGAGATAGGCGGGAATCCAGGTGAACAGCCCCCACCAAGCAAACATGGTGCCAGCGTTCATCAGGCTCGTAACCAGCGTGTTCCTCAGGAAAGGCCGGCGAAAAATCTCTGCCAGGCCTGCTCTCGAAGTGGACTGCCGTGTTTCTTGCCGGGTTCGCCTCCATATCTCCGGCTCCTCGACGTGGCGTCTGATCCACAGCGTCAAGAGCGCAGGCAAAATGCCGACGAAGAAGACACCGCGCCAGCCCAGACGGGGAAGTATGAGAGCCGTTATAGCGGCAGCCAGGGCATGCCCGATCGCCCAGGAACTCTGCATGATCCCGAGGGCCTTTCCTCTGTGCTGAGCAGGCCAGGTCTCAGCCACGAGCGCCGCTCCCGTAGCCCACTCTCCTCCCATTCCGAGGCCGAGCAGGACGCGAAAAATAGCCAGTTGCACGAGAGTTTGCGACAGCCCGCAGGCAGCGGTGAATATAGAATAAATCAAGATGCTTCCCATGAGGGCTTTCACCCGGCCGAACCTGTCGGCAATCATGCCGAAAAGCAGTCCCCCGACGGCCGAGGCCAAAAGCGTCAATGACCCCATCAGCCCGGCCGTGGCGGTCGACATCCCGAAATATTTCATCAGGTGCGCGAGGACCATGGCATAGAGCATGATGTCCATGCTGTCGAGCATCCAGCCGAGCGAGGCAGAGATGAGCGCCTTCCGCTGGTGCGAGGTCATCAGCCCATACCAACTTTGAGTGAAACCCCTCATTTAGTTACTCAGCTTTCTTTTTTTATCTCCCAAAGCGAGGGATGAGTGGCGCAGAAGTCCGTATGAGGACTGAGCGGGCAGGGTTTCTCTCCGCAGGAGAGAAGAGCGAAGAACGAATCGGAGCTGATTTTCCTCGCTGGGGAAAATCGGCGTACTTCGAACCACTCATCCTGAGCTTTTCCCGTAGCCCCCTCCTCCCGGTGTTTCGATTCGCAAGATATCGCTTTGACCAACTCGAAATGAGGCCTTCCCGCCGAGGACCGACCTCTTGCCATGCCGGATCAGGACATTTCTTCCTTTTTTCCCCGGCTTCCCTCCGTGGAGCCCGTAGGGCGGGAATTTTCTTCGTTCCGAAAGGATGTTAACCTGTGCCGGAACCTGGAATTCGAACTCTCGCACAATGCCTTCCCCGCCTCTAAATTTTCCGCTGCCGCCCGATCCCTTGCGCAACGAGTAGCGGTTCACCCGGATAGGAAGATAATTCTCCAGAGCTTCAACGGGGGTATTGCGCGTATTCGTCATGTGAGTGTGAACGCCGCTCAATCCGTTGGACTCAGGGCTTGCTCCCATTCCTCCTCCGACTGTTTCGTAGTAGGCAAAATTTTTTCCCGTTTCAGGATTAAACCCGCCAAAAGTGATATTGTTCATCGTGCCGCTCGAGGCGGCGGGTATCCTTCCGGGCACGGCCTTGGAGAGGGCTCCCAAAAGGGCGTCCGTTATCCGCTGGGACGTTTCCACATTGCCTCCGGCCACAGCTGCCGGCGGCCTGGCATTGACAACGCTTCCTTCAGGAGCGATAAGCCGGATCGGCCTCAGGAGCCCCGAGTTATAGGGGACATCCCCGCGGACGATGCAGCGGAAAACATACATCGTCGCCGAAAGCGTAATGGCATAATTGGCATTGATGCTGCCTTCTGTCTGGCTGTCCGAGCCCCGGAAATCAACCACAGCCGAATCGCCTCGGACACGAATGCTCACCCGAATCCCGACCGGGTTCGAACTCACTCCGTCGTCATCCATACAATCAGTGAAGCTGTACTCACCCTCGGGCATCTCCCGGATCGCCCGCCGCATAATCCGCTCCGAATAGTCCTGGAGGTTTTTCATGTAAGAGCGGATTTTCTCGCGGCCATATTTCGCCGTGATCTCGAGCAGACGTTTTTCGCCGATGCGGTTTGCGGCCAGCTGCGCGGTCAGGTCTCCTTCCCTTTCCTCGGGAGTCCGGACATTGGCTAGAACCAGGCTGAGGATATCTTTATCGATGACGCCCCTGCGAACCAGTTTGACTGGGGGGATGATGATTCCCTCCTGGAAGATTTCCGTGGCCAGGGGCATCGACCCCGGAGACATCCCGCCGACGTCCGAGTGATGGGCCCGGTTCGCCACAAAATAAGCCGGCTGCGAACGCCCCTTCACATAAACAGGGGAAACCAAAGTAATATCCGGCAGGTGCGTCCCTCCCTTGAACGGGTCGTTGAGGGCAACCGTATCGCCCGGGCCGAGCTCAACGTTCTCGATGGCGCTCAACACGGAAAGCGGCATCGCGCCCAAATGAACGGGAAGATGGTCGCCCTGGGCCACAGTTTTTCCGTTTTCGTCGAAGACAGCGCAGGAATAATCCCTTCTCTCCTTGATATTGGGAGAGAAAGAAGAGCGGCAGAGCGTGACACCCATTTCCTCGGCGATGGAAATGAAGATGCTCTTGAAAATTTCGAGCTCGATAGGGTCGACTCTTCTACCGTTCTTCACCGAGAACCTCTCTGCTTGATAATTAGGTTGCCGTATCTGTCCACGCTGCAACTATAAGACGGAGGCACGATTGCGGTGGATTCATAATCAAGGACAAGGGCGGGGCCGCTGAGCACATTGCCAGCAGCCAGCAACCCCCTGGAATAGACATTGGCCTGATACGTCCTACCCTCGAAACGCATGGCCCGGCGGTCGATCAAAGCCGCGCTCGCATCCCTCCCTTTAAACTCAATCTCAGCGAAACGCGACTTTTCCGTCACTCCGACCGCCTTCACCCTCAGGTTCACGACTTCAACCGGCCTCTTCTCGTCGGCATAACCATATTTGCGCAAGTGAAGCCGGTTGAATTCTTTGCGATAGCCCGGTCCAAACGGGAGGGTGAGTTCATAAGACTGGCCGGTGTACCGGACATCCAGAAACTTGAGGAGGCGCATTTTCTCTCCAGGGAATCCTTCTCTTCTCAAATCACGGAATGCTTCGGCCAGGAGCGGCCGGAAGAGCCTTTCCAGGTCTGCCATCGACACGGCATCTTCGGGCCTGAGAATAGAGACTGAATAATCTCTGATCGTGTCCGAGAGAAGCATCCCCAGAGCAGACAAAACCCCGGCGTTCTTTGGGACAATGACCACGGGAATGCGGAGCTTCCGGGCCAGACTCGAGGCGTGCATCCCGCCCGCCCCTCCAAAAGAAACCAGGGCAAAATCGCGCGTATCAAACCCCCTCTCGACGGAGATCACGCGGATTGCTCTTTCCATGGTTGCATCAGCGACCCGGATGATCCCTTCAGCAAGATTATGGACATCCAGGTTCAAGCGGGAGGCGAATTTTTTCATAGCCCGAAGGGCTCTGTCGGGATGGAGGGTCATGGCCCCGCCGAGAAAACGGTCGGGATCGAGCCTGCCAAGCAGCAGGTTGGCATCAGTTACAGTCACTTGCTCGCCCTTCCCGTAGCAGACGGGGCCTGGATCCGCCCCGGCGCTCTGGGGGCCGACGCGCAAAGCTCCTCCCTCATCGATAAAGGCGATAGAGCCGCCCCCTGAGCCAACCGTATGGATATCGATAATAGGCATCTTGAGCGGCAGATCGCTGATCGTTGATTCGGTCGTTGTGGCCATCTCCCCATCACATAGGGAAACATCCGTCGAGGTCCCGCCCATATCAAAAGATATGATCTTGGTAAAGCCGGCCGCAGCGGCCACTTCTTTCGCGCCGACGACGCCACCCGCCGGACCCGAGAGAATCGTGCAAACCGGATTCTCCTTGGCGCTCCGAGCCAGGACGCAGCCGCCGTTCGACTGCATGATGCGGAGCGGATTCCCTTCCAGTTTTTTCTCCAGATGGGCGAGATAACGCTCCATCAAAGGGGCCACATAGGCGTTGATGGCAGTGGTGCTGGCCCGCTCGAATTCCCTGTACTCGCGGAGGACGCTGTGGGACGCAGACAGGGAGAAACCGTGGGTTCGCATTCTCCGGCAGACCTTCTCTTCGTTGGCGGGGTTGGCGTAAGAATGAAGGAAACAGACGGCCACGGATTTCACCCCGGCCTTTTTCAACTTCCG
>CAZLFV010000130.1:0-2264 GCA_964558915.1 uncultured Eubacteriales bacterium | reverse complement strand
ATCCCGACTCTTATCATTCCGGCTTCTGGCCAGCCAAAAACTATCACTTTTCCGTTTTTTTTTCCAGCGTCGTAGCTTCCTCCAGCTTTGATTTTCGAAGTGCGGTTGGATTATGATTTTATGGCCATGAAAAGCCTCCTGAAAATCAGCCGGTTTCTCTTCGTCGTCATTCTATTAGCGGGACTTGCTTTCCCCCAGGAAACCCAAAAAAAAGAAAAACCCAAAGAAAAAGAGAAAGAAAAGCAGAAAACCGAAGAAAAAGAGGAAAGGTCGAAGCTCTTTCAGCTCGATGAGATTGTTATCGATGTCGTGGAATACATCCGCGATATTGAAATGCCCAACATGACCGTTATTAAGCCCGAGCTTTTTCCGATGAGCATCGGGACGACGCTGGACACCGCTCTCGAACGGCAGCCCGGAGTCGACATTCAGAGAATCCAGGAGGTCGGGACGGCGATCGACGACGATTCTATCAAGATCCGTGGCCTGGGGTCGCGGAGGATCAAGGTCTTGAAAGACGGCCGCCTGCTCAACGCCTCTGGCGTGGCCGGGGGATATTTCATCGACTGGACCATGATTCCGCTCTTCAACATGGACCGGGTTGAGGTGATCAAGGGCGTCGGGGACCCTCGCTATGGCAACGTCTTGGGCGGCGTGATCAATCTCGTGCCCAAAAGATTACCCCAGGAAGCGCCCCGGACCGCGGTTCAGCTGTCCGGCTCGAGTTATAATACTTTTTCGTTCAACCTCAATCATGCCCATAAACCCGGGGCCTTTGAATATTCTTTCTCTCTGGGCGCAACGACGAGCAACGGTTACCTCTGGAATGGAACCGTTCGCTCGGGCACTGCGGATGTCTACCTGGGCTACGATTTCTCCTTCGGGGGCAGCGTTACTGCCGACGTCGCCTACGGCCAGATCAAAAAGGGGTTCATCGTCGCCAATCGGGAGGCCAAGGATCCTGACTATCCGGAATATCTCTATTCTCTCAACGCCTCCTTTCCTGCTTCGGACGGCGAGTACATGTACGGAGCCATGGGAGCGTACCCTGAGCCGGGAAGCTGGTGGGAAAAAAAGAAGTGGACTTTTGATTTCGGCTATGAGCAGGCCATCAAAAATACCGGGTTGCTCAATCTGCGCTATTGGAGAAACCACGGCAACCGGGAGGCCTACAATACTCGCGCTTCGGGCGGACGCGTCTTCCACAAGATGTTCTTTGATGACCGGTCTCAGGGCTTCTCCGCAAAATATAGCCATCTCCTGGGCCGGCAGAATATCACGGCGGCGCTCGACTTCAGCCACCTCTTGGACGACGGGGACAAGAATTATCCGGACGACTTCAGGTCGCCTTTTCGCAACGGATATTATGTCGCGGCCACAGACATCAATGCCTTCCTGATGGATGAGATCAAGCTGGCGGGCGGCCGATGGATCATAACGCCCGGCATCAGTTACCTGTCTTACAAGGGTATTTCAGGCCCGGCAGGACAGGCCGAGGGGATTCCGGATATTCAAATGGCCGGATGGTCCCCTTCCCTCAAATTCACCCACAATTACAAGGATGGAAGCTTGATTTATCTGAGTGTCGCCCGGGCGCTCAGAATGCCGACTCCGCCCGAGCATTTCTGGCATTATGATTATGATTCCGGTGTGGATACGAGCGACATGCCCTTCCACGAAGAAGACGGCCTGCTGGTCCAGGCGGGCTGGAACGCGACGCTGCCCGGCCGGGTGAGCCTTGAGATTTCCCCTTATTATTATCAGATACGCAATTATATCCAGTTTGACCTGATTAACTTTGTTGCCTACAACATCGACAATGCCAAAATCTACGGATTTGATTTCGAGATCGCCGCGCCGCTGGGGTCCGGGTGGTCGGCTTTTTTCAATTACACCTTTCAAAAGAGCCGGACAGAGGGAGATATCTTCGTCGACCTCTTCGTGAATCCGGCCGACCGCGATTTCAATGAGGTGCCGGGCCTGCCCCGGCATAAGGCCAACGCGGGGGTTCAGTACGTGACCCGAAGAAACCTCAGCCTGGCCCTTTTCGCCCAGGCTATCTCCAGCCAGAAAGTGATCTACAACAACAATACCCTTTATGACACCGATCAGACTGTGCGGACCCAGGCCGGCTATCTGCGCCTGGACTTCGAAGGCCGGTTTCCGCTGCGGGCCTTCCTGGATATCAATGTTTTTTGCCGCAATATCCTCGACGCCCATTACCAGGAAAAATACGGATACCCGGCGGCGGGTGTGAACTTCGG